>JBAZJC010000009.1:0-25992 GCA_041651495.1 Candidatus Omnitrophota bacterium | reverse complement strand
CTGCGTCCTTGGCATCTGGCTCTGACTTCCCGACACTTCGATTTCAAGTGGCTCCGTCCGGAGAATATCCTGCCCCACCTGGATTTCAACGGGACTCAGTGTAAATTTCCCAGCCCGCTGGGAAATCAGCGTGTAGCTGAATTCAACGCTCGCGGAAGACACCCCATTAATGACCGAGATGTGCGAAGCGCGACCGGTATAGTAAGTTTCAAAACCGTCAAGTTGAGGGAGTCTCGGAGCCTGAAGATTCATGCTCTGCCCGGTCACGCGAATACTGAGCCGAACTTCTTCTCCGACCTGCACCGAATGCTTGTTCAGGCTAGCAGACACACGGACTTCCTCGGCCTGAAGGACGGGAGCAAAAACACCCCAAATAATGAATGCTGCCAAAAGGATTTTTCTCATACAAAGGTCACTGAGGCGAGTATTGTATAGGAATCACAACGCGATTTCAAACAACGAGTTAAGTAAAGAACGCTTCAATGAAAGTTTCTGGAGAAGTCGATCAAACTCCGCCGGGGTCTTTATGCGCGCGTGAAGCTCAAACCCCGGTTCTTCAAACCCCTGAACAGGCTCTAAACGAAGCTCTTTGGCATCGTGAAAAATATCTGACCGGCATTCTTCGAATGTTTTGAGATAAAGCGAATACTCGGGGAAACGCAGCCGCTTGACGCAGGCAAAAAACAGATCCGCTTTAGTGCGCGGATCCATACCTCGCACGTCCAACTTCGCGAGAACCTTATGCTCCTTGCAGAGCTCCCGGAGACATTTCCCCGTCCCTCTCATGATATCTGACAGCCACTCTCCTGCCTGAAGCAGTTGGGAACTCGTCAGCTTTATTTTAGCTCCGATATTTTTGGCGAAATAATCCTGGTCGTTTTTTGAGAATTTCAAAAAGGGCAGAATCCCCCGAAGCGGTAACTGTCCGTCCGCAACAAAGTTCTTAAATGACGGAGAGAATTGATTGGCCCTTTGATAAAACTCCAGAACGGTCTTATCTTCCAAAAGTCCGAGAAGAGGCATCACAACCGAAAGGATTTCGTCCTCTTGAAAATGGAATTCCTTGACCGCCATCTCAAGTGCCTGGGCCCGGTCCATGTCCGGACACCCTTGCTTCCAGTTAGAAACAAGGTTCAAGAGAAAAGCGTCTTTCATCTCCATTTTCTCCGCGACAAGCACAGGCATTTTCTTCATCTTTAAAGCCTGCGCCACATGAAAACGTTTATGGCCCGCAATCACGACTGGACGCTTGGCATTTGTCACAACGACCGGCATTAGAATCCCGAGCGCCTTGACCGACGCCAGCAGCTCCGTGTCTTCCAACCGGTACCGATAACAAAACGGCCCGTCCGTCCTGATTTCCCTTACTGCTTTTACACCCCGGGTGTTTGAAATTTCACACACCCGGGGCGTTGAGGATCGACACATTCCCGGAGAAGCTTTTATTTTATCGTGGCAAGCCATTCATGCTCCAATTGTGTGGTCGAAATCCCAAACGCTTCCTCGATCGCCTGTTCCGCGGGTTTCCCTTCCTTGAACTTCAAAAGGAGCTCCTTTATACGATACATCTGAAAGTGCTCAACCATATAGCTGACAAGTATGAAGACCTCCTGATAAAAGAGCGCGACCTCCAGCGGATCCATTTTGTTCATTTGCAAATTCTCGGAAAGCAGCCGATTCATCGGCATAAGAGTCTTTGTTCGAACCGCCGCGGCGAAAACGGCCGTGTTCACCGGCTGGACCTTGTTCTGCTCATATTGGGCCAAACCCTCATGGATCCAGGCGGGAGCGCGCATTCCGCTCAAGAAAGCGACGAATGCATGTGTCATCTCGTGGACCGTGGTCGCGCGTAAATCAAGCTCTCTAAAACCCTGACGATAGGACGGAAGCCGTATCTTTCCATCGTAAAGCCCGCCGACCCATTGGGACTGTCCAGTTACATTGTGGAACTCGTTCCCGGAATAAAAAAGCACGGTGGTCTTGTGGTTGAAATAGGCACCGAAGTCCTGCGAAATCTGACGGTAAGTGTCCCGCAAAAGATTTTTCAGCCAATACCCCTCGTAGCCCTGTTCGCCTTTGCGGTATTTAATGATAAAGTGTTCTTCGTCATAAGTATCGAGATTTTTTTCGACTGAATTCTCTTTTTGGATCTTTTCGATCTTCTGACGCAAACGCGGCGAAGGATTCACGAGATAACTTTGTTTGTAATAATTTTCAGCCTTTTTAAAATTCTGCTGGAGATTCTCGATCTCACCCAAAAGTTCCAAAGCCAGGGCATTTCGCGGTTCCAACGAAAGCGATTCGTTGAGTGCTTCGCGAGCCAGTTCGAATTCATTCTTCTCGAAAAACTTGATCGCGTCATTATAAAGCTCGATGGCCATGGGCGTCATCGGCGCCTTCCCACTTTTTCCGGAATAAAATTTTTCAATTTCGATCTTTTGACGGCGCTCTACAGCCTCCTTGCCGCGATCATCATCATTTATGGCAGCATAACCTTTCGCGGCAAACAACAAACATAACATCAAGAAAAGCGTGCCCCACTTAACCTCTGTGATGGCAGACAATAAATAAAAGACAGCGCTATGGTTTTTCACCGCCCGATCTCCGGTTGCCGTTTCCCGACCCTTTTTGTTATCCTTCATCCGCTATCCCCCCATCCAGCTTCTTTGCCATTTCAACACGCTTGGCGATCGATGGATGATCGTAAAAAAACCATTCATACCATGCCGGCGGCTCCGGATCCGAGAGATTCTGCCCGCCCAATTTATTCATGCACGAAATGAAAACTTCCCCGTTTTCAAGTGCTTCCAATGCAAAAATATCCGCCGCCCGCTCCCGCCGCCTGGAATAAGCGTTCATGACCGGCGTCAGGACCAGATTGACGACATAAAAGATCAAGAACAACAGCGGCAAGCCAGCCACATCCGCAACAGAATTCAAAGACAACGCAGATGCAAGTGTGTTCATTCCTAAAAATCCGGCGGCAAACGCGATAAGCGAGGCCACGAGTCCAAAGGCTAAAAGCCGCCAGACATCGTGGTGTTTGTAGTGGCCCAGTTCATGCGCCACGACCACTTCAACTTCGGGGTGCGTAAAGTTCTGGATCAACGTGTCGCTCAAAACCACTCGCTTGGTCCTCCCGATCCCCATGAATGCGGCGTTTGCCTTTTTGGTCGTTTTGCTTAAATTGAGCGAATAAACATTTTCCACCGGCATATCAAAACGAGCAGCAAGTTTCAGAACTTTTGTCTCAAGTTCCTTGTTCTCGAGCCTGCCATATTTGTAAAAAAGCGGCACGATCAGCACCGGAAAGACTTTACCGAGAATATAACTCACAAACGCGTAAGCCGCCCATGCCCAAACCCACCAATGCGCAGAATCGACACGGATAATCCAATAAAGACATTCCAGGAGCCCGAGCGACAGAATGGACGAAAGCAGGGTCTTTTTCCCAAAATCCCAAAACCACTGACCAAAACTCTGGTTCGAAAGCCCGAATTGATGCTCCAGCATAAATTCCGAATAGAATGCAAGCGGCAAATCGAAGATCAGGAAAAAAAGGGAAAAAAGGACAAAATAGACCGCTACAACACCCCAGTCACTTACCCCAGCCAACACGACGGCGTTTCCTCGCATCTCGAACGTCCACCCGCTCGCGATCAGGATCCCGAGAAGCGAAGGCGTAAGGATGAGATGAAAAAGTGTCAGTTTTCTTCTTATCCCCTGATATTCTTTCGCTTTATCTGCAATTTCCATAGCACTTGCTCCCATTCCGCTGATCGCTGAACTCGGTCATCACGCCAAAATGATCCGATGGATAAACGCCCTCTGGAGAAGGTTCGTTGAATACCAAACGCGATGAAAGGACCTTTTCGAATGGTCCGGTTTGCTCACGGATAAAAATAAAATCGATGCGTCGCTCCGCCATCTTCTCACGCTCCGCCTCCGCGTAAGGATTCCGGTAATCCCAGGTAAATCCGGGATCGCCCGGATTCTTCGTCCCAAAGGTATCACACCACTTCAGCGTCTCTCGAAGATAACTAACGGAGGGCGTCTCTGGCCCCGCATTAAGATCTCCCATGAGCAACACGGGGAGATCGCCGGACTTCTTTTGTACAAACGCTTCAAGCTCTAACGTTTGCTTCATGCGGATTTCATTCTCATCAGCCTTCCATGAAAGATGTGTATTAAAAAGAGCCACCCTCTCCTTACCCGTATCGACTCGAACATAAAAAACATAGCGAAGATAATCCTCGGTCGGTGATTTCGTCTTCATCACCAGACATTCCTGTTCGCCAGGTCTGAATTTTGAAAGGAAGACCAACCCGGAATGCTCGCCGCTCACGGCAAAATAGGGGTATCCACTCCGCTCGTGTATCTCCCGGGCCCAGTCCATATTGAAAACTTCCTGGAAAGCAATGATGTCAGCATCGTATTTCTTAAGCCCCCTTAAAATAAGCTTCCAACGGTCGCGCCACGGTCCGCGTTCCTGCCAGGTATTCAACGTAAGTATTTTCATCACACATCTTTCCCGTGCCGGATCCGCGCAAGCTGTGCGATCATCTCATGCCGAATCTTTTCCTTGGCTTCCTCCACAGAACCGTCCGCGAAATCTTCCAAGGACACCGGCTTTCCGACCAAAACAATAAAGGTGCTTTTCTTTTTAATGAACCAGGATCTTTTGGGAAGCGCCTGTCCGGTCCCATCGATCACGACCGGAAGGATTTCAACATTATTGTCACGTGCAAGTTTGAATGCGCCCATCTTGAATGCGTGGATCTTCCCGTCCGGACTCCGGGTACCTTCAGGGAAAAGCAGGACGCTCACACTTTTTTTAAGGACCCGGGTGATCCGATGAATGGCCTCGCGGCCGCTTTTGTGACTTCCCCGATCCACCGGCACATAACCTGCCGCGGCCATAGACCAACCCATAAACGGTATTTGAAAAAGTTCGCGTTTTGCGAGAAATTTGAAATTGATCGGCAATGCGGCACAAACAGCCAGAATATCCAGGAGACTTTGATGATTGGCAACAATGATGTAATGCTTCCCCTTTTGAAGATGTTCACGACCGATCACAACAATACGCCAAATGGGACTAAATCCGATGATTGACCGTGCCCATCGGATTGAATTCTGATGGATCATCCGCTGCGTCCCGCAGTCAAAAAGAAGCGACAAAGGGAGAGCGACGAAAAGATCGAGCAGCGAGAAAAAGAGTGTTAAGAAAACCGTTCCGCCCCACATGACAAGAGAATAAAAAAACCGTTCCCAGAATCCGAGAGTGCGCTTCTTGAGGATCTTCATGGCGGGCATTTTAACGGCCAAACTCCCTATTGGAAACAGCTTTTTGACGCCAGGAACCAAGCCTCTGGAATTGAGCCGGATCAGCGAGAATAGCGGCCGCTGGAACGTCCTGAGGATGAGGGGGGCAGGTCGTCATCAAATTCGATGACGGTGTCATGGATGGAATGCCCCGTTCTGTCCTGGTCCTCATCTTCGTCCCGATAACCGCCGCCGGAATGCATGGCACAGACATCAAAGAGGCTGGTCGGGATCTCGTTCAGGAACCTGGACGGAAGATTGTGATGCGTCGCGCCGTACATGCGCCGCTGAGTGGCATAGGAGAGATGCAATTTTTCACGGGTACGCGTGATACCGACGTAACAGAGCCTCCTCTCTTCTTCAAGATCATCCGACGGCCCCAGATAGGAATTAATGTGCGGGAAGATCCCCTCCTCCAGCCCGACCATGTAGACGATCGGAAATTCAAGGCCTTTGGCCGTATGGAGCGTCATAAGTGTCAGCACGTTCGTCCCCTGGTCCCACGCATCAAGATCGGTGACTAATTCGATAGAATCGAGGAATGACGCTAGCTGAGATTGCTTTTCGCCGCTCTCGGCTTCGCGAGAAGATCGTACAGACAACGAGACGATGTCACTATTTTGAGTATCGACAAAACGCTCCACAAAATCCTCGATCACGCTGTAAAATTCCTCAATATTCTCAAGCCGGGCTTGCGCCTCCGGCGTACGTTCAGCTTCGAGCGCTGCGACATACCCTGTATCCTCAAGAATCCTCTCGAGAATCTCATGGATTGTCATTTCATCCTGCTTTTTCCGGAGCTTCGTGAACCATGCGTAAAACGCGCCGAGAGATTTTTGAACCTTAGGCGTCAGCCCATGTACTTTGGGAAGATCCTGCAAAACCTCCTCCCATGTCCTCCCCCGAACTTCCGCCTCCAGGGTTTCCATCGCTTTTTTCCCGATCCCGCGCGTCGGGACATTAATTATGCGCTTGAGACTCACCTCATCATGCGGGTATGCCACGATCCGGAGATACGCGATCACATCTTTAATTTCTTTCCGGTCATAGAACCGCGTGCCCCCCACAATTTTGTAAGGAATATTGGCCCGCATCAACTCCTCCTCAAGAACACGTGACTGGGCATGAACACGATAAAAGACTACCTGGTCGGCAAAACTCCGGCCTTGCGCTTTGTATTTCAGAACATTACCGACTGTGTACTTGGCCTCCGTAATCTCGTCCTCCGCGTTAAAAAGCTCGATTTTCGCACCGCCCTTTTGCTCGGTCCAAAGTGCCTTGGGCTTGCGCATCTGATTGTTCCTGATCAAATGGTTCGCCGCATCAAGGATCACGGGCGTGGAACGGTAGTTCTGCTCCATGCGGATCGCCCCGGATTCCGGGTAATCGGCCTCAAAATTGAGGATGTTTTTAATATCGGCTCCTCGCCAAGCGTAAATAGATTGGTCCGGGTCCCCAACAACAGTGATCTGGCGCCTCGCAGAAGCCAGAAGCTTCACAAAACGGTACTGCGCGTGGTTTGTATCCTGATACTCATCGATCAGGATATGCTGGAAACGGTCCTGCCAGGTTTTGAGCACTTGGGGATTCTTGTCAAAAAGCACCACGGTTTTCATGATCAGATCCCCAAAATCACACGCCTTGAGCCGTTTCATCCGGGTCTCATAAAGCTGATAGACCTTGCCCACAGAATCCTCAAAAAGATCCATCGCTTTCGACAAATACTGCGTGGGAGAAACAAGGTAATCTTTCGAGCGCTGGATCTCCTCACGCACGGCCTTAGGATTTACATCTTTCTCGTTCAGTTTGAGTTCCGCAACGCATTCCTTGATAACCTGGAGCTGATCGTACTCGTCGTAGATGATAAAATTCCGGTCGAGTTCCATCGCGGGCCCGTCCTGGCGAAGGATTCGAAGACAGGTGGAATGAAATGTACTCACCCAAACCCGTTGGGCAACGAGTTTTTCGATGCGGTTACGCATTTCCTGAGCGGCCTTGTTCGTAAATGTGACGCCGAGAATGTTAAAAGCCGGCACACCATGCTCGATCAGGTACGCGATCCGGTGCGTGAGAATGCGCGTCTTCCCGCTTCCTGCCCCGGCCAAGATAAGCAGCGGCCGGACCGGAGGCCAGCAGACGGCCTCTTTCTGGGAAGCATTCAAATTTGCAAGAAGGTCTTTCATCTTATGATCCCGGCATGGCAAGCAGAGCACGGCAGACTTTTTTCAATTACTCGTCTTCAATCTTATATTTTCCGAAGGACTCTTCGAAATCGTAGACCTTATCAAAATCTTCGAGTTTGTCCCCGGGTTGTTTGCTGAGAAGTTGAACTTCGATCAAAGCAAAAACGATTTTCCCGAAATCAAGTGTCGTCCGAATCCCCCAATAATGGAGCACTGTCTGGGCCATAGGACCGAACTGATCAAGTGCGTATTTGCGTATCCCAAGTGCGAGTTCTTCTCCGGTGACGTGCCGGGGCTTCTTGAGCCCGCTAACAGTATCATGAAGCGCGGCCAGAACGAACGTGTAGGCCTCAAACTTATAGCTTGGGTCTTTTTCAAGAATACTTTCGATCTTTTTAAGAAAACTTCCGGATTCTTCCATTTTTCAGAGCCACGAGGAGCTAAAAGTAGGACACATTTAAATGTGCCCTACTTCTTCACGACTCATGGCTTTCCTTTCCGCTTGAAAATAAATTTCAGGATCCAAGTTTGTCTTTTGAATCGATGAATTAAAGACCGCCTCAAGTCCTTGTTTGATTCCAGCCATCAAATCCCCCACCTCAACACCCGACGGGATTAAGATCGATTCATGGTGCAAGAGCACGCCCTCGGAGCGCTTTTGCGCACCTCCGGCGATCTTTTTCCCATTCCAGGAGAGATCACTTTCCACCGGAAAATCAAAACAGTCGTTCCCTTTGGGAAGTTCGTCCTCCAGAGAATAGAATTTAGAATCAAGACCACACGTTTGGAGTCCTATTCTAACACTCTCATGGATCTTCGCGTAACTTGTGCAAGTGGAAGATAAAAAGACACGGACGCTTTTTCCTGCAACGAGTTCTCTTTCTGCGGAAAACGATACCTGTCCCCCGTCATAACGAGCAATCAACGAAAAGATCAGGTCCTGTCCATGAAGTACACAGCCTCCGCCCGTAACGCGTCCGCAGACCGGTACCTGGGGATTCTTAAGGATCAGATCGGACTTCGAAAGAGCCGCAGTATCCCGGAAGGAACACCCCACACTGATCCATGGAGCAGACGAAACATAGAATCGAAGGATAGGGGCCTGGGTTTTTTTCTTTTGGAATTCAAAAAGAAGCTCATCGAGCGCCATTTGAATCGGCATCGGCGCGCTGATCGTGGGAAACAAACTCCAGTTCATACCACAGCTTCAGCTAACAGTACTTTTTCTCGGATTTGATCGCGGTAGGAGAGAATAGGCTTGCGCGCAGCGAGGACGTCATCGGGACGACGCACCAGAAGCGTATGGGGCGCACTTTTCACCTTTTCCGGATCGGTTACAATCTCGTGGGCGATTTCTTTCATCGCCTCAATGAAAAGGTCCATCGTTTCACGGGACTCAGTCTCCGTGGGTTCAATCATGAGGGCCTCAGGCACAACCAGCGGGAAGTGGACCGTCGGCGCGTGAAAACCGAAATCCAAAAGACGCTTGCCCACATCCCCAGCATGAACACCTTGAGCGGCAAAGGACTTCAGCGAAAGGACAAACTCGTGCATGCACGGCCCCTCTGTCGCAACTTTAAAAGTGTCCTTAAGATTTTCTTTCATGTAATTGGCATTCAGGATCGCCGCTTCGCTCACTTTTCGGAGGCCCTCTTTACCGAGTGTTTTCAAATAGGCGTAGGCGCGTATCATAATCCCGACATTTCCATGAAAAAGCTTCACGCGGCCGATCGATCGCGGGCTTGGGGACGCCCACTCGAAACCTTTTTTTGTCTTTTCCACAAGAGGACCGGGAAGGAACGGCATCAAATGCTTCTTCACGCCCACAGGCCCTGCCCCGGGCCCGCCGCCGCCGTGTGGCGTGGAAAAAGTTTTATGCAGATTGATGTGAATAATGTCAAAGCCCATATCCCCCGGCCGCGCGATCCCAAGCAGTGGATTGAGGTTCGCGCCATCGTAATAAAGAAGCCCGCCATACTGATGCACGAGCTTCGTAATCTCGAGAATGTTTTTTTCAAAAAGCCCGAGCGTGTTCGGATTTGTGAGCATAAGGCACGCCACATGTTCGTCAAGATGTCGCTTCAAATCCTCCAGATCCACGCACCCATGACTATTGGATTTGATCTCGACTACGTGATATCCGAAAAGCGCGGCACTCGCGGGATTGGTCCCGTGGCTGGAATCCGGGACAAGCACCTTGGTGCGCGTGGGCCCGCCCCGGGAAGCGTGATAGGCCCGGACAAGCATCATCCCTGTCAACTCCCCATGAGCCCCTGCTGCGGGCTGCAGTGTGAACCGGTCCATTCCCGAGATCTCTTTCAGGCTTTCTTCAAGTTCCCAGAGAATTTGAAACATCCCCTGCGCGGTTGCTTCGGCCTGAAGCGGATGCAAAGCTGTGAATTTCTCCTGCCGGGCCGCCCATTCGTTCACTTTGGGGTTGTATTTCATAGTACAACTTCCGAGCGGATAAAAATGTGTGTCCACGGAAAAATTCTTACGGGAAAGATTGATAAAATGCCGGACGATATCGAGCTCACTGAGTTCCGGGAATCCGATGGGAGTCTGACGCAAAAGGCTTTTTGGAATACTTTTAAGAGAATCTTCGCCAGAGAAACGCTCCCTGGGAAGGCTCACCGCCCTGCGGCCCGGCTTGCTCTTTTCAAAACTGAGACGATCGTCCTGGGAGATCAACATTTAGCCAAGGCCTCCACAAACCAGTCAAGATTCTCTCTGGATTTCGTCTCTGTGACACAGACAAGGAATTGGTCCTTAAGCTCGGGATAAAAGCGCTCCAGTGCAACGCCTGGGAAAATTCCCTGGGCCATCAGCTTCTCTTCGATCTTCGCGAACGGTTTATTCGACTTGACCCGAAATTCATTAAAAATAGACTGTGTAGAATCCACTTCAAAATTCTTGAGCTTTGCGATATTCTGCCGCAAATAAGTTGCCCGATCCCAGTTGATCTCAGCAATCTCGCGAATACCATTCTTACCAAGAAGCGTCATGTAAACGCACGCGGCCAAAGCACAAAGCGCCTGATTGCTGCAAATATTGGATCCTGCGCGTTCGCGACGGATATGTTGTTCGCGTGCCTGAAGCGTAAGACAGAATGCTCGCTTCCCGTCCGCGTCCTGGGTAAGGCCTGCAAGTCTACCTGGAATACGCCGCATTAGCGCCTTTGAAGTTACAAAATAACCCAAATAAGGACCCCCGAACTCCATGGGGAGACCGAGCGGCTGTCCTTCCCCCGCCGCAATGTCTGCGCCCCATTCGCCGGGCGACTTTAAAAGACCAAGCGACAATGGGTTGGCAGTGAGGATCATGAGAGAACCGTTTGCGCGGATCTTTTCACTTACGCCTTCAAGATCTTCTATATTGCCGAAAAAATTCGGCGTCTGGAAGATCACACCGGCCACATCCGCATTAAGTTTCGCGAAGAACTCTTCACGGTCGAAATTCCCTTTTTCGTCAAAACCGAATTCCTCGACTTTATAAGGCGTTCCCGCAAGATAAGTGCGTATTGTTTCCCGGTAATGAGGATGCACGGAACGCGCGACAAGAAGCTTGGGACGATCTGTGTGTCTTAATGTGACCAATGCGGCTTCGGCAAGACTCGTAGCGCCGTCATAATGGGAAGCATTGGAGACATCCAGACCCGTCAATTCCGTCATAAGGCTTTGATATTCATAAATGGCCTGCAAAGTCCCTTGCGAAGCCTCGGACTGATACGGCGTGTATGCCGTGAGAAATTCCTGGCGTCCGATGATCTCAAACACTGCCGCAGGAATAAAATGCTCATAGCTTCCGGCGCCAAGGAATGAAAGGGCATCCCGGGTCGTGGTGTTCCTACGACCGAGTTTTGAGATCAGATCCTGGACCTCGGGTTCGCTCAATGAAGACGGAAGATTGATCTTGGGATCACGCAACGAGGCCGGGATATCCATGATCAGATCGTCAAATGAACGAACACCGACCTGGCCGAGCATGGCTTTTTTTTCTTCTTCTGTAAGCGAGAGGTAAGGCATGAGGACTTTTCGATTTAGTGTTTGGGAGCTTGCTGGACAACCTCATGGTACTGCGCAGCCGTCATAAGAGTGTTCATCTCCGCAGGGTTGGAAAGCTCCAGCTCAAAGATCCAACCCTCCGTGTAAGGGCTTTGATTGATAAGAGCCGGATTCGACTCGAGAGCTTTGTTCGCATCTGTGATCTTGCCGGAGACCGGTGCGTAAATATCGAACGCCGCCTTGACGGACTCCACGACCGCCGCCATTTTGGCCTGCTGAACAGCCTGGCCTTGTTTCGGCAACTCCACGAACACAACATCCGATATTTCTTTTTGCGCGTATTCGGTGACACCGACTTTGGCCTTTGTGCCTCCGACAGTGATCCATTCGTGGGTTTTGGTATAACGCAAATTTTCAGGAAAATCCATGATTGCCTCCGGTTGAAAATGTCAGAAAATTTCAGCAGTGAAATGTGTTTATTCTACCCTTTTCTCCTGTAAAAAGGTAGTGAAACCAGAACGGCTTTGACGGATTTCCCGCGCACGATCACATCAATCACGTTACCAGTCTTTGCCTCCGTCGCCGTCACATAAGCCATACCGATATTCTTGCCCGTGGTCGGAATGAAACTACCGCTTGTGACCGCTCCGATCGTTTTGCCGTCCTTTTGGATCTCAAAACCCTGTCGTGGAATGCCGCGCTCGATCATTTCAAGGCCGACCCTTTTTTTCAGAATTCCCGTCTTTTTTTGTTTTTTAAGAACCGCACTTCCAGGAAATTCTTCTTTTGTGAGATCGATCGCCCACCCCAGATCCGCTTCAAGCGGCGTGATCTCATCATTGAGCTCATGCCCGTAAAGCGGCATCGCGGCTTCAAGACGCAACGTATCACGTGCACCAAAACCAACGGGCAAAAGCCCATGTTTAGCCCCCACACGGAAGAGCACATCCCAGATTTGCTTAAGCTTATGCTTGGGAACCATGATTTCGTAGCCGTCTTCGCCGGTATATCCCGTTCTCGCGATGATGCCCCCTTCAAAATCCTTGTAATGAAAACGACGGAGATTCTTATAAAAAGCCCCGAAGCACTCTAGAAGGATCGTCTGGCTTAAAGGCCCTTGCAGCGCCAAAAGCCCCAGCTCATCGCTCAAATCTGTAAGGGTCATTCCTTGTGTTACACGAGCCTTGAACCATGCAAAATCTTTTTTGATATTACCGGCATTTACAATGATAAGAAATTTTTGATCCGCCATGCGGTAAACAATGATGTCATCCACCATACCGCCCTGGTCGTTGACAAGCGGCATGTAGATCGCCTGACCCCATTTAACCGGAGTAATGCACCGCGGAAGGTTCTTTTCAAGATAGTTTAACGCTTCGGGGCCTTCGAACAGAAATTCCCCCATATGGGAAATATCGAAGAGGCCTGCATGAGTGCGAACGGCGGCATGTTCTTCCATGATGCTGGTGTAGAAAAGCGGAACGAGCCATCCCCCGAAATCACCCATACGGGCGCCTTTCTGGAGATGCTCTTCGTGAAGGGGAAGTTTCATTGGTTCTGTCACTAAGGTCATAATCACATGAAAAAGTTGTATTGAGTGAAGAAGGGCAACCTCAAGTCTTATTTAAAGCGTTCGCTTGGATCAGCCCTGGTTATCATAGAATTAAAACAAAAGTTGCTCGTGATTATAGAAGGTCACCGGAGAAAAGAAAAGCCAAAAAAGTTTAGAAGTAGTTGGTGATCCAGGCACGAGCGGCGGCAATGGTCTTGGCGATAAAACCGCGAGGGGTGAAAAGGGCCTCTTGAGCACGCTTGTAGGCCATGATCCAGCGAAACATGCCGAGAGCGGACGCCATGGATGGATCACAGACAAGTTTCTGGGGGGCTTCGACATGGCGCGAAATTCCAAGTTTCCCGTCGCGCGAAAATTCCTTCTGGACCCACTCAAGAAAACCATCCGTCATCACCGCCCCACCGGTGAAAAGAATATGCGGATAACGGACTTTTTCGTCTTGTAAAAAACCGTCCGCGGATTCCAGGATCTGGGCCATCCATCCATGCGCGTGCTTGAAGAATCCCTGAAGGAACTCCTTGCGCGAGATGGACTGTTGGACCTTCTCATTACGCGTCACAAGCGGCACGAGTTCTTCACTCTCTTGCTCACGGGTATCGAGTGTCGCAAATTTCTCCTTCACCTTCTCGGCATCCCGCTCCTCGATATTCCAATCCTTGGCCAGGCACTGGGTAAGATAATGTCCGCCCATCGGAAGTGTCCGCACTCCGGCCAGAAGACCGTTCTTCCAAAGCACTATCTGTGTCGCATCATCCGCAATATCCAGGATCATGCCCCCTTCTTGTTTCTCGGCATCACCCAGCACAGCTTCGGAAAGCGGCAGAATCTTCGGGAAATAACCCTCAACATCAAGATCCAGTGTCTCAAAGATCTTGGCTATATTACGAAAGGCTTGAAATTCCATGGTGTAAATCTGGAGCGTCACGCCCAACCGTTCAGCATCGAGGCCTATGGGATTGCGCACCGCCGGCATGTCATTAACGAGAAAAGATTCTGGAATAGCTTGCAAGATCGATTCATTTAAGGGTAACGTCGCCACATTGCGCGTCTGCTGGACCACGGACTGGACCTCATGTGAACTGATCGTGCGCCGTTCGGGAGAATAATATTCGCAACTTGAGAACCGGTACATCTTGAAGTGGCTATTTCCAAGCACCACATAGACCGACACCTGTTCCCATATTTCCGGCGGTAAGAGCGCTTTCATCAACTTTTCAAGAGAGGCGCTCGCACTCTGGAGATTCGAGACCAATCCTTTTTCAAACCCTTCCGGGAACAGTACCTCTTCGTGACGAAGCACCTGTGGATGACTGCTCCCCGTATCCCCCAACATCACCACTAACTTTCGGGTACCGATGTAAACAACCACGTATTTGTTCTTCGGATTTACTGGGAGACTCATTGTTTCCTCTTAACTGCCACGCGGTCGTATTGCAGGTCCATGTATTCGATATTTTCGCGCGGCTCGGTCTTTAAAAGATAGACGGCATTGGTCAAGGAGGTAATGCACTCGGATGCTTTTCGACCCAACTTAAAATCCGGCCCCTCTCCAAGCCTGATCGTAACATACCCGTTCGGATCCAGACTGATCCGGGTCACGTTCTCGCGTCGAGCAAGATCATGTCTCCGAAAAACTTTCATGAACCGCAACGCCTCCGCAAAGCCTTTATTCTGGAGACGCGCGCCAATCCGAGGCTCCCTGAACGGTTCGCTAAAATCCTCGACAAGGATCCATGCAGGATCGAGGACCGGACGAATTTCTATAATAAATCCGTCCTCGGCGACGATCGCGTACGGACCGCCGGGTCTCAGTTGCACATTCGCAATGGGCCTGCGTTTCTGAATCTCGATACGTATCGTCGTCGGCATTTCGCGGATCACACGCACACTTTGTGCTCCCGGGCCAAGCTCGATCGTGCCTGCGATCTTTTTTAGATCGAGTAGCAAAATATTCTTACCAAGGATCTTTTCTTCAAGCGTACTGATGCTCTGCGGCGAAAGAACGTCGGGTGGAACAACCCGGATCTCCTGCACTCTGAGCCATCGGTCCTCGCACAAACCCTTCTTCACGGTAAATCCAGCGTAGACTAGTATCCCGACAATCGCTGCAACCGGAAGTAATTTCCAGAAAAGCCAACCGATTCCGCGGAACATTGCGCTGAGCGAGGAGATGAGCCATCCTTTTTTACTTTTTTTGAACTTTTTCTTACCCATGGAGAATTATTTCTTTCCTTTTTGTTCATAGGCATCCCAAAGAACGCGCAGACATAACTCTTCAAAACTGATCCCGACGGATCGCGCCGCTTTTGGCAAGAGGCTGAATTCCGTGAGCCCGGGAATACTGTTCACTTCCAACACATAGGGTCGGTTTTTCCGATCCAACATCACGTCCACTCTCGAAAATCCTTTAAGCCCGAGACCCCGGTAAACCCGGTAGGCGATGGCTTGGATCTTTTTGGCGACTTTCGCTGGGATCTTGGCCGGCACTTCATAGGTCGTCATGCCCTTGGTATATTTCGCTTTGTAATCGTAAAAGGGCCGCGACGGCTTCACCTCCACAACAGGGAGTCTCAAATCTCCGAGAAGTCCGGCTGTTAATTCCCGGCCAACGATCTTTTTTTCGATTAAAAGCCTTCCAAACCGTAATAGAGACCGTTTTATTTTTTCGGCTGATCTCTGAAAATCTTCAACTAAGAATACACCCTGACTCGACCCTCCATCGAGTGGCTTGACAAAATAGGGCACCGGGAACGCCGCGGCCATTTTGCGCCAGTTTTTTTTACCGAGAATCGCATAATCCGGCGTTGGAACACCGAGCCTTTCAAAATGGCATTTGCTGATCCCTTTATCAAAACTTTTTGCACAGGCATTAGAAGGTGATCCCGTGAAGAGGAGGCGTTTCCGCTCCAATACTTTCTGGAGCACACCGTCCTCCCCTCCTTTGCCATGAAGAGCAATAAAAAGAATATCGGCCTCACGGATCTTTTTGGAAAAAGTCGCCCGCTCGGCAGGATCGACCGGAAACGCCGAAATACCCACACGTTTGAAAGCGCGGGTCACAGCACGACCGGAACGGAGCGAGATGCGGCGTTCAGCCGAAAGGCCGCCGCGCACCACGCCGATTTTGATTTTTCTGAGGGATGCGAATTTCGGGTTCAAGAGTAATTCCGGTTGCATGAAAGACAGTCTTTGGGACTTCCTTAATAAGTTGGACGACATCTGCAAAAGTGGCGTCGCCCTTATTTATAAAATAGTTCGCGTGGTGTTCAAAAACTTGAACTTAACTCTCAGCCAAATAGGCTGCCTGGCCTGTTGATAATTATACAAGACAGTGTAAGAACCAAGTGGAATGCTACGCCGAAGCGCAGGTATCGAGGTGATGGACAAATTCACTGGCAATCTCTCCGATATCCCCAGCCCCCATGAAGATCATCACGCCTTCTTTTAGCGGATGCTCTGCAAGGTAAGGAAGTATCTGTTCTTTACGTACGACCGAAACATGTTTATGACCGGTCTTTAAAACTTCCTGATAAACCAAATTGACATTGATCCCGTCGGGATTGGTCTCTCCCGCGCTATAAATATCCGTCAGCACGACTTCTTCGGCGTCATCAAACGCATGGGCGAATTCCCGGTAAAGATTCTTGGTGCGGCTGTAACGATGCGGCTGGAAAATAACACGCACGTACTTTCCCGCCTCATGGAGAGCACGCAATACCGCCTTGACCTCGGTCGGGTGATGTGCGTAATCATCAAGTACCAGAAATTGTGAGGTCTGTCCTTTGAGTTCCATACGACGTCGCGTCCCTCTGAACGTGGCAAGTGCCTCACCGACCAGATCCAGATCAAACCCCAAATGTAATAAAATGGATAACGTCGCAAGGGCATTAGCGATATTGTGTCGCCCCGGCACGGAAAGTTTCATGTGCGCGCTATAGAGGCCGGACTCGAAAAGATCAAATTCGGAACTGAACGCATGAAGACAAATATTTTGGGCCGAATAAACACATTCCTCGGAAAATCCAAAATTAACGTACGGTCGACCGCTCTCCCGCACCAGCATGTTTAGCGTTGGGTCATCGCCAAAATAGGAGACAAGCCCCGGATCTTGGACTTGATCAAGGAAGCGGCGGAACGAATCCGTCAAATTCTCCCAGGTGCCATAATGGTCCAGATGCTCGGGTTCGAGGTTCGTGATGATCGAATAATGAGGCGCATAAAACTCGTGGGAACTGTCGCTTTCGTCCACCTCGCTCACCCAATAATCGCGGCCACCTGCCACAATGTTAGTGTCATAATTGAGCATATCGCTACCTACGAAACAGGTGGGATTCGCGCCGATCTGTGACAGCACGTGAGAGACCATGGCCGACGTTGTGGTCTTGCCATGCGTCCCCAGGACTCCAATCGAGGTTTCGGCGTGGTTTAAAAGCGAAGCAAGTACTTCAGCCCGATGGTGAACCTTGCGACCGAGCCTTCGGGCTTCCCTGAGTTCTAAATGTTCCCTGCCAATCGCGGTGGAATAGATAATAAGGTCCGCACCGCCAAATCCTACGGTCTTTTGGCCAATATGGACCGGGATACCCGAACGACGGAGACTTTGCGTCACGAGTGTCTCTTTGTAATCAGAACCGGAAACTGAAAGACCCAGATGTTTCAAAATACGCGCAAGCCCGCTCATCCCGGAACCTCCAATCCCGATCAGATAAGCCGCGTGGCTGTCGCGAATAAGATTATCGTGTACGATCTTCATGAGTTTCGATCAACTTTCGGGCTATTTCAACAAGATCATCCGTGGCCTTGGGCCTCGCGAGCCCTTGAATCGCTTTTGCAATCCCTGCCAGGGATCTTGGATCTTCGATAGCGTTCCGCAAATGTTCGACAAGCCAGTCCTTCACCTCAGGATCCTCATCATGAAAGACCAGTCCACTTTTTTCAGAAAAACTTTGTGCATTGTACCTTTGATGGCCACCCGCATAAGGATAAGGGATCACAAGCGCTGGAACTCCAAATGCTGCCAGCTCAAAAAGAGTGTTTGCTCCGGCACGGGTAATAGCGATATCTGCCTTCTGAAAAAGCTCATCCATGGCACCGTAAAACGGATAAACTTCATTCGATAAAGCCAGTTGCTCGTAACGCTCCATAACCCAGGGTTGATCCCGTTTCCCTGTAATATGAATAACGGCAATTTTGGACCTTTCTTCATCCGATAAAGCTGCGATCGCGTCCGTAACGATCGTGTTTAAACCTTGGGCGCCTTGTGATCCGCCGACCACAAGCAGGGTGAACGGACGAGGGACCGATCCTCCCCTCCCTCTCTCCATAGCATCCACAATAAACGGCCGTAGAGGCAACCCTATCGTGTAAAGCTTCTTGGGTTTTTGGAGGAATTGTGTTCTTTCAAAACTTTCGGTTACGACATCCATGTGCGGCACAAGCCAGTGAGTCGCTTTTCCGGGGATCTTGTTCTGTTCATGAATGAGTGTCGGGACTCTGATCCAATGTGCGGTCATCATGCCAGGATACGACACAAAGCTCCCAAACCCGACACAAAGGTCCGGCTTGGTCCGTTTTAGGAAAAAGAATGCCTGGAGAAAAAGATATGGGAAAAGAAAAAACGGCTTTAAATTCTTCCAAGAAAATCCCCCGAGAAAACCAAACTCGGGAAGATACGAGACTGAACCAAAGATCCCCTGCGGCATTTTATCAATAAGAGATTTTGCACGGTGGCAAGTGACGAGATCGATACGAGAATTTGGAAAATGTTTTCGAAATCCTTCGCTGAATGACTGAGCGGGGAAAACATGACCGCCTGTGGGGCCAGCATAAACCACCAAACGCATCGGCGGACGGGAAGTTTTTGAAGAATCCGAGGTTTCCGACATATTAGATACTCTGGCGTTTGCGCCGGTCGGTGGCTACGAGAATTCCAACCGCTATCAAATTCACCACGATTGAGCTTCCACCGTAACTGATGAAGGGCAGCGGCAGGCCTTTGGTCGGAACAAGACCGGTCGCAACCATCATATGGATCACCGTCTGTAGAATAATGAGAAGCGTAATCGAAGTGATCAGTAGCTTCTCGAACGGCTGGTTCGCTTTTCGCGCCATTTGGATGCAACAGAAAAAGAACAGAATATAAAGCACGATTACAATCATGATACCGATCAGACCAAGCTCTTCTCCAATCACGGCAAGGATAAAGTCGTTATGGCTCGACGGAAGATAAAAAAGTTTTTGTGTACTCTGCCCAAGCCCTACTCCATGCATCCCGCCCGAAGCAAACGCGAGAAAAGATTGGATAATCTGAAAACCGGACCCTTGAGGATCTTCCCATGGATTCAAGTAAGCCTCGAGACGGCTCAAGCGATAAGGCACGCGAATGATCAAAAAATAAAGAGCTGGCAGCAAAAGCGCCAAAGCGCCGAACACATAGCGCAATTGAAGCCCCGAAACAAAGAGAATAATCGAAGTCATCATCACAATGAACGCCACGGAACCCAGGTCCGGTTCAAGGAGCGTCAAGCCACATACCAAACCGATGAGGATAAGCGGCGGGACAAACACCCGGACATCTCCTTTTTGCACCCAGGCGATTTTTCGTCCAATATAATCCGCCAGATAGATGCAACAGGCCAGTTTTGCGAACTCCACAGGCTGGAATTGAAATCCCCCGATGTGAACCCAGCGCCGCGCTCCTCCAGCCGAATGCCCGATCACGGGGAGATAGACTGTTATTAAAAGCATGATTGCGAGCAACATAAATGCGCGAGCGTTCTGTTTGTAAAAATCGATCGGAAGAGTGGCTGCAATGAAGAATCCAATCGTCCCTAATATCACGTAGAATGCCTGACGGATAAGAAAGAACAGCTCATTCCCATACCGATCGTGTGCCAACACGCCGCTGGCGCTATAGATCATGACGATCCCGATACCGACTAGGAGATAAGTGACAATAAATAATAAACGCGCTTCTTTAGACATATCTATTTCCGCAAGGCATGGACTGTAATCTTTTCTGGATCACTTCTTTGAACAACCTTCCTCGCTCCTGATAGTTTTTGAACATATCGAAACTCGCGCAGGCCGGCGACAACAGAACCGTATCTCCTTTTTGAGCTTTTTCAATACTCAAACGGCATGCCTCATCAAGGCTCTCGGCCTCCACCATTTCAGCAATCCCCTGCCAGGCTTCTTTCAGGATCGGCCGCGCAGCTCCGATCAGCACAGCACATCGGACCTTCTGGGCGATCACAGCTCTCAGACCTCTGAAATCTTCGACATCGGTCTTGTACTTACCGCCGCAAATAAGCACCACAGTCCCGTCGCCGAACTTCTCAAGGGCCCAAGCGAGCGAAGCGGTCGTTGTGGCCTTGGAATCATTCACAAAAGTAATACAGTCCCGCTCAGCGAATTTCTCGAGCCGATGCTCAATCCCACGAAAATTTAAAATCGCCTTTCCGACAAGCCCTCTCGGACATTTCAAAGCATCTGCGGCGCAGAGCAACGCTGCTTCATTGGGATTTGATGCTGGAAGTTCGTCGAAATAAATACGTTTGGCTGCCGTCCGAAAGTCCGGAAAGAAATCGGCTTCATCTTTTTTCCGGCAGATCATCACATCTGTACTCTTCATCGCGCGAAAAAGGTTTAGCTTGGCCTGAGCATATTCTTTCATATCGGCATGCCAATCCATGTGGTTCGGAAAGATATTGAGAAGCAATCCGACCGAAGGGTCAAAACTCACGCAATGCGCCAATTGAAAAGAGCTGACCTCGAGCACAACAATAGTATCCGGCGTAATTTTGGAAAGTTCCCCGATCCAGGGATTTCCGATGTTCCCGCAAAGCACGGCTTTACGACCGCTAGTTTCAACGATTTGAGCGATCAAGGTCGCGGTCGTCGTTTTGCCGCAAGAACCCGTGATCGCCACCACAGTCCTAGCCGGCGAGAACCAGCTCGTGATTTCAATTTCACTGTAAATCGGTTTTTTTGCGGCAAGAATCGCTTGATAGATCTCTGATCCTGGCGGAATCCCGGGAGAGATCAGAAACCAATCGGAGGCAAGAATCGTATTGAACGAATGTTTCCCGTATTCCGCACGGATTCCCCGCACCGCAAGCTTTGAAACATTCTCCCGGACATCCTCGGTGTCTGCGAGTTCGGAGGCAAAAACCTTATAACCTTTTTCATAAAGACAAAGGGCGCTCAGAAAACCCGTGTCCCGTAATCCTAACACTGCAACTTTTGTCCCCGGTGCCATCTTCATGTTAACGGACCTTAAGCGTGCTAAGACCTACAATAGCAAGAATGAAAGCGATGATCCAAAGTCGTGTGGTGATCTTGGATTCCGGCCACCCTTTGCGCTGCAAATGATGATGAAAGGGTGACATCAAAAAGATCCTTTTTTTCCGCAGCTTAAAACTGGCGACTTGCAGAATCACTGAAAGAGCCTCCCACACGAAGATGCCGCCAACAATCATGAGCACGAATTCCTTTTTTGTGAGTACTGCAATCGCGCCAAGAGCGCCTCCCAGGGAAAGAGATCCAGTATCCCCCATAAAAACTTCTGCCGGATAGGAATTGAACCAAAGGAACCCCGCACTCGCGCCAGCCAGCGCCGCGCAAAAAACAGTCACTTCACCGGCTTCCGGGACATACGGAATGGCGAGATACGAGGCAAAACCATAGTGTCCCGTGGCATAGATGATCAAAGTGAACGCTGTCGTCGTAAAAAGCGTGCACCCGATCGCAAGCCCATCAAGCCCGTCCGTCAAGTTCAGGGCGTTCGAAGTTCCGGTCAGCACCAGGATCACGAATGGAATAAAAAAAATCCCGAGATAAACAATCCCTTTTTTTAGAAGCGGTACGTAGAGCCATTTATCAAAAGTCGGATCGTAGTAAAGATAGATGCCGATCGCGAGGCCCATCAGCACCTGACCGAGAAACTTCGTGATCGAACTCAGACCGTCCGAACTTTTGGAGCGCATCTTGAGCCAATCATCCAGAAATCCCACGAAACCAAACCACAGCATGACTACGATCATCATCCACACGAAGCGGTTCGTGAGATTGCCCCAAAGGAGAGTCGAAACGACCACGCCCGCCACGACCAGGATCCCGCCCATCATGGGCACATCCTTCTTATGCTTGAAATGCTCGTGTATGGTTTCAGCATAAGCGCGTTCTTGGTTGGTCACCGCACGCAGCTGTTTGAGCCACGCGATACACCGCGGCCCCAGCCACAGCGACAGAAAGAATGCGGTAACACTCGCACCGGCGGAGCGGAATGTAATGTAACGGAAAAGATTGAAGACGATCGAGTGATCCGAAAGATGATGTAAAAAATAAAACATGATCTAGTTTGTGACTCGAAAATTATGTTTATGATGAAAAAGAAATATTGCGAATACCGTCCAGAACTTTTTCCACATGCATGCCACGGGACCCTTTGAAAAGCACGACATCGCCGGGGTGCAACATTTCTTTGAGCGCAGCAAGCACTTCAAGACCATCTTCAAAATGTTCGGCAATGCAGCCCGTCTTTAAGTGCCCGAGGGTTTCGATGCTCGCCCGAGCTCTCTTTCCGTAGGCCAACGCCGCGCTCACACCGGACACCCCGATCTTCTCACCGAGTTCGCGATGAAATCGTTCTTCTTCTGCCCCCAGCTCAAGCATGTCCGCAAATACCACAATCTTTTTTCCAGAACCGGGAAGCGATTGGAGTGCAACCAATGCATTTCCGAAGGAAATGGGGTTCGCATTATAGCTGTCGTCGATTACGCGAACACCATTGGGCAGTATTGTCTCACGAAATCTCCCTGATGCAAAGCCCACATCTTCCCACTTGCGCGGGATCTCTCCCCACGCCAGCCCCAGACTCCTTGACATCGCGATCGCAAGGCCCGCATTCAGAACAAGAAAGGCCGCCTGACCCGGAAAAGAGAACCGCCCCTCGCCATTCAATTGAAATGAGACTTCCCCGCTTTCTGTCTTCACATTCTCAATTCGGTACTCTGCCCGTTCGGAATACCCGACTGTAATGGCCTTACGGCCTTTTTGACTGATCTTTTCGAGAAGCCGAGCGTTGCTTTCTAACACTACTAACGGATCGTCTTTTCTCAGAAAATCCGCCAGTTCTAGTTTGGCGTTGTAGACATTCTCAAGGGATCCAAAACCTTCAAGATGAGCCGGCCCAATGGGCGTAAGAATCCCGCCCGACGGTGCGGCTATCTCGGCAAGAGCACGAATCTCGCCAGGATGGCTCGCGCCCATTTCCATCACACAGTATTGATGAGAAGGCTCCAATCTTGAAAGCATGATGGGAACCCCCAAATGGTTATTCAGATTTCCGGCGGTTGCAAGCACGGAATATTTTTGTCGCAACAAAAAGAATAGGAATTCCTTGGTCGTGGTCTTCCCCACGCTTCCAGTCACCCCGATCACTTTGACCGGAAGGGTTTTGCGGTATTCGACGGCAAGCATCGTCATCGCGGCCTGGGGATTCGGGACCAAAATCACATTATGGATAGGAACCTTTGTCGTGCGAAGATTCGTGAAAGCAGCTTCTTTTTGGCGCACATCGATCAGAGCTCCCGAAGCGCCCTTTTCAAAAGCGGAGGCAAGAAAACCATGCCCATCACACTGCTCCCCTTGAAACGCAACAAAAAGATCGCCCGGGTTGAGCGTGCGAGTATCAATGGAGAAATTGCGAATCGTCAGGGACAGGTCTTGAAATTCTGGGGAGACGCGAAGCAGTCGGCTCGCTTCAAGATAAGAAAACACGGCTTCGTCTTTTTAACGCGGATTCAACAACCTCGCGGTCGCTAAAAGGAATCTTTCCGTCACTGAGTATCTGATAATCTTCGTGACCTTTTCCAAGAACAAAGACCACATCGCCCGTTTTCGCGAGTGAGATGGCTTTTTCAATGGCATCCTGCCGGTCCTGGATTTCATAAATACTTCCTGGGGCAGGCAAAGGGTCGGGAAGCCCGGCACGCATATCACGAAGGATATCTTCAGGATCTTCGGAACGCGGATTGTCAGAAGTCATAATGACTACGTCCGAATAACGACATGCAGTACGAGTCATGAGAGGACGTTTTCCACGGTCACGATCACCCCCGCAACCGAACACCGTGATAATCCGTTTCGGATCCATTTGCTTGGCATCATGGAGTACTTGTTCAAAAGCGTCCGGGGTATGGGCATAATCCACGAACACGGTATAGTCCATGCCTGTCCCGATCCGTTCCATACGGCCGGGAATCGCGGGAATCTCTTCCAATGCACCACGAAAGTCTTTGAGATCGAAACCGAGCAGGTCGATCGAACTTAAAACTGCCAGGGCATTGGAGATATTGTATCGCATGGGTAATCGAATCTGGAACGGCAATTCCTGGCCCCGATAGCACATGACAAAACGGCTCCCCTGAAAGCTCATCTGAAGATCCTTAACGTAATAATCCGCCTCTTCCAGAACGCTGAACGTCTTAGCCTGCGGCAGCTCTTCGATCAGTCGCCTTCCATAAATGCAATCCTTGTTGAAAAGCATTTTGCGTGGTGCAGAAAAGCTTGCAAAAAAATCCCTCTTGGCCTGGAAGTATTCTTCCATGCTGTGATGAAAATCCAAATGGTCCTGCGTCAGCTGAGTGAATATTCCAAGCTCGAATTCCAGTCCATGAATGCGTTTTTGACTGATCGCGTGCGAGGAAACCTCCATCACACAATACTGAACCCCTTCCTGTTGCATCTGATGAAGCATCGGAATCAGAACTTCCGATCCCGGCGTCGTATTAACCGAGACCGTCTTGCCGGACGGAAGTTCATACCAAAGCGTACCGAGCGAAGCGGTCGGAAATTTATCGCGAAGAAGCCTGTGCAAAAGATACGTCGTAGTGGTCTTCCCGTTCGTTCCGGTCACTCCGATCAGTTTGACCTTTTGGTCAGGGCGATCATAAAACCGGTTGAGAATGACAGCAAGCGCGGCCTTGGCATCACGAACACGAACGCCAGTCACATGTGCAGGGATCGTGATCTCGGGTTCCTTTTCAAACACCACAACAGAAGCTTTTGCATAAATGGCCTGGCCTAGAAAATCATGGCCGTCCATCCGGGTGCCAGGGCACGCGACAAAGATATCTCCGAACTCGACGGCACGGGAATCGGGAGTGACCTTGTTGAAGATACGTTTAGGGTCCCAGTGATATTTCTCAAGAATCGGGAAACCCTTAAATAGATCATCAAGATGTTTTCGCATAAATCCTGGAAGACCTTAGGTTTTTGGGGTTACTTTTTTACGGACTGTTTTTTTATCGGCATTTTTTAAAGAAAATTGAAAGCTTTGAGATCGCACTTCTACTTCATTGATGCCGGCAAGGCCCCGGCGACCCAGGATGATATCCGCGATCATGGAATCGACTGTCGCGTTCTCAATCCCCTCCTGGAGGGCCCAACTACCGAGAAATTTGATCTTACTCGCCTTGCTCTCCAGAATGATCCGGATGCCACGCCTGGACACCAAGGTCAATGGGTCGAATGTCACCTTGAAATTCCCGTCCACCAATTGGACCCTGTCTTTCCAAATAAAAGTCCCCTGTTTCACTTCAAACGATGGGATAAAAATAGCGGGAACATATATTCCACTCATCCGGATCTTGAGCCGTGACTGGATCTCATGATAGACCCAAAAATTCAGACCGAGCGACACGATGCTCAATCCCAAAAAAATCACCAGCACAAGAATGATCCTCTTGAAAACCTTTACAAAAGACCCTTTATTACCGGCCCGGCGCATCAGAGTTCCTCCCCGGTGTGATCACAATCTCAACACGACGATTCCGGTCACGCCCTTCTTCGGTGGCATTAGAATCCACGGGCCGGTATTCCGCGTAGCCGGCAATCCCGAACC
>JBAZJC010000008.1:0-26793 GCA_041651495.1 Candidatus Omnitrophota bacterium | reverse complement strand
AAGGACGGGCCCGCACTTCACGCAATGCACGACCGGGATCGGCTCACCCCAGTAACGCTGGCGGCTAAAGAGCCAGTCGCGAAGCTTGTACTGGACTGCTTCTTTACCGATCTTTTTTTCTTCAAGCCACTTCGTGATTTTCTTTTTAAATTCTTCCGTTATTAATCCGTTAAACTCGCCAGAGTTAATCGCCGTTCCATCACCAGTAAAGCAGGCTATATCACTCCTGCCTCTTCCCCACATATCGCCCGCACCTGGTGCTGAGCCGTACCCATGGCCACTTCCATCTCCATCCCCAGCCCCATCACTTGTCCCTCGACCATAGCCATTTCCTTCCTCATTGCAGGACTTCTGAACCACTTGAACTATCGGTAAATCGTATTTTGTGGCAAACGCAAAATCCCGATCATCATGCGCTGGCACGGCCATAATCGCGCCGGTTCCGTAACCCATCAGCACATAGTCTGCGATCCACACCGGGATTTTCTTGTTATTCACGGGATTGATCGCATAAGCACCCGTGAAGACGCCGGTTTTTTCTTTGGCAAGGTCTGTGCGATCAAGATCAGATTTGTGCGTCGCGGTGGCCACGTAAACTTCCACGGCCTTCTTCTGGCCCGGCGTTGTGATCTTCGCCACCAAGGCGTGTTCAGGAGCTAAAACCATATAAGTCGCCCCAAAAAGCGTGTCCGGTCGCGTGGTGAAAACGCGGATAACATCCGTACTGTTCTCCAGCTTAAAATCGACTTCCGCACCGGTGGACTTTCCGATCCAGTTACGCTGCATCTCCTTGATGGGTTCGGACCAATCCAAAAGATCCAGATCCTTCAAGAGGCGCTCGGCATAGGCTGTGATCCTGAGGATCCACTGCCGGAGTGGACGGCGATAAACATCCTTGTGGCCTTTGCGTTCACAGGTTCCGTTCGCGTCTACTTCTTCGTTCGCGAGAACGGCTTTGCAGCCATCGCACCACCACACCGGGA
The DNA here is from genome assembly GCA_041651495.1 of Candidatus Omnitrophota bacterium. GTDB lineage: Bacteria > Omnitrophota > Omnitrophia > Omnitrophales > Aquincolibacteriaceae > Aquincolibacterium. The sequence goes on along the minus strand of JBAZJC010000008.1, from coordinate 25,810 downwards.
TCTCGGCTTCGTAGGCCAGACCTTTTTCGAAGAGTTTCATGAAGATCCATTGAGTCCAGCGGTAATAATGGGGATCCGTTGTGTCGATCTCGCGTTCCCAGTCATAACTGAAACCGACCTGGCAGATCTGGCGCTTGAAGGTCTGGATATTCTTTTGGGTGGTCTCGCGGGGATGCGTGCCGGTTTCGATGGCGTACTGTTCGGCAGGAAGTCCGAACGCATCCCAACCCATGGGATGGAGGACGTTGAATCCACGCATCCGTTTATAACGGCTGACGATGTCGGTCGCGGTGTAACCCTCGAGATGACCGACATGAAGGCCGGAACCGGAAGGATAAGGGAACATATCGAGGACGTAATATTTTGGTTTTTCGCTGCCAGTTTCGCCGGGGTCAGGAGAGCGAAAGATCCGATGGTCAGCCCAGTAAGCCTGCCATTTTTTTTCGATCTCGTCGAAAGGATATGCTTTAAAACCGCTGGCCATGATAGAAACTCCTCTCAAGAAAATGCGAGAGGAGAGAATCGAACTCTCATGGTATTGCTACCGCTGGATTTTGAGTCCAGTGCGTCTGCCAGTTCCGCCACTCTCGCATAACAATAAATCATCTAGGAGCCTCCGCCACAAAGCGTTGGCGGATCCAGCCGACAATGCGACGTAGATAGATCCGCCGCGCTGTCTGGCGGAGAACTCTCATGGTATTGCTACCGCTGGATTTTGAGTCCAGTGCGTCTGCCCTTGTCTTAATTTTTATTTCCTAAATGGGTGACAAGGGCTGCCCCAATTTCTGCTTCACATAAATTGATAAAAATTGGGACTGCCAGTTCCGCCATCCATGCACGGCACAAAACAAAAAGATCATCGCACCCTTAGGGCTCCCTGAATCCTGAAGATGCGGTACTACCTCAGCAAGAATTGGTGGACCGGCCCAATTAACCTTAATTTTTTATAAGAGAATTGGACCGGAAGGGAGTTGAACCCTTGACCTCTACAATGCCATTGTAGCGTTCTACCAACTGAACTACCGGCCCATGAAAAACTTCAAAGAACACAGGTTTCGTCTGACCTTTGATGATACAGGAAGCGGTATTCTACTTAAGGTGGCGTGGATTTACAAGAAAAGGGTTCCAAAACTTAAAAGAAAGTCTCGGGTTTGAGGGGCAATTCATTTTGCTGCCCTGGCACCACGGAAAAAAGAACATCCCAAGCACCGCAACCGAGCCTTGTCACAGCCCGAAATGTCCCATCAACAAAACCTGCAGCATCCCGGAAAACACGGCAATTGCCATCGGTTTTTTGATCGTAACGACTGATAGTCGAAGGGATTTCCCAGGGGAAACTGACCATATTCTTGAACCCACGAGTAAAGGCCCGTCCTAACTGGACGAAATATCCAGGCTCCTCGGCTGCATAAGCGGGAGAAAAGGCCAAACAAAACAGCAATACAAACATAAGACCGGTCATTCTGACTCTCACGACATCCTCCGGATTCTTTTGAGATCTTCCTGGCACTGCGTTCATATTGATTTTAGGGGTTCGCAGTACCGTACCGTTAACCCATAAAAACAAATAGAGAACGGTACTGGAAATCCAAACATATTTAAAGTTTTAAGCGCTCAAGCCGATGCTTTTTGTGCACAACAAAGGTTATCAAACATTAACGAAAGGCACCGATGAAATCAGCTTACAACTGTCCTGCTTGTCAATGGTCCGGCAGTGAAGCCAGCTTCGTCACCAAGATTCTCTCGATCATGTACCGCCCCAAACACGACAACATCCAAGCCTTTAAACAGATCAAATGCCCTAAGTGCCACAATCTCGTGACGATCATCTTCGAGACGCTGGACGGCACCATCGTCAAGTAAATCTTTACTCCACAACCCTTATTTCAAACCCCCGAAGTGTGCCAGCTTGATCCCAAGATGGTCGACGTATCTGCGTAGTTCTTTCAGACTAAAAAGGCGATATTCTCTCTCCCGCGGGATCGTAAGAGAGCTAATCGCGCAAAGCTCATCATCCACCCAACCCGGATGACACATAATCTCGCTTGTCCCCTCCGGAAGTGTAAAAAGCAAATGTCTCAACACCTCCTCCGTCCAGAACGTGTGTGGGTCTATGTTTCCGTAAAAATGGTCGGTGGTCCTGAGGCTCTTATGTTTGCTCTTAATCTCCGGTTCGGTCAAAAGCCGTGTCCAACGAATAGGCAGGTCATACCTTTGAGCGATTGTCGCGAGTGCTTCCAGGAACGGCCGGAAATCGTGCATGTGATGATGAACATCCACATGGGTCGGCAATCGATTGAAGACTTTTACGAATTTCTGGAGCTGGGCCTTGAATTCTTCAGCGATTTCGGAAACCGGCGGCAGTTTTTTTGAGGAATACTGGTCTTTTTTCTTGAAACATCCGTCTTTTTGAAGAAGTGATCTCACAAGTTTTGGCTTAGCCACAGGCTTCCCGAGCGTAACATTCAAGTGAAGCCCTACACCAAGTTTTTTCCTGGCCAAGAGTTCCCGAACCACGCCCGGGTCCGCCGGAAGATTGATTAAAAAGGTCGTACTGGTCACAATCCCGTTCTCGTGAGCCTTCAAAATGGCTTCCGAAACCTGAAAAGTCAGATTGCAGTCATCCGCGTTGATAATGAGCGTCTTCTGTTTCATTGTTTATCTTTTTTGACTATAGGATCACGATCACAACGGTTGCGATCGCATATTCGTGTTCGTGCGCGATCGACAACTCGATCTGTGCTCGCGCCGGGATATGAAACTGTTTACGAATCTCTGCGCTTAAAACAATAAAAGGTTTTCCGGTGGCTTCGCGCCCAATTTCGATCCCGGAAAGCCGCTGGTTCCTCTTGGGACGAACCCTCAGTGCCTTCAGAACCGCTTCTTTCGCAGCAAAACGGGCCGCATAATGCTCAAATTTCATACGCTTAGAGCCGCAGTAGGTTTGCTCCGCAATGCTAAAAATGCGATTCAAAAATGACTGTCCGGACGACCGCTCGATCATCTGCTTCATCCGTTCGACTTTGACCAGATCAATACCCTGAAGAATCTTCAAAATAACTGCCCTAGGAAGATGCCGCGGTGCGAAGAAACCAATACGCCAATGCTACTATCACCAAAACGGAGATAATGTAAAAATTATTGAAACGCCAAAAATCCAACAGCCGTTGCCTGAAGGAGCCGGAAGCCCCAGTCTTTTTTTTCTTAAGCAGGACATCATATTTAAGACCGAGGACTTCTTCTTTTCGAAAGCGGATGTACACGCCACCGATCTTGTAGGCGTGCAGAACCCCATCCTGGATGAATTTTTCGACCACTTGTTGTTCGACACCGAGGAAGTTTTTCACTTCGTCAAGGGTCAGCATGTTATTCATGGTATATTAACCGCCTTAGGGTAAAAAGAAACAAGAATGCTCTGCGACCGGAAAAGCACCGGGATTAAACCATGAAATTTCAGGTCCGGGCCCGCTCCTGCTGAATCCACTGATCAACCTCGGCCTTGGTAAAAACCCAGTGACCATTATCAAAACGTGCCGGGATCTTCTTGGAATTCGCCCAGTCTTCAATGATGCGGGCCTCAACTTCCAGATACTGCGCCACATCTTTCAGGGTCAGAAAAACATCTGATCCGTCTGAAGCATTTACGCCTTGCATGTTCACAAGCCCTTGAAGGATCGCCCCATCCCCGATACTTAACCTCGGAGTCGTAAGGTTCCCTTTGAGGGTTGCCGTCCCGAGAATGGAAAGACTCCGGGTTGCGATAATGTCCCCGGAAACTTTTCCGGCAATCACGATATTGTCGCCGTGGATGTCCGCACTGACCTTGGCATTTTCGCCGATCGTGAGATTGCCGCGCGTGTCGAGCTTGCCTTCAAAACTTCCGTTGATCCTCAAATTCACGGGATCCTTGAACGAAATTGTCCCCTGCATACTTGCGTCAACATCAAGGATCTTCTCCTGGGTTTCTTCCTTCTTTTTATTATTGGCCATGATCATTCTCCTTTGGAGACATTGTGGGGTAAAAAAGCCGATTTATTATTATCGTTTTACGAGGCATTGTCAATGAAAGTGACCGCCAGAATCGGATAGCGCAAAATAGATAACCTTCCCGTTCAACATTCTCCGTTCCCAGAAAGAATTTCTCCCGCCCCGAGGCAGACATTCCGTTGATAAAGCACGGCAAACTGACCCGGGGTCACAGCTCGCTGGGGCTTGTCAAAAACGATCCTCGCTCCGTTCCCGGAAAGAGGATGAAGCACGCCGGGCGCCGCCACCTGGCGGTACCGGATCTTCACCCTGACGCGCATAGATTGCTCGGGCATTCCGCCAAAAAAATTACAAGGGGAAAGGAACACTTCCCGGCTTAAAAGTTTTTGCTCGTCGCGGCTCACTTTGAGAACATTATTTTTTACGTCAAATCCTGTCACAAAAAAAGGTCCGCCGGAAAATCCAAGCCCCTTGCGCTGGCCCACAGTATAGAAATGAAGCCCTTGATGCCTGCCAATCACATTCCCTGCATCATCCAGGACCTCGCCTTCATTTTTTCCGATCTCCTTAGTGAGGAACGACTCCATCGCACTTCCAGAAACAAAACAAAAATCTTGACTCTGTTTGCGTTTGAGGAAGATCTCGAAGCCGCGGTCCTCAGCCATCCGGTAAATCTCTTGTTTGGTATAATCCCCCAGAGGAAAGACGACACGACGAAGCTGGCCCTGCGAAAGAAAACTTAGCGAATAAGTCTGATCTTTTTCCACATCCTGGCCTTTGAGAAGTTCAAACTTCCGTGTCTTCAGATTCTTACGAACCTGCGCATAATGCCCGGTCGCCACGTACGCGATATCATGTTGTGCCGCCCATTCCAAAAGCTTCTTGAACTTGAGATACCGGTTGCACATCACACAGGGGTTCGGGGTCTTGTGGCCACGCAAACGATCGAGAAAATAATTGATGACTTCTTTTTTAAAATCACGCGATACGTCAAAAACATGATAAGGAACACCGAGTTTTTTACAGATATTCTCCGCGATTTGAAAGGACTCCATACTACAGCAAATATTTTCCTTGAGACAATTCGCCCTATCTTCCCAAACGGGATATTTGAGCGAAACACCGACCGGGTTCCATCCCTTTTCTTTCAGGAGGACGAGCGCCATAGAGGAATCCACACCGCCGGACATCCCAACCACAATGGATTTGCGCGTTTTTTTTTTCATGACAAAAAGTCAGAGTTTCCTGAAGGAATGATAGAGACCGGAAAGCCGGAGACTGAAAGCGAGATTGAAACCAGAAGAAGCCGAAATCTTGATGCGCCGTAAAAGATAGGGATTCCCCACGAATTTCCGGTCATGCACTTGGCTCGCGACACAACCATACATGTACCCCGCGCCACGGGCCATCTCAACGATCCTTTCATTAAAGGACCCGCAGGGGTAAGAAATTGCCTTAACCTCACGCCCGAGTTTTTCCTCCAGAATCTTTTTAGAAGCAACAAGCGAAATCCACGCTTCTTTTTCCGGGACGTCTGAAAGCGGCTTGTGCTCGAGTGCATGGCTTCCAATCTCGATTCCTGGAACCACGGCCATTTCACGAAGCATATCCCAGGTCATAAAGCCTTTCTTGCCTATATTCTCCGTCGTCACAAAAAAAGCAGCCGCAAATCCAAATTCTTTGAGAATAGGGAAAGCGCTTTGAAAATTATCCAGATAGCCGTCATCGAATGTGATTGCGGTTTTACGCTCCCAGAAGTTCCCTTTCCATTCCCCTTTTGCGCATGCCTCAAGCCCGATCACCTGAAATCGGTTTTGCCTGATCCAAAGCATCTGTTTCCGGAAAAGCTCAGGACTGATCGCAAGCTTATTCGGAAACCGTTTCGGATCGAGGCAATGATAAGCTAGGATCGGAATAAATCTCTTCATACCTTACCCGCCAGAACATTTTCATAAACCGTCTGGATGCGTTTATACATCTGTAGAGAAGTATACTCGCGAGCCGCCTGGTGAGCCGCCTGCCCCATTCCGGAGCGCAACGGAAAATCTTTTGCATACCGGACAAGACAGGAGGCAAGATCCGCGATATTTTCCCGGTCAAAGAGCAAGCCGTATTTTCCGTCTCCCAAAAGTTCCACAATACCCCCTGAGATCGATCCCACCACGGGCAATCCCACGGCCATGGCCTCCAAGACAGCCAGTCCGAAGGCTTCCGGCCAGAGATAGGGCGCTGCAAAAACATCTCCGACACGCAACGGTTTTTCGATCTCAGGTTCATTTCCAGCAAAAAGAACCTCTCGATCGAGTCCCAGTTCGGAAACACGCGTTTTCAGCTTTTTGACATAGTCCGGCTCTCCGGCACCCGCCATGAGCAATTTCATTTCCGGGACCTCGTTGTGTGCCACCGCAAAAGCTTCGATCAGAGTATGAATGCCTTTGACTGAAATCAAGCGACAAAGAGAAAGGACCACGAAATCCTCCTTCCGGTATCCATAGGCTTCCCGGACCTTGTTTCGATCGATTTTTTCAAATTTCACACGTAATTTTTCGACCTCAATCCCGTTCGGCACTACCACAACCGGAGGTAATTCTTTTTCTTCAAAGATCGTCTGCAAACCTTCGGCCATGACCTTAGAAATTGCAATCACAACCTTTCCCCAACAAGGAAAAAGTCGCCGCCCCAAACGGCGCTTGTAGAACATATGCGCTGTCGAGACATAGGGAACCTTGGTAAAAAAAGTCGCTCCTGCGACAAGCACCTGAGTCACACGGGTATGTGAGTGAACGATATCGATGGACTGGGTCTTTAGAATATTAACAAGTTTGGGCAGTACGAGCCAAAGCCTTGGAGAAAGCTCACTTTTACAACGCGGAACATCATCTAAAACCGTAATTCCCTTGGCCCTCAGATCATCGGAACAGATCCCGCGGGCACCCCAGACGAAGACATCATGCCCAGCCTTAACCTGCTCTCCGGCCAAGGTCCGAATGTAAGTGGTAATACCGCCTGTATTCAAATGGTTCGTAAGATGCAGGATCTTCAAAATTTCCCTCCTGATATGATTCCATGCGCCAGCGCATTATAGCCTAAAAACTCAAAAAAATGGGCTCTTCGTAAAGCTACTTTTTGAAAAACAACAGATTGGTTGTTAAAAGCGGGCTTATCATTCGAGCAATAGGCTATCTTGATCGCGATCGGGGAGCAGTAAAATAGTTATTTTTTGATCGTCGGCACGGCCAACGTTGCAAGTTTGATCGGTCTCTGCGGGTGATCGATCTATTTAATTATGATAAAGACCGTGAACGCAATGACCAAAAAATTGATTACGTTGTTGAGAAACAAGTCATTTATGAATTATTTGAATTCGTTCACAATTTTTACGCTTGATCTGCCTGTTTTATGACTGAGCCGGTTCGAGCCTAACCTTGGCAAGATCCCCACCCTTTTCTTGAAAGGCTTGCACGTAGATCCGGTACCGCGCAAAAAGCGCTTCTGCCTCGTGTCCGATCTCTGCAATATGATGGGTCATGGACTTATCACTGAAAATCTTATCCATGGACATTTTTTGTATCCGTTGCTTAATCTTTTCGATCTCAGCCTTTTGGGCGCGGATCGCCGCCGCGTAGGCAGACGCATAAGCCTCAAGCTCTGCACGGGGCATCGCCACAACTTCCCTCCGGATTTTTTCGATCGACCTCTTGGGGTCCGCTTTCTTTGTGCAACCGATAAGGGGCACAAGCATCAGGGCCAAAAGAAGTATGGGAATAATTCGAAATTTCATAGAATTACCTCCGTAAATTAATACAGCATAATCACTCCACACAGCTATTTAAAAGCTATGAGGATGCTGCCTGATTTTTTAATGAGAATTTAATTGTCAGTTAGTACTGTCTTGTTTTGTTTTTCATAAAATTCAAAAACAAAAACCAAAATGCGTTTGCCATTGGAAACAAGCGTTTCTGGTTTGTCTAGGACTTTCGTAACGCCCGATTAAGAAAGCCGCTAAGTCATTATTAATGATAACTACCGAATTTTCAACCCTCTTTGCACGGCGGGATCCTTTTCAAAGGTTCTCCACACGATACCATCATAAAGAAGGTTGGCCAAAGCCAAAAAACTCATTCCATGACTGGTTGTCATAAAGTCCCGCGAAACACTTCGGGTTTTCCAGTTGACCGAATCTAAAAATCCAAACCGTTGTTTTGCTTCCAGATCACCTGACGGTCTAAGCCCAAAAGACTCTAGTTTTTTAAGGTTTTGATATGCTTCGTGTGGAAAATAAATCGCGGCCAGAATCGAAGCATACGGAGCCACCACTTCATCCTTTAAATCGCCATGCACAAGATATCTTCGGCCAGGTGATTGAGCCGCCGCCCAGCCCCAAACCGGAGCTTTGATTTTCCGGGCATGTTTCATCTGATAGCGGACAAGATTCTTTTGAGACTTCCCCATTGAAGTCTGTCTTTCATCCAGGAAAAGACCGGCCAAAAACTGGACCTCAAGTCCCGCGCTGTCAAAACCCGAAATAAAAACCTTCTCCCCATCTCTTTTTTCCATGCGACGCACAAGCGAAAACCAGTGACGCCAAGGAATGCCGCGTCGGACAACGCCGTAAAAACTTAAAAGCCGCACTTCCGATGCAAAGTACTTGTAGTACCAATGACCCCACGGCTGCATCACCGCAAAATTTTGATTTGGAATGTTGTAACCACCCTTCAGCCACCCGCTTTGTCTGTCGTAGAGATCTCTAAATTTCATCGCCCCGAGCAATCGGTTGATTTCTCCCGATACTTCCGGAAAAATATTTTGGGTTACCACCAGACCGCCAATCAAGACAGATAGATGTGAATCATAGGAAAACTCATTGCCAAAAGAGGGCTTCAGCGACCGAACAAGAAACCATGGGCGCGGAAAACCACGCCACTTTTCAATTTTTTCGAGCGCCTGAAGGCACGGTCTGATTCTGGACAACGCCTCTTCCCTGTCAATCAGATCCGTTTGGTACGCTACTGCCGACGAGGCGATATAAAAACCAATATTGGAGATAGAGGTCACGGGTTGCCGCGCACTTGAATCGTAAGGAAGTTCCGTTTGGCCATCAACCTGACAGGCCAGGTAATTCCAGGTATCACGGTAAAGTTGAGTAAAATAACTTTTTTCCTCCAGGGTCAACATTGCCGCAAATTTATTTCCCGCCGCCTGATACCCCATATAAATTCCGACCGCAATCGTTGTGATAAGCAGAACGGCTAAAAAAAGACGAAGAAAACTGTTCTTCTTTTTGGATGGTTTCAACTGTTGCTTCCCTGAAAAAAAGCCGCCGGTTTCTTTTATCAGATTTTCCTGGCTTTTTTCGCCTTCTTTAAGTAAGTGTTTCATGGCGGAGCCTCCTCCCAGGAATAATCGTAATGTCATATTCGACGGTAATGGAAATAATAGTGATGGGTTTTTCGGCAGGTTTTACCATATCGCATGATGGGGCGTTTTGGCCAGCGTAGTGTCTTTCGGCATGAAGTTGACCGAATTTTTTGCAAAGTCTCGCTATGTTTTCTTTCCAAATTTCGATGCTGGTGTCCGCGATCAGCGGGATTATCTCGTCGTATTTGCAGCGGACAATCCAGGACGGAGGGAGTTATACTACTGCAACACTGGGAAAGCAAGGGGCTTTGTCCGACATTAATCGAAAGAGTCGCCAAAAAGTCAAAGCTAATTTGGAGCCAGAAATAGCCTGCCGTTGGTTGGGGGTTCGAAATCGGTAGGACGGCAGGATAATCTGGTTTCGAGATTTAGCATAAGTTGCGAGAATGTGCGGACATAAAGACGGCCTTGGGTCGTTTATCGATCCAAGGCCGATTTATCTATCCTTGTCTGAAATTTGATTTCTTAAAAGGGGATTTGGCGCCTTTCGCTTCGCTTCAGGTCGGCCACCCGCGCTACAAACATGACATTAAGTCATGTTTCTAAACAGCGCTCCCTTCAAATCCCCTACCGTAAAAACAATTATCGCAGGTGGCATTAGCCACCTGCGATAATTGGCGTCCCCAAAGAGATTTGAACTATAGTTAAATATTATCGATCTGAATAATCAATATAACGAATCCTATATTTTACGATATCGAGTACTCCTCCCGAGTCCGAAACGCTCGATCTTCTTGAACTGAAGCAGTCGAGACAGGATCTGATTGACGGTCGGCCGCGCGATCTTGAGCTTCTTCGCAATCTCCCCGGGGGCTGCCTCATCCACGGTCTGGAAGAATTCCATCACCTTGATCTGATTCGGAGAAAAGAGCTTTTCGATCGATTCTTTTGAGAGAAGCTCCACAGCCCGTTTTGCCTGCTCTCCAACCATGGAAAGAAAGAATTCCAGCCACGAAGTGATGTCTTCTTTCCCCTTTCCAAACGTCTTCTGGCTTTTCCGAAGAGCAATGTAATAATCCGCCTTATTGTCCTCGATCAATTTCTCATGGGAGATATAAGGCGCGTAGTGATAACCCTGCTGCAGCAAAAGAAGATTGGTCAGCACTCGGGAGATCCTGCCGTTACCATCTTGGAAAGGATGGATCTTGAGAAATTCGACAAGGAAATTCCCGATAACAACAAGTGGATGATTTTTCTTATCCTGAAATGCCGCTTGGGTCCATTCAACCAATTCCTGCATTTCTTTGGACGTCAGATAGGCAGGTGTCGTATCAAAGAGAATGGCAGTAGATCTTCCGGAAGCATCCACCATATGGACCTTATTCTCAGTTTTTTTGTACTCCCCTTTATGCAGCTTATCCTTTTCCGCGTATTTCAGGAGCTCCTGATGGAAATGTTTGATGCTGTTTTCGGAGAAACGGATGTGGCGCCAGGATTCAAAGATATTTTGAAGCAGCTCATAATACCCCTTCACTTCTTGCTGATCACGGTCTGTAAATTTCTGCACCGAAATACCACGCATGAGTTTCTCTACATCCTCATCGGAAAGCCGCGCTCCCTCAATACGGGTAGACGCTCCGGTCGAAGTAACAAGAACAGATTGCTTCAAGCGACCCAGGATCTGGGGGCTCAAATGAACGCCTCCGGTCCACTGCCCTTTCAGTTCATCGATCCGGGCGATTTTGGTCCAGATCTCCCCCGAAAGGTTCTCAATTCGCTTACTGAGCTTCGATTGCGCCATAAGCCGCATCCTTTCTTATACATTGTAACTATATAAGATTATATACGATTATAACCGATAGTCAAGCATGCCTACCCCAGATCCAGACCGGTAAAAGAAATTACCGTTCCCTAGTCTTTCAAAACCAGAGATACTCAGCCCCTTAACAAATCATCCTTTTTACCGCAGATAAGAAAGCATCCATTTCCTCATCAGAGCCAATACTGACTCGTAAAAAGTTTTCTATCCGGGGTTTATTGAAATAACGAACAAGCACTCCCTTTTCCCGCAATATCCGAAACATTTCTTGGGCCTGAATACGCGGATAACTTATAAAAATAAAATTTGCCTGCGAAGGAATGATAAAGAAACCGTCCGCCTCCAGTTCCCGAACAACCCGTTCCCTCGTCTGTATAACTTTCCGGCGTATTTGCTGAAAATGAGACTCATCGGAGAACGCGGCGATTGCTCCTGCCAAAGCCAAACGGTCCAATGTATATGAATTAATCGAACTTTGAATCCGATATAACCCGGCAATCAAATCACTGGCCCCCAGCGCAAACCCGACACGCAACCCCGCCAAAGCTCGCGATTTGGAAAGCGTCTGAACAACCAGCAGATTAGGATATTCCTTCACCAATCCTGCGGCGGACTCTCCGCCAAAGTCAATATACGCCTCATCGACGATAACCACTTTCCCAAGCTTATTATTATGAACTATTATCTTTTTAATTTCTTCAATAGGAAGAAACTTGCCGGTCGGAGCATTCGGATTGGCGATGACAATACCACCGTTCTTAACCAAAAATTTCTCAACAGGCACTGAGAAAGCATCATCAAGAACAACCTCTTTAAATGTCAAACCAAACAACTCCGCATAAACAGGATAGAAACTATATGTCACATCTGGAAAAAGAATCGTCTCACTCGGCTCAAAAAAAGCAGCGAAAGAAAACGCCAGAATTTCATCCGAACCGTTCCCAACAAAGACCTCTTCCTGTGACAGGCCAAAATAAGCAGCAATACATCTGCGCAAATTCTCACAGACAGGATCGGGATAGAGGCGAAGATCCTCATTAGCGGCGCTCTTGATCGCTTCAATCACTTTTGGAGACGGCGAATACGGGCTTTCATTCGTATTCAATTTTATATACTTCCTGTCCTTCGGCTGTTCGCCAGGGACATAGGGTTTTATCAACCGTGTTTTCGAATTCCAGAATTTACTCATATTCACTTCCTACTATTGCCTTTCGGTTGGTCCATAGACCGTTTCTATTGGACAGTAATGAATCACATGCTGATATTTTAGTTAATGATACCATAATCTCAATGGACCTTGCTTCAACTTGAAAGAAATCAAAATGAACCCGATACTTTAGACCCGCTCATTGCAGCCCTCAAATTTGGTTACCAAAAAGATCTGAATAATCAATGTATGGCCTACCTGAAACCAGAGATACCCTCGCCCCAAGTCTCAGTCCAATCCCCGGTTTGCGGTTTCAGATGGATTTGGATTGCAACAGAATCAATTAATGAAGGCGAAATAGCTGAAACTAATACGCTCTAATTGGGGGGCTATTTAGAGATAAATCGCGAAATATCGGCCAATAATCGGCAGACGTTGGCTCGTAGTTTCAAAACTACAAATCCGTTTCTCATTGCGGGATTTTTTGGATCGCGTAAATCGCGACAACATGCGGACATAAAAAAAGCGTTGGCTCTTTTTGTGAGCCAACGCTTTTTTATTTCTATCTCTGCCACAGAGATAAAAGTAAGTGGCGTCCCCAAGGGGATTTGAACCCCTGTTACCAGGATGAAAACCTGGTGTCCTAGGCCGACCTAGACGATGGGGACGTATTTTCTTGTCCCACGCTTACAGCAATGTCAAGTTACTGAAGCGTCGTCCTTGCACATTGGGCGCAAGGGCGATGGGGACGCGAAACGCCAGCGGAGGCAGGATTATACTGTTTTTCGCAGAAAATCCAAGCGGATTAAGCGAAGATCATGCTGAAACAAGTATCTTGAGCGAAGCCTGGATCGCATTTGCGATGGCTACCGTTAATTCCTTGTAGTACTCGGAAATATTCCGTCGTGAACCCTTTGAAACTTTTGAATCGATCGCCGCATGGAGAGCTTCTGAAATTTCGGACGCAAGACTCTTCATATCCTCCTGAGCTTTCGGACTGTTATACCACAGAGTTGCCCGATTATTCTCCGGAAGCGCTTTTTCTTCTCCGGCAAGCAGAACATCCTCCCGGGCACCCGGCTCATTAAGCGACTTGAATAAATTTCCCTCAGATCCCGAAACGCCAAAAACACGGAATTGTCCGTCAGCCACCGTTATACCGTTACGACGCGCGGCATCAAGGCACATCTTTTTAAAATTAGCTGCGCTTTTGGGATCGCCTTGCACGTTCAGATAAAGTCTCACATTAAACACCACGGCACGAGCCTGGAAGAACGGCGACAATCCGGCCAATTCCTTCAATGCCGACTGTGAGAGAACCGGAAACGCCACGTGAACCTCCCGCGACTCCATAGTAGGATCTTTCGCGCCCGTGATCCTGTAACGCTCTAAAAAAGATTCAATGACCTTCTGCAAGGCAGGATTATCGATCTTCCCTTTTGCGCTCCGCGCTGCTTCAAAAGCCCCCAACAATCGGATTGCAATCCAGGCACGGATCTGTTCCGGCGTGCATTGCGGCGCCAAGGAAGTGATCTCTTCCGGTAAATAGACGCCTCCGCTTCGTTCTGCAACCCAGTCGATCACTTCCCTCGTCTCTGACTCAATGGAAAGTTCTCGGACAGATGATCGGGTATTTTTTAAAGACGTCTTGAAGGCATTGGTCGGGATCACACGTATCTCAGAACGAAAAAGCGGAAGCTCGGATTGGGCAAGCTTGGGCTCAGCAGAGGTCGCAGGTTTTGCCGCAGACGGTGCAGGGGACGGTATGAGATTCGTCGTTTCTCGGATTTCAAGAGGCTCCTCCATAGCACCAAGATCCTTGAGCGAGATCTTTCTGGACTTGTAATAACCCGAAGGCAATTGAACTTCTTTGTCGTTGAGTAAAAGCTGAATCAACGACTTATCGATGTAAAGCCCCTTGGGGCTCCAGGTCAAGGGGATCCACGGTATTTCCGCCAGCGAAAGATCCTGTAAAGATGCGTAACCGAAGAGATTCATCGCTTTAGTATTCTTCTCTACGCGAGCTTGATATTCGCGGTTGAGTTTTTTCATGACGGCCCACTTGAACAAAAACCAGTATTTTTCTTTCTTTGTTTTAGGCGAAGCACCTGTGACTCTCTTATGAAGAGCATTCAACCTATTTGCTGTTTCGGCTTCCTTACCATCAAGGCTGGCTTCCTTCATGATGTAATCTTCAATCTCCGTTTGATTCGCCCTATCACGGTACCACCGCATCAAAGTTTCGTAAGTTTCACCAATGGCATGGATGCTCTTAGCATCATCCGGGTGAGTTTCGGCAAACAAATGTTTTCTCTTCGCGAATTCTTCAAGGCTTATCTTGAAAATCTTATGGCCAGCAGGATCATCCGTAATTCCCAAGCGAAGCGCGACCTTGCGAGTGAGTTCCTCAGTACGTATTTCCGAACGGCCGGAAATTCTTGTGATAACTTTCTGGAGATCTTCCACCTTAAACGGCTTCGTAAGAAAAGCCACGCGACGTCCTTCTTTCTCAAATTTCTCCACCGCCACACTTTCGTCGTCATAATCTCTTAAAAAAATAACGCGTATGTTTTTCCCTTTTTCAAACATCGTTTGTGCCAATCTAATTCCGTCCATCCCAGGGGTGGTTGTATCTATTATTACAAGATCGAAATCGTCTTCTTGCAGTTTCCGCCAAACTTCCGGACCATCCGATACTGCGCTAGCCACATAATCCAGACTGCGCAGTTGGCTTGTTAAAACTTTCTGCACAAGATCTTCGCCATCAACGATAAGAACGCGTTTGCTCCCCATTGTTGGCACAGCAGTAACAGCTGTCGTCTCCACTTCCAACTTCGTGTACAATTGTTGCATTTTCTCCCGAATCTTTTGACCGAGAACCATGGCCCGAGATCGCAATCCGGGGTTCAGCTTCCCTGGCTGTAAAAGTTCCTCTTGTTTTAAAAGTTCGTCTCTCAATCGCTCCAACTCGGTAACTGTTTCAGAAAAAATGCCATTAATCTCTTCAAAATGGAGGTTGCCAGCAAGTTGACGCAATGATTCACCTTTGTAAGTTTGTTTTCTTTCCATCATTTTAAAAACAGGGGTTTGATAAGTTTTGAAATCTCTCACGGAAGAGATGCTATAACCAAAAGTATATTCATTTCCTTTCGGGATATAAAGTTCTCCGCCTCGGGCTTCGAATTGTTTGATATCAAAAATTCTGAAGGCTGCCAGTGTTTCTCTTACAGCTTTCGTTAACTCTTTCTCTGAGACTAGTGCAGCATTTTCAGCATACAATAAAGCCATGAGGGTATTCCCTTGGTTCAAGATATGTTGAAGTAATTTAACAACACGAAGACGATCTTCTATTTGTCTTGTTTCCGAACGGCCGACGGACTGAAAAGCTTCGCGGACTTTTACTGCTTCGTTAGGATCACTCACAAGCTGGCGCAAGTGCCAAAGAAGAAGCATGCTGCGGCCTGCGGTAACAACTTCCTCGTGGAACTTGTGCAAACCTTTCATCTCCTCAGCCACACTTGCAACCACAGAACGCCGTGCAGGATTCTCCCACACGTCGAAAAACACAGAAACGGCCATGGATGTGTTATTGAAGATGTCGCTCCACTTGTCAGGGCTTTTCAGAAGATCTTCGAGGTCATAGCCATACCTTTGAGTCAGATCATGATAAGTTTTTATCATTTCGGCCGTCAGCGTTGGGTTGTCCTGCAGTTGTTTCCAATATACGAACAACTGCACAAAGGGATGTGTTTCATGAATCTGATCATTTAAATTAGCCTGCGAATCAAGAGTTTGGATATATTGAATGATTTCCACATTTTTAACTTGCGCTTTGGAAAGAGGTTCTGCCTGTAACAGGCCTTTCTGACGAACTTCTGAACGCCCCTTTTGGGACAGCTCCTGCGTTGCTGAATGATCTGCAGTTTTTCCCTCAGTGGCGGCCGCTCCCTCGCTAGAAGCTGAACGAGTTTGATCTGGTCCACCATATTTCTTTAAAACTGCTAGAATAGGGTTCATTATGTGGGGCTTAACTACAAGTTCTACATCGAGACCCTTTTTAAGCTCTGAAAAATCAACATCTTCCACATTCCCAGTCATCAAGATTGCAGGTATCTTTTGGGACAGATCACCGTTAGCCATCGCCTTAAGAAGTTGGCCGCCATTGAGTCCTGGCATCTTGAAATCTGTTATCAAAAAATCGAAATTATCCTTTTTAAGGAGTTCAAATGCTTTTTGCCCATTTTCTGCCGGAATAACTGTATAACCCATGCGACGCAGTATTATTTCCAAAACACTGCGAATTCCCGCTTCATCATCTGCAACTAAGATTCTTTTTATTATTTGAGATTGCCGCGCCACAGCTATCGTTTCTTGATTTATGACAGGGGTTTCGTTTTTCAACCAAGGCATGATTTCGTTGTTGTTTTTCAAAACAATTCGCTGAGCAAGAAGAGCTATGGCTTCCCGGTGTTCGTCTTGAAGAAGAAATTCACGATCGCCAAGCCGTTTTTTCCATTGTTCCAGTTCACTGATTTCATTTTTGAATTTTTCAATGATGTCATTCACAAACGGCATGCCTGCAACTGTCATTTCTGATACCTGAAAAAGGTCTAAAAGATTGGCAATGGATTTTTTTATTCCTTCCCGCGACGTAATCTTGATAGTTTCCGGCTGAAGCGCTGTTGTTTTGTTATTGATCGTGTCTTCCAACAGACTTGCAACGCGAAGACGGTCTTCTATCTGTCGTGCCTCCGAACGACTGGCTTTTTTGTCTTTGCTAATGTCAGAAACAGGCAGCTTCTCTTCTGTTGGTTTTCCGTCTGACTCCAAGGTCGTCTTTTCGAGAATACCGTGGGTTTTTTCGTGTTCTTTTATTTTTTGAATATATTCTTCGATTTCACGACGCCAAACTATTTTTTCCAGGATAATCGGTCCGTGAATTTCCTCATACTCTTTTCTTATCTTTTGAACGTATCCTTTAATTTTATAGTGCAAAGGTTCGATCTGATTGATTGCACGAACGAAACGTCTCTTGTTCTGCTTGGCAAAAGGGCTGTCGACAAAAATTTTTCTTCCGAAGTAATTCAACATTTGAGTGCGCTGCAAATAGCTTCCTTTTGAGTCGCCCATCCCCGCTTTAATCGGCGCAATACGTTCAAAGAAAGAGCCGCTTTCGCTTTGAATGCTTTTTCCAATAGCCTCATGGAACGAGAGCAATATGTCGATTTCCTCCCATGCCTGCAGCGCTATTTTTAAGTCCTCGAGATCACCCTGTTTTTTAAAAAACTCCAAAAAACCAAGAAATACCATAATAAAATTATTCAGGTCGTGTATGACCCAGTGCTTCCAATCCATTTCCCTGATTTTGCCATATCCATCCTCACCCCAGACTTTTTCATTACTAATCGTCGCTATTTTGAGCAGCGAAGCCTTTAACTGCGAGATAGCATGGGATTGTTTGATTTCAGAACTCGTGACCTGTCGGTAGTTATTTTCCAGAATACCGTTAAAAAATGCGGTGTTGATCTGATCCGCAAGCTTTTTTAAACCTTTTTCTCTTTGAAAATCAAGACGAGGTAAATTGAGAAAGAAGTCGTCGATCATCTTGCGGATCACCGCTCCGTATTCCGGATGGTCCAAAAGCGATTGCTTCCCGTAAGTTTTCACCCGCATTTCCGAACGCCTCAAGGAAAACATGAAACGAGCCACATATCCTCCTAAAAAGGTGCTTCCCATTACTGCATCTTTAAGAAAATCATTTTCATCCATGGCCCAGAGTTCCGAATTCTCATTCTTTGCGGAAAGAACCCCCATGCCTGCTCTTTCCAGTTTTCTCCAAAAATCCATGATTTCTTCGGATTTCACCGCGGGTTTTGGTTCGATTTCAATAACAACATTGGCTCCGCTTGGAATTTCTGCTTTCAAAAATTCTATAATGCTTCTCATGTTTATTCTTTTTCCGCTAAAATTCATAATCACTTGCGCAATGGAAGAATGACGGTTAACCACTTTGACCATCTCAGCGGCCGATGAAGCAGGAATTCCTAATTTCCCTTCAATCGGATAGACGCGGCTTGTCAAGAAAGCCGGTATTCCTGAAGGAGATTGCATCCTTTCTTGAAAATCCTCTTGCCGTACTTCCGAACGGTGTTGGCCACGAATGTGGAATCTTCGGGTAAGTCCTCCGCGTAGTATGCCAATCTGCATCCCTATCGCCACAGATCCGGACAAAAAGAGTTTTTCTGCCTCCACCCTCAGCTCTGCACGAACACTTTTTCCTTCTTTGATGATCTTTCCTTTTTTCATCACAATCACTTTTTGTTCTAACCACGCTGTTAATTTTCTTTCTATCTCTCTTTGAATGGCTCCCGACAGAGGGTTGCCGTTTTTATCGGTAAGGTAAATAAGCAAACGGGGCATTCCACCTTTCAAATCGTCAAAGCGGAGATCTGCAATATTGAAATCATACAGGCGGCTGAAAATCCCAGTCACAACGACAAATAACCCCCAGCGATCCGGCGTTGATATTTTTAAAACGCTCGGGACGTGTTTGGGCTGACCGTACACCGAGGGGAAGGGAATGAACTCAGCTTTTGTAGCCTGTGCGTAACTCCCCGGCCGCTTGGCTACGATAATAGAACCCCCTAGTCGTTTTGCCACAAGTTCATCAAGATGCTTAAACAGTTCTTCTTTCCGGCGTTGACGATCTTGTTTTTTGCCGTGTTTGAGAGAGCGCCATCCAACCTTTCCAAAAACAAAGTCCATGTCTTCGCGAATCTGTTTTTTCACATCCTCGATATTCTTTTCTTTTCCGGGGACAGCCCCAAGGTACCTCAACGCCACTCCTTTGGCATCTTCCAATCTCCAGCTGCTGACTTTTTCTATAAAGAATCCGTTCAGGAACAACACGGCAGACCAAACATAAGCCAAAGCTGGTTCATCTTTTCCGATCCCGACCAGAATTTCAAAAAGGATGTTCTTTTTTCTTGCTTGCCCGGGAATCCTGGAAAATGCAATCGGAACCGTTCTAACATCCTCCTGGCCTTCTGCATTGCCGCTAAGAATATGAATATGATTAAAAAAGATCATTTGCCTAATGATGGCAGCTTCTTGGCTGCTTTTATCAGAACCACTCAAAAGGACTTTGACCGAATAAGCGCCCACGGTCTTTTCATAAAAACCATAAGCCTCTCGAATGCTGGCTTTCCAGTCAGCGTCATTTCCCTCAGCAAATAGCTTATATAGTTGTTGTTTGGTCCCTGGATTTTCACCTATAGCGGTTTGTTCCAGATACTCGCCCAAAATCTTTTCGACGGCTTGCTTGTCAAATAACATAGGGATTTCCTTAGAAAGATCGATCCCACGCTCCCCACCCAACCCGGCCAAAACAACGTTCTCACGCTGTTTTGACAAAACATCTGTCATGATCTTCCCGATCTCTTTTTTATTCATTCCGTACGCGTAGCCTTGCGGGTTAAATAATTTCTTATTGTCTAAAAGAAAGGACGCCGTCAAATAAAAAGTGTCCCACGTTGCCAGCGATTGATTGGCCCCCCCCCGCATTCGCAAGAGGATTTTATTAGGCTCGGTCAAACCAATACGACTCGTAAAGATCATGACATAAAGCATATCCAGCATAGCGGCATGTTTCTCAGAGTCCCGCGGCCACTCTTTATTGAGATGCCTGAGAGCGATACTCATCGCATCAAGCACTTCCTCGGAGGTGATTAATTCATGATCGCTGACAAGAATGTGGTTGTAACAAAGCCATATGATCTGCTTGAGCAAATCTTCCGAGAAATCATGCCCTTGCAAAGCCTCTCTGACGGCTTCCGCCACCGCAGGCTCCGTCGGATACCCTGCGATCTGCCTGAACTGAGGACGAATCATCCCATCGACTAAAACCGCCAAACGGAGGGCCTTGATCTTTTGCGGCTCGGACCGAATCCGGCGGTAAACAGAGCCTGCCAGGGAAACCACATAATCCTTGGCATCCTGCAAGTTCTCCATAAACTCATAGGTTTGCAAAGTCTGCATGTGAATAGCGGAATATTGTTCACCATCGGTAAACATGTTTTTCATTCCTCGCCATCTTGAAAAAAGCCGGTCTAAAAAATGGCGATAATTGAACCTCGAAATCATATAAGTCGTGTTCCCGTTTGCCTCAAGCTGCGCATCAAATTCACGCTTCCATTCTTTCGTAATGGATGGCATATTTTCAGTGAGGGTTCTCTGGCCAAAGACTTCTTCAATCGCCCGCTGAACAGAAAAGCTGACACCCGTTTGAACCCGGGATTCAGAACGAATCGTTGGATGGAAAATTTTGAAAATGAGATCGGGATGAGCCTGTAAAGTGTACTTGAGCAGCTGAAAATTCGTCGTCTCACTCGCCAAAACTTCGCCTAATGTCATGGAACGGAACAAAGGTTTTGACAAAACCTTCGTCAAAACTTCCGTCGAGAGCTCAGAATGCTGTTTTAAGATCTCGACTATAGGCATTTTTAAAAATTTCGGGTTAGCTTTCGAAGCATGGCGCAAAGTCGGCAGGGTAAAAACATTTATTTCTGTTCTTTGCTCGACACCCAAACCTTTTTCACGTCCAAACACCCAGCCAAGACGCTCCCAATTTTGAAGCTCAATAGCTTCTGCCGGAGTTCCGGGTTGAATTTCCGCGGCCTTCCCGAGCGGTATATTCCTGGGAGGATAAAACTCAGCACCTACAACATGTCCAAGGCGCATGATCATATCAAGCAGCGCGTCGGCATAATTATAATATTCATTATAAAACTGATCCCGCCTCGTCTGATATTCCTCGGGCTCTGGAGTCCTGGGATCGCGCAGCCTGGAAAGAAAATCGTATTTTGAAAATCGCCCTTCAAAAGCATCCAGAAAATCATCGAAATTTTCAGGGTTCAGACTGTCCTTATATTTTTCGGGATCTTCTTTCTGTTTTTCTTTGTACAACGTCTCAACATCTGTGAAAAACTCAAAAGCATCTTCCAGTTGCTCCCGCTCGGCCTTTTCTTCCTGGCCCATCACCTGACCGGACGTTCCAGCCGATCCCTCTCCAGATTTCTCCTCGGGATGTAAGACAAGAGTCCCTTCTAAAGCGTCGAGCACAGCCCGAAGATCTTCCGAAGTCATGGTTTCATGTTCGGAAAGATTGAGAGGCCCGCTAAGAACTGTTTGCCGCCGGGATCCGTGGGCCGCTTTGGACAAAATCAAAGCGAGCGTTTTGAGATGATCAAATCCGGCAATGCTCTTGAGGCCTTTGAGAGGATAAATAACGGGTCCGTGAAATTCGGAGTAAAGGCCGGCTTCACGGTAATTATCATTGATATTTCCAATTTCTTTTAAAAACTCTCCGGATGGACCAAACCATTTTTTTGAAAATTTTTCCAATCTTGTTTCCATGTCTCTGTCTTGAGGATCCCAATTTCCAAAAACCCGATCGAGATCTTCGTCCCCCACCGAAGCGGCACGAACAAGAATCTGATGAGTATGAGGAACATCTTCAGGAGCAACGCTGACTGACACAGGCACTCCCATTCGCGACCATTTTTCAACTGCGAGGGCATTCCACTCCTTCCCGGATGCAATTCCGCAAATACGGACAAATTTCAAAAGACCTTTCGGTCTGGTTTTATTATATTCGATCAAATCCTGCATGAAGGCATTTTCTCCCGCAAGTAACGCCGGGTGAGACCGGGTGAAATAATACCCCGCTTCCGGATCATCCCGGCGAATCTCGGCATTCAACTCAGAAGACCAGAATTGCTGGGCCAGGTCCGTTCCTCCAAAATTAAAAAAACTCAAAAAAGGATGCTCAATAATTTTTCGCCGGGTCCGCAAACCCTCCAACCATTTGTCCTTTTCTTGGGGGTCTTGCGGAGGATTCTCCAAAGTTCCCAACAAATTTTTTCTTTCGATCATTGCACCGAACAGCACCTTTTCCGCAATCTCTCTGATCCGGCGTTCGGCTTCACCCAACGTCACCGGGTTTCTTTCGGGAAGTACCACCGAATCCCAGGCGGCAAGTTTGATTACTTTGGGAAGAGCATCATTTTGAAGGTAATCCAGTTGTTCCGGCGACTCGATCATCGGGAACAGGATCTCAAGGATCGCCTGGGATGCTTGGCCGGCACTTTCCCCAGCTTTCATTTGTTCAATCAAAAAAGTTTTCCATTGCCAGAAAAGCAGGAATTCCCCGATCGCTGTATTCTGATAAAAATTGAACCCATAGATCGGCTTTGAAAGATCCTTGATCAAACCTCCTTTTCGGATCTTCTCTTTTTCGATGGCAGGGTATTGCTCCAAGCTTTCCTCAATAAAAGTATCAACCTGAAACGTTTGGTCCGGTCTGATATGTTTTTTTGCAAGCTCCCCTATTTTTTCTCTAAGATTTTGCTTATCGGAAGACGGAGACTTAGCATGGGTCTGTTCGACCATCTGCTCAATAGTAGATTCGATCTGGGCCGACCTTATCGCTTCCAAAAGGTCCCTAGTTTTTTCATCCCATGCTGCATCGAACATCCGCACCGAAAGATCTTTTCCCCGGTGAGAAGGATCCCGGATCATTGTCCCGTATTTGTCACTCATTTCTTCTGAAAGCGGCTCCGCCTGATCGCTTAAAGGACCATCCCACGTTTGCTGGAAATTTTCGATATTCGCAGCTTTTGTGAATTTTGTATTTTGGAGAGTGTTTTTCCATTCCTCGAAATTAAAACGGCCTTGGACCATAGCAACAGATAAAGCCCGAAGCGACGCTTTCATCTTACGGGTCAAAATATCTGAACGGGCCAGTCCGACACCTCTCGAATGGCTTTTTTCGGCTTGGCCGACAGGCCGAAGTGTATCGATCGTCTCCAACTCGGAGACATGGGAAGGCATGGCAACAACCTCGGCCTCCGTTTCTTTTAACAACTGCTCCGTTTTTTGTTCCGCCAGCATTTGTGTCAAGCGCTCCGGAGTTGGGTTGACCGCCAAGATGCCCTCTTGGGCAAGCGCCACAGCATCTTGCCCCTCTTTGAGGCCATTCAGCATTTTTTCGATTCTTTTTTCACTGAAAATCATAATCATGGGTGCGTTCGGGCGACCTCGGGCCATCTGGACCCAGTGGGTTGCGCCGTTCCCTACAGTCGTCATGATAACCTCGATCGGCTCCCCTTCTTCTTCAGCAGATCTTCGCACCTCTTCGATCTGATCATCAGTCACATTTTCCCGGACGATCAGGATCCTTGAACCTTTTTTGGGAGAAGATTTCAACTCTTCTTTTGGCTTCTCCAAGTCAGCCTGAGAGACCTCTTTTTGCGGCGGTCCTTGTTCCATGAGATGCATGGCGTTCATAAAAAGTTCCAGAAAAATATCACCGGTATCCACCAAGCCTTCCGCCGTATGCAAAGGACCTTTTTCTGCCTTTTCCCGAAGAACAGCAGCTTCATTTCGAAGTTTTTCAGCTTCTGCTTCCGGCAGGCTTTTAGCCTTTTGCTCAAGCTTTGCGGCATCTTCCCTCATCCGGGTGCCGTTGGAAAACAAGGCGAAAGACTCGGAATAGTATATTTCCTTTTCTTGGATCACCGCGGCAAGAAAAGACATTCGCGTTTCTTTCATAAGCTGTTTGGTCCTCGTGATGAAATCCTCATGTTTCCGAGAAGGCCGGAAAAAATCAACTTCGACGTCCGTAATCAGCGTCGCACCATCAAATCGTAATTGTTCCTTTTGAACATTGGGATGATCTTTAAGGTATTTTTCGTCTCTTCCGATTTCATGTCGCAAAGTTTCCTCATCTTCGCCACCAGAAGCCCCTGGCACCTTTTGAGCTTGCAGATCTTTTAATTTTTGTTTATCAGTTTTCAATTTGGCCGTCACCGCTTTCCACACCTTAAGCCTGCCGTTCAAACGCTGGAGTTCATTCTCTCGCTTCGTCAAAATACCTTTTGCAGCCAAAACTACTGCTTGGGAGAAAGAGCTAATGAACTCATCCTGATCCGCTTCCGTTCCTGTCCCACCGAAAGTTCTTTCGACCTTGATAACATGAGCCCATCGTTTAAGGGTGTTTAAAAATTGATCGCGCGTCTCTTTACTCCCCGGCAAGTCAGCCCCATTCTGAAAGCTGGATTGAATACTGCTGATCATCGCCGCAATGGGATGAGTGACAACATCTTTGGAAGAATCGCCTTGATCCAATTTACTCAGGATGGTCTCCAATTCATTGACAAAATTAGGCTGTTCCACATTGATCTTTGCGCCATAAAAGCCTTCAAGGACGCTGAGAACCCGAGGGTCGCGACGGAGCGATGTCCTTTCAAGCCAATCAATAGCATTTTTCATCTGTTTCTGATTTTTCTCGAATTTTTCTCTTGTGAAAAAATCCCCCTCAGTCATTCCGTGAAAATACGAAAAGGAGGGGACGTTTTGAATCCTCGGATTGTCGGACAAAAGATGGGCCCATTCCAAAAACGCCCTCACTGACTTTGGCGTGGGCTTCTTATTTCTAAAAAGATTGAAGGCCTCGATCGCTTCTTGCTCACGAACATCCTCCTCCTGACTGATCAGAACCGTTAACACCTTGAGGAGTTTTGCTTTTTGAGATTTTGTTAAACCGCTATAGGAGATCAACTCATGCGAAGCAAAAAGGGCTTGGATCTTTTCGAGGATTTCTTTGGACCTTGGGATGGAACCTTTTTTTTCAAAAATTTTCAACGCGCTCGAAAACCAACGGCAAAGACTTTTTATCTCTGAAATCTTCTGCTGCCGGTCCAGTCCCTTCAAAAAAGGTTTTGCCCCTTCTTCACCCAGCACTCGTGGCAGAGCCATTTGAACACGCTGGGACCATATATCGTATTCTTTTTGCGCTTCCGGCAATTGCGAAACTGGGATGTCCCATGCAAAGTCGTGAAAATGTTTATACAAGAAAGCAATTTTCCCGCGAACGGACTTCCAACCGAGCACCTCTTTGGCCTCTGCCACCATTTCCGGTCCAACCTTTCTCCAACGCGTGGGGCGCATTTCTGAACGCGATGAAGGTTCCTGAATTCCCTCTTCGGGAGCTTCTATTTTTATTACCCCGGTTTCAGACATCTTTTCGTCATGGAGTTTCGACAAGATCTCTTTATGGAGTTTCAGCAAGATCTCTTTGATTTTTTGGATTGTTTCCTGTATTGCGGAGGGTGGAGATTCCCAATTTTTCAATGCTTCTTCAGCGTATTCTAAGAGTTCAATGCTCTTTTCTTCAGGCAAGGTGTACCAAGAAGCAGCTAGTTTTTCTGATGCCACGGACAAGGACTCCGGCGTGATCAGTCCGATCTCTTTTAGCTTTACAACGAAGGCGAGAAATCTTTCCCTTTGCTCAGGAGAAAATTTTACAAATCCTTGCGTCATGGTATCTGCAAATACAGGCCCACTAATTTTTGGAGCCAGGATCAACCGCGCCAACAATTCGCTCATGTCCTGTGACGCAGCAACAATGTCGCCGGTCTGAAGCTTTTCCAAGATAAGAC
>JBAZJC010000007.1:0-27309 GCA_041651495.1 Candidatus Omnitrophota bacterium | reverse complement strand
TGATCGGCAGGTGCAGGTTTTCGCGCTCGCAAAGCTGGTGCACACTTAATGCCGTGTCCACGCCCTCGGCAACCATGGCCATTTCCCCGAGGATGTCCTTGATCTTCCGGCCCTTGCCGAGCTCACGGCCTACATGAAGATTCCGTCCGTGTTTTGAAAAACAGGTCGTAATAAGGTCGCCGATCCCGGAAAGCCCGAAAAAAGTGTTCGGGTTCGCGCCGTGCCTCACCCCGAGCCGGACGATCTCGTAAAGCCCGCGCGTGATAAGGCCGGATTTGGTATTGTCACCGAACTTGAGTCCGTCACAGACCCCTGCCGCGATTGCGATTACGTTCTTGAGTGCGCCGCCGAATTCAACCCCCGCCAGATCCTTCTGGACATAGATCCGGAATTGAGGATCGCGGAAATGCTCCTGGACATACTGGGCGTTCTTCAAATCATCGGAAGCTGCTACAGTCAGGGTCGGGATCTTGCGGGCCACCTCTTCGGCATGCGAAGGCCCTGACAGGACGACGATGGGAAGATTCTTGCCCAGGACCGAGCGAATGATCTCCGAAGGCCGGAGGCAGGTCTTCTTTTCGATCCCTTTGGCCGTGCTGACAAGGATCTTGCCCCGGTACGGAAATTCCCTGATCTTGAAAATAACATTGCGGAGGTATTGCGAGGGAATGGCCAGCACAAGTACATCGCCGAAATCAACCGCTTCTTTAAGGTTGGACGTGACCCTGAGTTCCTTGGGCAACTTTACGCCCGGAAGAAATTTGACATTCTCGCGTTCTTCCTGAAGCACCTTCGCGTAATCCGCAAACGCAGACCATATCATCACTTCATTGCCGCGACGAAGGTTCACGAGCGCAAGCGCCGTTCCCCAGCCGCCATCTCCGAGCACTGCAACTCTTATTTTTTCAACCATCGGATCCTTTTCTTTCAAAAAAATCTACCAGAGATATAATGCATTGTTCCGGTTTCCTGAGAGATATTCGCTCTATCCTCTCTTCCGTAGGGCACATTTAAATGTGCCCTACAGGAGGGAATAACTGGAGCAACGCATATATAGTATATCAAATCCGGGACGAGGGACTATCGTGACTTTTGTTTTTTTTATTGATGGTAGTCAGGATTGCCCCAATTTCAGCTTTGCTTTAATTGATAAGAATCGGGACTCGTTTTGACAATTACGAGTAACGAGTCCCGAGAGGCGAGTCCCGCGGTTCCAACCTTCAGGTTTCGTGCCCGTCTCTCAATGCTTCCGCGTCATTTACAGCGGCAACGCTTCTTGAGAAGTGCGTGTTCTTTGACAACTTCCTTGATCTCCGCGGGTACACGGCAGGGCCTCATGGTCTTGTTTACAAAGACGTGCACGGTATAGCCTGTCACAAGAACAACCTGGGTTTTTGTGTTCATTACCTGATATTCGAAACGCAAAATGCTGTTGCCGATCTCCGCGACGCTTGTCCGCACCGTAATGTCGTCATCGTAAGCCGACGGCGCAAGATAATTAGCGTGAGCTTCCGCGACCGGGAGGTAGATCCCCTTTTTTTCGCATTCTGTATACGGGAAGCCAAGCGCCCGGAAATATTCGGTACGCGCGGCCTCGAACCATTTCAGATAGTTTGCGTAATAGGTGATCCCCATCTGGTCCGTATCCGCATAAAGCACCCGGTAATGGTAATCAAAATAGTTCATTGAAAAAACCTTTTTTTCGTTTGCACCCTGTCCTTGCGCTCGACTGCCAGCTTTTCAAGCAGTTCGCGTTCGGGCTTGCTTAATTTTGTCGGGATTTCAATATCCACCTTCACATATTCGTCCCCGCGCCGGTCCTCCATCCCGAAAACAGGAATGCCCTCTCCCTTGATCTTAAGGATCTTTCCGGCCGGCGTACCGCTTGCGACCTCAAGCTGGGTCTTTCCGGTAAGCGTCGGCACCTCCACCTCGCCGCCAAGCACGGCAACGGTATAAGGGATCAAAACTTCGCAATAGATGTCATGGCCCTGGCGTTCGAAAGTCTTGTTCTTTTTCACGAGCACTTGGATATAAAGATCGCCGCGGGACGCACCGCCTTGTCCGGCCTCGCCTTCGCCGGTCACGCGAAGCCGTGAGCCATCTTCAATCCCGGCAGGAATCTTGACCTGTAGCTTGCGCGTTTTCTGTACGCGGCCCTCCCCGCGGCAGGCCGGGCACGGCCGATCGATCGATTCTCCCTCACCATGACAACGAGGGCAGGTCCTGCGAAGCGTGAAAAAACCCTGGGAAACGCGGACTTCTCCGCGGCCTCCGCAATCTGCGCAGACTTTCTTTTTAGAACCTTTTTCCGCGCCCGTTCCCTGGCATTCGCCGCAAGTTTCCTTGCGCGGGATCTCAAGGTCGAAGGTCTTGCCGGTAAGCACCTCGGCGAGTTCGAGCTTGACCGTATATTCCAGATCGGACCCTCTCTGCCCGCGGCCGCGCCGCCTGCTGCCTCCGCCACCGCCAAAAAAATCTTCGAAAAGATCGCCGAAAATATCACTGAACCCGCCGAACGCATCCTGAAATCCCTCAAAACCGGAAAATCCCGCGCCGCCCATACTGTGTCCGAACTGGTCGTAACGGGCCCGCTTGTCCGGGTCACTTAATACGGCGTAGGCCTCGGCGGCTTCCTTGAATTTTTCTTCGGAGGCCTTATCACCCGGATTGCGGTCAGGATGATATTGGAGTGCGAGCTTACGATAGCTTTTCTTGATGGTTTCCCCATCCGCAGTCCGGGTCACACTCAGTACTTCATAATAATCGCGTTTTGTCATAGGTTCCTGAAAGTATGGTGCAAGGAGTACGGAGTAAGGCGTAAAAGCTTTTACCCCGTACGCCTTACGCCTTTTCGCTTTAAGTGATCTCGTCCTGTTTCTCGTCGGAAGCGGACGTCTTCTGCTGGGGTGACACGCGGACACGGACCTTGGCGGCCCTGAGAAGACGGTCATGCAGCATGTAGCCGGGCTCCAGTTCGTCCACGATCTGGTCTTCCTTGCCTTCTTCGGGCACGTGCGCGACAACTTCGTGGAAATGCGGATTGAATACCTGACCTGTCGTCTCGATCCGCTTGAGTCCGTGTATTTTAAGAATATCGTTCAACTGCTTCTGCACCCTTTCCACGCCGGAAATGACCGTCTTCAAATTCTGACGCACATCCTCATAACTGGAAGCCTTCGCAGAAGCCGTGTTCGCGTGACCCACCGCGCGCTCAAAATTATCCAGAACCGGAAGGAGATCTTTCAAGATCCTTTCCTGGCTGAACTTAATGAAGTCTTCTTTTTCCCGGGCATTCCGTTTCTTCGCGTTCTCATAATCCGCCGCCGCGAGCAGAAATTTATGGCGCAATCCCTCGAGTTCCTCCACTTTTTTCTTGAGGTCTTCATATTCCTGGGCCGAAACTTCAACCTTACCGTTCGGAGCAAGAGCCTTCAGGTCTACGGGATCACACTTCTCTGTATCAGGACCTTGGGAATTTTTTTCATGAGAATGATTTTTTTTGGAATGAGGACTCATTATGTTTCAGACTCCCTATGTTCAAGAATATCACCCACGATCACAGCCATACGGGAGACCAAAGGAATGATCTGGCGGTACGCCATGCGTTTGGGCCCCAGAATTGCGATAACACCCCGACGGTTTTTCCCTGCGGTATAACGGGCCGTCACGATAGAACAATCTTCCAAAGCTTCATGCGAATGCTCACGGCCCACGGAGACAGACACATGCTCCGGATCCGCGTGCGTCAGGACCCACCGCATCAGTACCACTTTTTCCTCAAAAACACCCAGCAGATTCCTGATCTTGCGAACGTCCTGGAACTCCGGTTTTTCAAGCATATAGGACAAACCCTGTAAAGAAAGTTTGAGACGGCCGGGCCTTTCAGACGCCGGAGCTTCCGCGAAAGGCATCAAAGTCAATCCGACTTCCTGGGAGAGCGAGGAGAGCAAAAGTGAAACGTGGTCAAGAAATTCCTCGAGCCTGTCATCCCCAGTCGTAGGAACAAGCTCCTCCTCCAAACGGTTCACAGACTCATCGGAATGATCTTCAAAGAAAGTATGGTCCAGATAATAGCGATAGCCATGGTCCGTCGGCAAACGGCCGGACGAAGTATGTGGATGCGTCAAATAGCCCATCTCCTCCAGAGCGCCCATTTCATGACGGATGGTCGCCGGAGAAAAAGAAATGGCGCATTTCTCAGCGATCGAGCGGGAGCTCACTGGTTGGGTGGTTTCAATGTGTGTCTCGATGACACCCCGAAGGATGTCGTTCTGTCTTAGGGATAATGTTTCCATGGGCCCTGACTTTCGTTCATTTCATTAATAAGGAAGTCAGGACAATCATGATTTCCGCTTCCTTATAATAAATAATAATCATGATAGGCGGGTATGATAGCAAAAAATAGGCGGTATGAGAAGTAGACGTTACAAAAGAAAAGCCGGACCTTCTTTTGACAGAAGATCCGGCCTTACTAAAATACTGGGCTGAAGCTCAATCCTTCTCTGGCTTGCGTTGATCTCCCTCCGGCCCACGAGAATGTTTTTTCCCGCCGCCGCGCTTCCCGGGACCGTGCTCTTTGAAGTGAGCTTCCATCTTCGCGAACTGTTCCGGTGTCAGGGTCTTTTTCATCTCGAGAATACCCTCGATATGCTGGGAAAAAAGGTTGCCTTTCAACGTGTTGATCTCGGCCACAAGATCGTTCAGTTGTGTCCGGTCCATGCCAGGTTTTCCGATCTCTTCATGCAAAGCCTTCATCCTGGCTTTGAGTTTTTCCCGGATCTCGCTACTTTTGGCCCACTGCGCTTTCCGGCCTGCTTCGAGCTTCTCCTGTTGTTCCTGGGTCAGGCCAAGCTCCTTAAAAAACTCCTTGGGCCCTGGACCGCGGTGATGTCCGGGACCTCCTCCCGGGCCTTCATCTCCCGGGCCCGGCTCATGCATTCCCGGATCGGCCTCGGGACCTTCCTCCTGAGACCCGGCATACGCCACAGGTCCCATCGCCATCAAACCCGCTACGACCAACATTGTCATCATCTTTGCTAATCTGTTTTCCATATTGAATCCCTCTCTTTCCTGCTTATGAGACAGCAGCTTCCCCGAAAAAGTTCCTTTATTTGTCCGAAGCCTTGAGAACGAAATCATAATTCTTCAGATCACCATTCAGGAGATTCGTATTTCCGGCCCCAAGTTCTCCCATGAAGGTCATCTGCTCGGACATGTAATTGTAAACAGGGTCCGCATAACTGGACGGCCATTTCGCAAGCACCACGACCACCAGGATCAAGGCTGTCACAAACGCGACACGCACCAGGGGAACGGGAAACGGGAAACGGGAAACGAAAATATCCACAAGCTTCCAAAACCCGCCGACAGAACGCGATTGTTTCGCCTCAATTTTTTCCTGGATCCTCTGCCAAACGACGCTGTCCGGCTGCATTTCTCCAGCCTCTTTGAAAGGGATCACGGCACTCCTTTGGACGGCTTCAAAAAATCCCCGGCAATCCGGGCACGCGGTTAAATGCCGTTCGACTTCGGCATTCTCTTCCAAACCGAGTTCTTTGTCCCCATATTCGGCTATGAGTCGATCCTGAACTTTTTTACATTCCATGGCTCGCCACCTCCTTTTGCCCAAGTCTTGATTTTTATTTTATTAATGGCGACTTGGACTAACCCAATTAACCTTTTATTTTTTCGATCGAGAATTGGGCTTGTCCAAGGGACATCAAGGTCTCACGGGCTCTCTTGAGCCTTGAGCGGACCGTATTGATGTTAATGCCAAGACTCGTCGCAATCCCCTGATAATCCAAACCCTCGATCTCCCGGAGCACAATGCAGGCCCTCTGGTCCGGATTAAGCTGGTCGAGCAGAATTTTAAGCTGATTTTCTGTTTCCACGGCTTCCAGGCATCTTCCGGCATCGGTTTGCGTCACGAATGTGGAATTTTCAAAGACTTCTTCGACTTCGCGCGTTGTCACGCGGCTTCTTTTTTTCGCATGATTAAGAGCGGTATTCACGGCGATCCGGTAAAGCCAGGTTTTGAACGACGCCTCAAACTTGAAAGAGCCGAGACTTTGATGAAGCTTGAGAAACACATCTTGCGTTACCTCTTCGGCATCATGTTTTGTGTTCACGACGCGATAAGCCAGCGTGTAGACATATCCGGAAACCTTTTGATAGATTTCCCGGAAGGCCCCCATGTCCCCTTGCCCTGCCCTCGTGATCAGTTCCCGCTCGATCTCTTGCATAGTTTATTCCTTAAGCCTTGTCCACTTAGACAACACCCCCGAAAGAAAAGTTCCTTAACAATGTACAGAGCAAGACGTACGGATTACGGCGAAAGATATTCGAAATGTCAGACAGAGAACGCCGTACCCCGTACACATTTTACGGCTTGTAAATCATCCCGGCCACGACACCGCCGACAATACATTCCACCATACCTCCCAGAAACCACGCCGCGGGGATCACGGTGGGAAGTGGCATAACGGCGTAACACATCATATTTGAAGCCGCAAATACCAAAAGCCCGACCAGGATCCCGAAGCGCATTCCCTGCCCGAGTCCCGGTTTTCCTTTTTCATAGCCCTTGGCGAATATCCAGACAAAAAACAAAGCGAATACCGGATACCCCGCCCATATCAACCAAAAAAGATCCTTCATTTCAGCTTCGGACCTCCAAAGCGCCATAGTCTGTTTGTAGGCATCCAGTAGAACCACGTTGTGAAGGACCATATCGATTGCCGCGATCACAGCCGCGACCGCGAGTACAGCTCCAAAAAAACGCTTCATAGAATCTCCTTTTGTTGATTTGAACCTTGAAAAAACAGGACCACTATAAAACAAAGCCCTTAAAGAATACCCAGCTGTTTGTAATAGCCGAAAATGGTGCTGACAGCGTTGAGGAGCACCGCGACAAGAGCGCAGGTCACGGCCAGCACGATCACCGTTATGATGATCTTTTTGCGGCGGCTGTACGCCGGGTTGAACCACACCAGCGGCAAAGCGAACGGTCCCACAGTCAGAAAGCTGATCACCAGGCTCGGGCTTTTGGCGTACCAGGGGGTCTTTGGCGCTTCGGGACGCGCAGTAAGAAATTCGTTGCAATACCTGCATTTAATGGCTTCATCCCGGATTTCTTCAGCACAAAATGGACATTTTTTCATGTCAGTCCTTTTTGAATAAATGTTTGATCCACGTTAAAAAATAACTAATCGGACAATTTTCTTGAAGAATTGTGCCACCGCAAAAAATACAAGTCAGGTTTTCCGCTGGTGTTTCTTTTTTGCAGGACGGACAAACGACCGTTCGGGGGTCCTCGGCTTCTTCCTGTTCCCATTTCTTTTTAAGCTGTTCGGGAGGTTCCTCGTCCTGGATTTCCCAATCGTGGGGTCCTTCGTCATCATTCAGCATCGGCATTTTCCGGCCTTTTTTTCGCCTCCGCAGCGCGAGCGATCCCCTGAAGCATTCCTCCAAAAATGTAAGCGTGAAACGGCAGAACACAATACCAGTATAGGATCCCGAAAAGCCCTTTGGGAATAAATCGTGCGATCTGATAAAGCATGCAAGATCCGGGATCCTCAGAATTCCTTTCGATTTGAAATTCCAAGGTTGCGCGGCCCGGCAATTTCATTTCTGCAATCAGAAACAAATGGCTTCCCTCCGTGACATGGCCCACGCGCCAAAAATCCAGCGCGTCCCCGGAACGGATTTCCCGGACACTTCTCCGCCCACGCCTTAATCCGACACCCCCCACCAACCGGTCCAAAAAACCCCGGAACTTCCAGAGCCGGTCAGCATGATACCAGCCGGTCGTCCCCCCGATTGTTTTGATGACATACCAGACTTTTTTTGAAGGGGCATGAACCTTTACGCTCCGTTTATCTTCAAAGATCGTCCCGCCCGCCCATTGAGGATCTCCCGGATAAAGCATTTCCACGGGGGGGATCTCGCCCGCATCGCTCCAGTGGGTCTTCACCCTATCCTCTTCAATTCTCTGAAGCGCGAGCCGCATGGCCGTGCGGCAATCCAAAAGTTCCTGCGGCAGGATCTCCCGGATCCGCAGATCCCGGCAAATAACAGGATTACGAAGTCCTTCGGCCAATGCGCGCGCCATCGAGGCAGGGACCGGCGTCACAAAATGGATCCAATAAGAACTCAGACGGGTCGTGAGAAACGGGATTGCGATGAACCGGCGCTTGGGGAGTCCGGCTTCTTCGGCGTAAATCTCCATCAGCTTCCGGTAATCGACCACGTCCGGCCCGCCGACATCGTAGGTCTGATCGGTCGTCGCGGGACATTCAAGGCAACCTGTCAGATAATTCAGGACATTGCGGATCGCGATGGGCTGGCTCGGGGTCTCGAGCCACTTCGGGATCACCATCACGGGTAAACGGTCCACCAGGTAACGAACGATCTCAAACGACGTGCTCCCGGAACCAATGATCATGGCCGCGCGCAATACCGTCACCGGGACCTTCCCCGCCTTGAGAACTCTTGCCACTTCCGCGCGTGATCTCAGATGATGGCTAAGGTCTGACCCCGCGTCACCGAGCCCGCCAAGATAAATGATGCGCTCAAGACCTGCTTCCTCCGCAGCCTGTACCATGTTCGCTGCGGCTTTCCGATCTGCGCTCTCAAAATTTTTTGGACGGGACAACATGGAATGGACGAGATAATAAGCGACCCCGCAGCCCGCCACGGCTTTCCTGAGAGAATCAAGGTCCAGAAGATCAACAGCCACGAGATCCACATGAGGAAGCCGGGTCCAGGGACGGCTTTTCAATTTTTCCAGGGAGCGGGCCACGGCGCGGACACGATACCCCCGCTCCAGCAGAAGCGGGACCAACCGTCCGCCGACATAGCCGGTCCCGCCTGTTACTAGAATGATCTTTGATTTCATAGGAGCATTCTAAGTCTCAAAAGATAAAAAACTATGGCTCTCACAAGAGCAAACGTTAAACAATATTCACTTCGGGAGATAACTCGATCCCGAACTTTTCTTTCACAGACCGGAAAACAGCTTCTGAAAGCTCCAGGATTTCCCGGCCGGTCGCGCCGCCGTAATTAACAAGCACGAGTGCCTGAGTTTTATGCGAGCCCGCATGCCCGACCGTTTTCCCTTTCCATCCGCATTGTTCAACAAGCCAGCCTGCCGGGACTTTTACCATACCGTCTTGTTGCGGGTAGTGCGGCATCCCGGGATATTGGGAGACAAGCGTTTTGAACTGCTCCTGAGAAAGAGAAGGATTCTTGAAAAAACTTCCGGCATTTCCAAGTTCCTTCGGGTCCGGAAGTTTGGCGCGCCGTATCCGGCAAATCGCATCACTCACCACCTTAAGAGAGAGATTTTGGACTTTCATTTCATCCAGGGTCGTGCGAACGGCCCCGTATTCGGTCCGGAAGCGATAATGAACCTTGGGGGCTGAAAGTTTCGCGAGCTTGAACGAAACCGAGCTGATGAGAAATTGCCCATGGAATTTATGTTTGAAAACGCTGTCCCGGTATCCAAAAGCGCAATCACCAGCGCTGAACTTCACCGGAACACCCGAACGGATCTCGATCGCTTCGAGTTCATGAAACGCGTCTTCAAGCTCAGCGCCGTAAGCCCCGATGTTCTGAATAGGCGCAGCGCCCGCAAGACCCGGAATTAACGAGAGATTCTCAAGTCCCCCGTAATTCTTTTCGACACACCCCATGACCAAATCGTGCCAAACTTCCCCGGCCCCGGCCTTCACGATCGCTTCAGTTTCTGTTTCGCTCACTACCGCAATGCCTGAAATCGCATTCTTCACGACCCACCCGTCAAAATCCCCCGTTAAAAGAACGTTGCTTCCACCGCCAAGGACGAGCTTCTTTTCTCCGGAAAACCGTTTGTCGCCGGCAAGTTCCTTAAATTCCTCGATCAAATGGATTTCCGTGAAGTATTTCGCCCGGGCATCGATACCAAACGTGTTAAAAGATTTGAGAGACTTGTTCTGTTCGACCTTCACCCTGTTAGCTCTCCTGATTTTTTGTTTTAGAAACGCTACGAAAAATCGAAAACTTTCTATCTTCCCGAAAACCTCTACTGACGCTTTACCTCAGAGATCTGACGGGGTTTACTGGTCTTGCCTTTCATTGCCGGATCGGCACTCGACGCCGAGGGTCCCCACAATCCCCGCTTTTGCTCTTTTGCTTCTTTTTGCAGTTTTGAAAACAATTCCTGATATTTCACGTTAGGCGGAATGATTCTCATTTGAGCATAGCCCGCCCTTATCATCGTGGCATTCAGAAACACCCGAAGTTGTCTTTCCCCAGTCCCCGGACTGAGTTCCACATACCATTCTTCGGGTATTTTCATATTGAGACGGGGATCCAGGTAAAAATAAACATACACCCATCGCCGGCCGGACTTTTCTTTTTCCACAGCATCATACTCCAGTACGACCGTTTCATTCCCGATCAATTCGCGAAGGAACTGTCCTGCGTTTTTCCCAACCGTCATGAGCGTCAGAGCGTCTTTTCCCGTGTTCTTGATATCCTCGTGAAGTTTGACGTTTTGGGAAGATGAAGGGACATCGATCCCGATCAGACGGACTTTTTCGCCATCGAAGAGTCGAAGGGTTTCGCCGTCAATCACGCCGGTGACGGTAAAGGAATCGGAGGCTTGACAGAGGTTAAACGACATGATGACAGGGGAGATGAAAACCAACCCTAGCATAAAAATCGCTTCTATCCTCATCCGTAAACTCCGGGGCCGGTTTGCATTCCATTTAATAATGTTTAAAGTCCCTTGGCAAGAACGAGAGTTTGCCTCTTATTTTTTACAATCTCTTAGAAGAGAAATAACCGTATCCATCTGAGAGGATATTTTTTGAAGTATATCCAGTTGTTCCCTCGACATCTTTTCCTGCTTTTCCTGCATATTTTTAGCCTCACCGGCTATCTTCGCCATATCACCAAGCTTGCTAAGATCGAACATTTTTCCTCCTCCATTGTATTATTTCTCTTTGTTGTGAAAACTCACCACATACACTTTTACTTCCAGAAAAGCACAGACTGTCCTGTAAAAAAAGTCCCGGCCACGCATGCGGTCATCATACACGCAAGTGTTGCCGCGATCAAAGCTTTGAAAGCAACCCGGGTGAGATCCTGCGTACGGGTGGGCGCCAGGGCCGCAGCACCTCCGACAAAGATCGCCATGGATGCCAGATGTGCGAATCCGCAAAGGGCATAAGTCGCGATCACCACGGAGCGCGGATCATGAAGCTCGCCCCTGGCAAGCGCCGCCGCAAGGTCCTGATAGGACACCACCTCCGTCACGATCAGCCGTTCACCTACGATGCGGGCCACGGTCCAAGCATCTTGAGGCGGGACTCCCATGATCAGCGTGAAAGGATAGAACACATAACCGCAGATATTTTTGAGGGATAAATTCATTGCCTCGCCCGACAAGGCATGGATCTGTTCCCCAAGAAAAACGAGGCCCATATCGCAAAGCGCCAGAAGTCCCAGCACCGCGATCAGAAGTGCCGAAATGCCGGCGATCATCTTAAGCCCCGCATTGGCGCCATTGATGATCGCTTCAAAAACACTTTTGTCCTCGGAGGCTTGCGGCTTGATGTGAACACCCAAAGTCTCCGGGACTCCCGATTCCGGCACCATGACCTTGGCCATGATCAGGGCCGCGGGCGCCGAAAGGAGCGAGGCGGAGATCAAATGACCGGCAATGGCCGGGAAATAGGTTTTAAGACTGAAAATGTAAAGCGCCAGAATATTGGACGCCACTGTGGCCATCCCCGCGGTCAGCACAACACAAAGTTCCGAGCGCGTCATGGTGTTCAGATAGGGCTTGATCGTAAGCGCGGATTCCACGCCGACAAAAATATTGGAAGCAGTGACAAGCGATTCCGCGCCCGAGACTTTCATGAGCTTCGTAAAAACATACGCGAAGGCCCGTACGATCCAGGGAAGGATCCGGAAAAAATAAAGGACCGACATCAGACTCGAAAAAAAGATGATGGTGGGAAAAGCCTGGAACGCGAGGATAAACCCCAGCGACGTTTCGCCTGCCCCGGAGCTTTGCCCCGGAGAAATCGCGAGTCTCCCGAACATGAACCGCGCGCCTGCAGAGGCCGAATCCATCACATGGATCACCGCATCGTTGA
Organism: Candidatus Omnitrophota bacterium; assembly: GCA_041651495.1. GTDB lineage: Bacteria > Omnitrophota > Omnitrophia > Omnitrophales > Aquincolibacteriaceae > Aquincolibacterium. The sequence goes on along the minus strand of JBAZJC010000007.1, from coordinate 15,163 downwards.
CCGCCAAAAACACCCTAGCACCGGCCGGTACCGTGAAAATGAAAAGCGCAATAAGTATCTGGAGCAGGACCCCGAAGGTCACCACCCGCCAGTTGAAATTTCTCCGGTCCTCGGAAAAGAGCCACGCCACGCCGATCAATGCCCACAAACCCAAAAAACTGATCCCGTTATAAAAATTCATTTGCCGGAAATTCCCGCTTGTTTCCAAACAGGATTCATTTTTAACATTACGATTTTGGGAAGAGGAACAGTACCGTGAAGCAATTTCACAAGCATCTCTAACCCCTCTTGTTGTAATGTCATTATGAGCTACAGGCGACACTGGTTCTTCATTAAAACTTCCATTGAAAACAAGTGTCGCACTGAATTCCCTATAAGCTTTATGGGTCGTTCAGTGCGACGCAATCCCGCTTTTGCAGAGAGAGATTGCCGGGATCGCCGCCGACGGGGGATGTTTATTTTCCGCTATTTTGGAGAATTATATCGTAAAAAAAATAATCGTCTAAAGAAAACTTGCTTTAAAAGCGACGGCATGGGTGCAAAGGTCATATCACGCTGTGAGGACACCTATTAAAAAACCATTCCTCAAATTGCCTTGTTTGATTTTAAGCCTATCTGCCGATACAATGTCCGGAGATGGTTGGCCCAAAATACAAAACTTGCGTTTTCCGGGAATATCAAAAGAAAAGGAATTTGATATGAAAAAATATCTTTTGGCTTTAGGGATGGCCGCATTCTTCTTGATGCACTTGGTCTCTACTGCTTCTGCCTCCGATGAAACCGCTTTTACAAAATTCGGACGCGGTATAGCCAACATCGCGATCTCCCCCGGAGAGCTTTACGCACAACCCATGTTGTTATCAAAAGATCACGCCGCTTCTATCTCGATATTCGGAGGACTACTCAAGGGAATCGCAATGTTTGTTGCCCGGGAATTCGTGGGGGTCTACGAAGTCCTCACGTTCCCATTTCCGGTCCCTAAGGGGTACCGGCCGATTATCGAGCCTGCCACAACATTCACGGACTGGGACATCCGGCAGCCACAAAGCTGATGGAAATATAACAGCCTCCCCCTTCATGGAACGAACGTGTTTTCGTGTTATCATCCATCCTTCGCTGTATCTACAATGGCGATTGAGGCGGCCTTGGCTTTTGTTGAAAAAATTTTAAAGATTATGAGTATTGTTTCAAGCATCCGTCAAATTTTTATTTGCGAATCTCACAAAACTACTCCGCCCCGGTTGCAGGGATCTTATTCGTTCTCGGGTAGATAAGGGCAGCGCTGGTTCTTTTGGGAAAATGCACAATTCCCGTCACAAGGCTCTGTTTGTATCATGACTTCGCTTTCGGCAATTTGAGAAGAAATGCCCTGCTGGAGGGAATGCACGACCTTATGCCCTTGCTTGAGCGAAATATTATGGGGAAGGATGACCTTGATCTCGATGAATTTCTTCCGGCCCGAGATGCGTGTCTTGATGTCTTTGAACTCGCAACAACGGTGCATGTACTGTCCTAAAAGCTTCATGAGCTCCAGCTTGCCGCCTTCCTCGATCGATGCGTCCAGAAGATTGAAAAAAGCATGCCGGGCCAGTTTGACCGAAGGTATAGTGATCATGATACTTACAAGTAGCGTGGCAAGAGGGTCGACGTACGACTCAAAAGCTTCAAACCCCAGGTGTTTCATGCTAATGGAAACCGTGAAAGCCAGCGCGATCGTTCCGGAAATAAAACCTTCGAGTTGATAATGCACACCCTCAGCCTGGATCGCGGGAGAGGAACTTTTCTTCGCCATTTTGAAAATATACTGGGCCCCGACAAAATTAAGGGTCGCACTGATAACGCTGCAGCCAAAACCGATCCACGGGTTGGGGACGACTTCCGGACGGAAAAGGTTCATGAATGCCTGGAAGGACATCGCCAAGGCAATCCCGATCAGGACGATCCCTTCCATGGCCTCGCAGACATGCTCGATCTTGGTGTAGCCGTAGTTGCAAAGATAGTCGGCCGGGCGGTTGGACAATTTGATGGAGTAATAGAGGATTACGGACACGGTCAACCCGACGACCGTGATCCCGAGGTCCGCGGCAATAGCCAGCGAATTCACCAGAAAGATCGCAGAACCTTTCAGGATAAAAAGGAAAACATTACAGAGGAGGCTGAACTTAGCCGCTTTGAGCATGCAAATTTCTTTTTCCGAAACTTGGGCCATGTTTTTCCTTGGCATTTTTTCTGACAAATAAGAATACTGAATCGGTATTTCCTGATGAAGTCAGTATAACCGTGCGAACCTTATTTTCTTGATTTTATCCACTTAAAGTTGAAAACCGTAAATCTTAGCTCGATGAGAAACCGCACGTTATGTTACAAACGCTCTTCCCCCACCGCAAGCGCCATGATCCCTGTGAAAATGAAGTTGATACCTACCAGGACACCGATGGCCCATCCGCCTGAGAACGGCCAATTCGACCCGATGAGATACGCCAGCAAGAACGATAGAAAACCGTTAATGATAAACCAGCCGCGGTAAGCGGCAAAATAAAACGCGGCAGTGATCTTCACGAGGCCGTCGGTAAAGAAATAAATGAGAAGAAGGATCGTCAAAAAACTGAGACCGAGGATCGGATGGGCCATCACAAGCACGCCGCAGAGCAAGGTGGCAAGTCCCACCAGGAGCCAAATGACGCGCGAGAACAGTGCCGTCGTTCGGAACGCGTGAACACACTCGACAAGACCTGCGATGGCCATAAGGCTGCCGACGATCATGACGGTGACGGTACCGGCGACGATAGGCGCGGCCAGGATACAGACACCAAGGATTATCAATACGATTCCCATAAGGGTTGCCATAGGCCACCTCCTCTATTTCTTTGTCGTTGCACTACTTCAAAATCAAACTGCTTAAACTTGAGGACATCTTTTTTGTTACTTTTTTACCTGTTTAACAGCCCCAAGGCCCCCAGGGTCCCCAGACTCTCCAATCGATCATGGCTTCTCTGTTTGCTTCCGCCGTCAATTCCTGTTGGGTGGCGAGATCTGTTTGATAAACCATCTTTTGATATTCCTGATAGTTTTTCTCGGAGCCCACATAAACACACCGGCAAACGCTGGCATCCGCATAAACATACATGACTTGGCCGTCCTTGGTATGCGGGATCAGCTTACGCTGCGACATGCTCCGGACATTCGCCAGTTGTTCCGGAGTCTGGGCTTGTTTCATTTGAAAACCCGCAGCCGCAAGCATCTCCTCTTGGGATTTGGTATTACTATCCCGGATTGTCTGACAGCCGGTTAATACGACCATGCCGTACGCAATCAAAGAAACCATTAAAAATTGCCGTTTTGAGAAATGCACAATCCCCTCCCTCGCGCGATGTGCGGGTTGATTGTTGTTATTTATAATCCTACTCTCTTGGTTGCGTCACTTCAAAGTTAATTTTTTGAGAGGCCTTACGCGGAAAGTTTCATAAGTTTTTGTCTGTTCAGGAAAGTTTGGGGGGGGCGGATTTTCCACTCCTTGTTTCCTCACAACTTCAAGTTTCCGTTTTCGTCATACTGCCTCAGTCTCACAAGATTTCCGTTGCTCCAAACTTCCTCGATTTTTAACTGCCCGTTCTCGTAATACCCCCTCATTGTCCCGTCAAGTTTTCCATCTTTGTATATGGTCGTACCGCTTAATTGCCCGTTCTCATAATATTTTTTTCTCACCACCCCGTTTTTCCTAGGCTCTCCGTGCTCAAAGAACTCTTCCATGCTTAATTGCCCGTTCTCATAGTATTCCTTGGACGGTCCGTGCTGTTTTCCATCTTTGTATGCTGTTACTTTTTTTAACTGCCCGTTCCCGTAATAGGTCTTGAACGACTTATCAAGCTTTCCGTTCTTAAAAACTCCTTCCGATTCCAACTGCCCGTTTTCGTAATACGCTTTAACCGTTCCCTCTTTTCTTCCGTCCTTGTGAACTGATTTTATTTTCAATCGGCCGTTTGAGTAGTAGGCTTTGAACAGCCCATCAAGCTTCCCGTTTTTGAAAACTCCTTCTGATTCCAGCTGTCCGTTGGCGTAGTACACTTTGACCAACCCTTCTTTTTCCCCGCCTTTGAGAGTCATCTCCATTTTCAATTGTCCGTTCCCGTAATACGTTTTAGACAGTCCCTCAAGCTTTTCGTTTTTGTAAACTCCCTCTCTTTTTAATTGTCCGTTGGCGTAATACGCCTTGAGCACTCCCTCTTTTTTGCCGTTCCCGGCAACTCCCTCGACTTTTAATTGCCCGTTTTCGTTATACTCTTTAAAGGCTCCTTCAAGTTTTTCGTTTTTGTAAACTCCTTCCCTTTTTAATTTTCCGTTCGTGTAATAATCCTTGAACGGTCCTTCGAGCTTTCCGTTCTTGTAAACCCCCTCTGATTCTAACCGCCCGTTGGCGTAATACGCCTTCACCGCTCCCTCTTTTTTCCCGTCCTGGTGAACCACCTCGATTCTTAATTGCCCGTTCTCGTCATATTCCTTAACCGTTCCTTCCAATTTTTCGTTTTTGTAAATTCCTTCCCTTTTTAATTTTCCGTTGATGTAATAATCTTTAAACGGGCCTTCAAGCATTCCGTTCCTGTAAACTCCTTCCGATTCCAACCGTCTGTTTTCGTAATACGCCTTCACCGCCCCCTCTTTTTTCCCGTTCCTGATCACTCCCTCGACTTCCAATTGTCCGTTCTCGTCATATTCCTTAACCGTTCCCTCAAGCCTTCCGTTCTTGTAAAACCCTTCTCTTTTCAGTTTTCCGTTCGTACGATAATCCTTGAACGGCCCCTCAAGCTTTCCATTCTTGTAGACCCCCTTTGCTTCTAATTGTCCGTTTTCATAATACGCTCTAAACGGCCCGTCAGGTTCTCCATTCCTGTAAATCTTCTCCATTTTTAACTGTCCGTTTGCATAATACTCCCTGGTTGGCGTTTTTCCGCACCCGATCAACGTAAAAGTTACCGCCGAAATTATGGCAATTCCGGTTAGCCCGCCAATAAAAGTCCTTGCTTTAACATTCATCCCACACATCCTCTTATTAATTTTACAAATCCAAAAATACGGGCACCGGAAATCCAATGCGGTTTGCTATTCGGACATTTCACATTGACGATGTATTAATTTCAATGAAAAAGCATATCCCTAAGCAACTAACAGACCTCGAGTCTACTGCAAACTGAAAGAATAACCGGTGGATTATATCAAACCAGCCACGGTTAAAGAATAGCTTGAAAATATTTGTTCGTATGCAGGCAGATCTACGGTAAAGGGATATGATATGGCCTGTTGGGCGGAACTAGATGCGACGAACAGTAGCTGGCATCTTTTTAACATATGGTCATATTTCAGGTCCGGAAGTTTCATTGTTTTTGTTTCGTGAAGATTTTGTGATATATTCAGGAAGAATTTGGGAGACTTCGCATGAAATTTTCAAGTCTGATTTTCGCAAACAAGTTCGGCATGCCGCTTTTTGTGCTTCTTTTCTGGCTCATTGCCGAGCCTTTTCTCCCGGCGTCAATACAGCTTTATTGGGGCTATGGGTATTTTTTTATTTTGTTAACAGCCCTTTATCACATCAACGCGTCAAAAAAACCCTTCTTCCTGTATTTTCTGGCAGCTTCCGCGATTGTTCTCCTGCACTTCCTTGATTTGAAGACTGCCTTTATCACAACAAAGCAAATCAGAATTGTCATCGAGATACTATTTTGCATGGCGGCCGCCATCAACATCATCTGGTACACTGCGGATTTTAAAAGCAACATCGAAGATGGTCTTTGGGGGGCCATTCTTGGTTTTATTATTCTGGCAGGATGTTTCGCCTCGATTTATTATGGCATCTGTAATTTCGAACCCTCCATCAGTCATTTTTCTTTTATGTCCAAGAACCTCATACATCCCCTAGGAACGGGCTCCATCCCTTCGGTGGAAGACCTTCTTTATTTAAGTTTTATCACCATTACCACGTGCGGCTATGGCGACATTTATCCCATATCCGCTATCGCTAAAAGACTATGCAGCATTGAAGCCTGCACGGGGTCACTTTATCTTGCGATTTTTGTCGGCCGTCTATTCGCCGTGTACCAAAATAGAAAAAACAACGAGTGATGTTCTTCCTTCAGGTACACCGCCCTCAAAATTAAGCCTTGGTGTGTTTATGCCCCTCTGCCGGGATGAACCGGCTGGGCAGGTTTTTCAACGGGTACAGTAACCCTACAAGGCATGTTCAAAGCTCCGTTGATACAGTCCCAATACCAATCAATCGAAGCGTGGCTGAGATTGGGATAGTCTTGACTACCATCGCTTAAAAAAAACAAAAATCAGGGCAGCCACCCGCATAAAAAAAGCCCCGCCTTTTGGGCGGGGCTTTTTGAAAACCCGATTCGACAAACGCAATACTTATTGTTTGGAAAGCGAAATGTCGTCGATGAGAATGGAGCCTTTCTTGGGGCTCGAATTGATGTCGTCAAACACAACGACGAACTCATTGAGGGAGTTCCAATTCTCGATCTTGCGGAATTTCTCGAACGGGATGGAGATTTTCTGCCACTGGTCCGTGACGCCGCTCACCATGTAGGACGAAGGCTTGTTGTTCATATCCTTCAGCTCAAGTTTAAAGCGTTTGGTGTAACCAGCCTTAGCATCCCCTTTGACATAAAAATTCAGGGTGTTGTAAGGAGTCGCATCCTCGCCATTGAGCTTCATCCAAAAACCATTGTACGCGGGATTCGGAGAATCGACACCATAATCCAACCGAATCGAATAACCTCCAGCCACACCTTTTGCATCATCCTGTTCAAAGGACATTTTGCATCCTTGAGTTTCATCGTTGGGGTCTTTGTCCCATGCCCCGAAATCTCCGCCGACATTGTTGGGTTTGTCTCCAGTATCAAAATCCGCAATCATCAGCTCATTATTCGCAGACGCTTTATCAGCGGCAAAAGCAGAATGAGCCACGATCCCGAAGCCTAAGACCATCAATGCAACCAAAACCACAGTCACGCCTAAATTTAGCTTCTTCATCTTGGTGTTGCTCCTTTCTTGGAATATGTTCGCCCCCGGTGGAGGCGGAGTGAAGTATACACTTTAAAAACTTATTTACAAGGGGGACGCGGACGATAAGTTTTGACTGTAATTTTCTTTTTCAGAATTAAAGATTTCAATTTCTACCAAAATCCGGAAGCCATTTCACCGGCCGCCGCTGTCACATCCTTGAAAGTACCCTGGGTCCCGTGGACCGAACTCTGAAAAGCGAATCCGGCCTTTTGAGGAACTTCGGCCTGATTCACGAAATCGTTTGCCTGCCTGATCGTATCGGGATTGGAGACCTTCCAGGAGGACACGCAGCGCTTCATTCTCTGTTTTGCCAAGCCATTTCCGCCAATTGAGCTGAGCCTGGGATCCCGGTGAAACCGCGATCTCTACCCTGGCCTTGCAAGGGTGACCACGGAAAAAGCGGGCGTCTCGAACGGAACGCAGACTATGCTGAGCACTCGGAAGATCTGCAGGATCTTTTTTATGGCCGGAAACGACTCGCAAAAAGGATTTTAAGCGCGATAAAAAAATCACGGGCCTTGATCTTTTTACCTTCGCTCGCTGTCCGGCCGTTATATCGGATCGGAAGTTCGATGATCTTGACACCTTGTTTTGCAAGCTTGGTCGTGATCTCAGGTTCAAAATCGAAGCGATGTGCGCTCAGCCCAAGCGACATCATCAAGTCCTTGGGGACTATTTTATAACAGGTCTCCATATCGGTCAGGCGGATCCCATAGAGGACATTGGTGATCCATGTCAGAAAGCGGTTGGCGATATAATTGGGGAAAGCCATGCCCTTGGGCATGCCTCCCGTATGGAAACGGCTTCCATAAATAACCTGTGCTTTTCTTTCCAGGAGCGGCTCAAGCAAGCGGGGTAACTCCGAAGGATCGTATTCAAAATCCGCGTCCTGAACCACAACAACATCGCCCTGGGCTTGTTCAAGTCCGCGGAGAATACTATAGCCCTTGCCACGGTTCTTTTCATTTCGCAGGATCTTGATCCGTCCCACGGAGTCCTGATGGCCGAGAAGCCGGGCGATCTCATATGTCCTGTCTTGACTGTAATCATCGACAAGGATGATCTCATAATCGATCGGAAAATGGACCTTTGTGATCTTTTCCACAAGCTGACGCAGGGTCTGGGCTTCGTTGTAAGCTGGAATGAGGATCGAAAGTTTTTTTATATACATATATTTAAATATAGTGTTTGTGCGCTAATTTTATTAGTGTAAACTTCTTTCCTGATTTTGAAATCAAAAATTATTTTTTCATTAGAGGGTGTCTTGGACACAAAGCTTTCTTCAAAAGAACTGTTTTGGCTTTTGCTGATCATCAGCCTCGGAATGTTTATCTATGGATACTCCCTGACCAACGGTTTTATCTGGGACGACCCGCAGCATGTCTTTAATAATCCAAGGGTTGCAAGCTGGACGGGGCTGAAAGACATTTGGCTCACTCCCTCTCGCAGTCAATACTATCCTCTCACTTTCTCTTTTTTTTGGCTCGAGCATAAACTATGGGGATTTCATCCGTTCGGTTATCATGTTGTAAATTTAACATTGCATATCCTTAATGCCCTTCTTCTTTTTGGCCTTCTACGCAAAACAACTCTTCGTTTAGCCGGGATCACCGCGCTGTTATTCGCGATCCACCCGATCCAAGTCGAAACAGTAGCCTGGATCTCGGAACAAAAAAACCTGTTTAGTCTTTTCTTTTTCTTGCTCGCCTTCCAGGCCTTTCTGAATTTTGACGAAAGGGAAAGAAGAAAAGACTATTTCAAAATGCTGTTCTTTTTCATCGCCGCCATTTTAAGCAAAAGCGTTGCTGTCTGTTTCGCAACCGTCCCGCTTCTTTACGCATGGTATAAACGAGGATCCATTTCCAGGCACGACCTTTTCCGCGCGTTACCTTTATTCCTCTTGGGATTCATAAGCGCCGCGGTCACTGTCCATTTTGAATCTGTCTACACCGGAACTGAAGGGGTCCTTTCCTCTTTGGGGATTTTGGGAAAAATACTTTTATCAGGAAGAATATTTTTCTTTTATATCAAACAGGTCTTATTTCCTTATCAATTTCTGTTTTTCTATCCAAAATGGAACATAGCCCTCTCCTCCCCCCTCAATTGGATTTATCCCGTTGGAGTTCTTGTGTTTTATACGATCCTCTTTAAAAACCGCCGGCAGCTTGGCCGCGGTCTTTTTGCACTTCTCTGCTTTTATGGCATTTCCATTTTCCCGGCTCTTGGATTTTTTGATGTCTTCCCTATGCAGATCTCCTATGTGGCCGATCATTTTAGTTATCTTTCCATGCCGGCCCTTCTGCTTTTAGCGTGCTTGCTCGGCCGTCTCTTTTTTAAAAAAATCAGAACTTTTTTATCAAAAAGATCATGGTCTTCATCCCCGCTCCTCAAGAAAAGTGTTGTTCTTGCTTTCATTGTTTATCTTTCCCTTTTGAGCTTGTCTCTCACACCGAATTATAAGAATGAGCCTACCCTCTGGCTCCGCCTTATATCTCAAAATCCAACAACCGCTATATCTTTTAACAACCTTGCTGCGTTTCTCGCCCCTTCCGATATTTCGATCGCTTTGTTTGAAAAGGCCGTTGAAATTGACCCCCGCTCCTCCCTGGCTTACAAAAATCTCGGGAAAGAATTCCAGAGAAAAGGTCTCTTTGAAAAAGCTGTGCATTCCTATCTGCAAGCAATGGCCGTCTCACAAGAAGTGGGCATGCAAATCTCCTGTTGTTATTTCATTGGAGAAATCTATCTTGGTCAAAATAAACTTAAAGAAGCGGCTTTTTATCTTGAAAAAATCATACCCATTCTAAAGGGTCCCGAATATCAAAAACAAAAACGGCTTTTTATCGAAATGAAAATCTTTGATCCTGCAAGCGAAGTGTCAATTGTTAATACGCTTGGCGTTACTTATCTGCGCAGCAAAAGAAACCTAGAAGCCGTGGAAGTCTTTCAATATGCTGTTAGTTTGGATCCCGGAAATGTTGAAAGCCATCAAGGGTTAGGGGTGGCTTATATGAATTTAGGAGAAACCCAGAAAGCCCTGTCAGCTTTTCAAGAAACGGTCCGATTGGCTCCTAAAAATGAGGCTGTGAGAAAAAACCTCGAAATAGTTCAGACAATCCTCAAGAAAAAAACTGCAAAAAATTAAAACAATTTTCACCTGTGTTTGGGCACCTTCATATGAATGACCTAGCCGCCCTTCAAATTACAAACTCAAAAGTGTTAACACCTCTATCTTGGGGGCTTTAAAAACACGAGGGCCGCTGAGGCTATCCCTCCACGGCCTTTTGTGTTACGAATGGTAGCGAGGGCTCACCGAAAACCTGTGTTTTTAGTACGCTCGCGAAACTTTGAAGTTTCGTCTCGCAGGGATCGTGAACGTAGACGGCTTTCTTTATGCCGTCACGCGATCGCACTTGTTCATTAAGAACAAGTGTTGAACCAGGCAGGATTTGGGTTATGAACCCCTCTCATTTGCTATGCTGCTGGTTGGGTCTCGAGGCTGGAGGGCGACTCTTTAAGAATTATTCTGAAGGAATCGCCTTTTTTATAATTTCCTTGCAGCGCCATAAGGATAAAGTTGTCGGCATAATCGATATCGCCGTTCAGATTGGTATCAACTACCTCCACGGATTTCATTGAATACGGAAGGGCAAAATATGTTTCCCCTTTATCACTCCACTTGCCATCCGAGACGGCATCGATTTTAATTTGCCAGCAGCCGGCAAACTTTCCGTCCCGGAGTTTACTGGTCGATATTTTGACACTTGGGTTGATGCGCACTTCGAAAGCCGGATCACCAAAAAACGCCACGACATCCCGGTCGTAAAGACGTCCGATCAACGTTTCCGCATCAGGATCGGATTTTTCCACTCCCAAAGTCTGATAAATTTTCTCGTCATCCGTGTCGATCTCATAATTGTCTAAATTGGTTTTGACGTGCTGAGGATATGTAGCCTGTATCATGCGGATTATTTCCGTGTTATTGAAATGAAATGCTTCCGCGGCAGTATAAACACCGCCCTGCGAGGCGAATTTATCAAGTGTTCCCCAGCCCATTTCCCCAAACCAGGTAGAAACGGTGTAGCCGATAAACTGACAAGCGCCGCCGGAGTGCATCCAGCTCGTCGCCATGCAATCCTTCTGATCAATATCGCCGATCAAACAATTGCCGGCGCCGATATAGATTTTCGGTTCATCATTCGTCATGGCAAATCGATTTTCGTTCATATCAATGCAAAACAATTGCCCGTCCTGGTGGTCCATCTTCATATTCGGGGCAGTATACCCCATATCCCAGTCGTGTTCGGTTGCATGGGCGGAGGCGGCGACCAGTTGAGGATTAAGGCGATCCATGGCTGCGATAAATTCCTGGGTGTCATCATTGTCACAGCTGCGTTTTGCCGCTGGTTGGCCGGTGACTTTTTCATTTACGAAACCGCGATCGAATTCATCAATGCCAACCGCTTGATCAAACTTGTTAAGATCAATTTTTCCTGTCGCATCCAGGACCCGCGTTACGATCAGCGGCTCTTCCAGTGACACCATGCGCAGCGCATCCTCGGCGGAATATCCGGTAACGATGCCCCAGAAGGTATCCACATAAGGATCATCGTCCAACGCCCGGCACATCCTTGATATTGTGACGACAAAGTCATGTCCCGCCTCCTCCGGCCTGGTGAGAAAAGCGGTATATTTCGGCATCATCTGCGCCAGCGAGTCTTTCGTTTCTTCAACGTTTTCATCCCATTTCAGGATTTTTGCATTATGTTTTTGTACCAATTTTTCGGCGACCTCCTGCCACTCCGGATCGTCAAAGGTGGCTGATGAGACGACGACGGCATAGGTGTAAGCAGGAGGTTCAGACACCGGCTCAGCCGCATAAAGGGACGAGGCGATAAAAGGCTGCAAAATCATCCAAGCCATCACGGCGACATTGTTCCGAATACGTCCATTGATAAACATGTTGTTGTTCCTTCCTGATTAGGAGGGCATTATAAGCTGAGTCGATTTGACTGCCTAGGCGAGTTTAAAAATAGATTTCTCAAAACTGTTAGCACTCCCTATTCGGGGGTGTCTTAAAACACGAAGACCACCGAAATTATCCCTTGGCGGTCTTTTGTGTGGAGAGTAACCATGGATTTTATGGACATATCAGTCAAAGATGGATAAACTTTATTAATTCGGTGGGCATAAGTGTGGATCTTGGGGTTGGGGATCCAATCCCCCTCGCCCACCCCACCTTTTTATTGTTGGAAAAACGGCGTAACCTAAGATGTAATCCATTAGGTTCATGGAGCCTATGCTCAGAGAAACCGTAAATTTGAAATGCCTGGTGGGCGGTGGGGCCATTTTTTTAGCGTTTATAGGTCTGTGCTCTGTTGCCAGAGCAGAAGAGCAAAAAAACGGGACAGCCGCAGCGTTTCAAGAAGCCGGGGATTTTAAAGGACATTCCGTTGTTACAGCTGATGACCTGACCGCAGAGGACAAGGAGATGCTGGCGTTGGTGCAGGAAGCGGCTGACAGGGCCGGCAAACTTCTGGAAAAAGCCGTTAATGACAAAGTAAAATCCGAAGACGAAATATTCAGCACTCTCTACTTTCCGATATCTTCCGAAACTTATCCTCCCACTTTCAATACCTTCTATGATGATTATACCGACAAGGTCATAACTCCCCTCGGAGATGAGTATCTGGCCAAAGATAAAAGACTGCTCTACATGACCCTGGTCGACCGTAACTGCTATGTGCCGTCACACAACTCGAAATTTTCACGTCCCTTGACCGGGAACCCCGAGAACGATAATCACTATCACCGCTCAAAACGGATCTTCAATGATATGGTCGGACTTTTGGCGTCGCGGAACACCCGTTCTTTCCTTTTGCAGAATTATCCCAGGGATACCGGCGAGATGGTGGCCGATATTTCAGTTCCGGTCTTTGTTTTCGGCCGTCACTGGGGAGTCATGCGCGGCGGTTATAAAAGAGGTAAATAAATGTTGATGAAAAAACTTTCTATCAGGCTGTCGCTCGTGCTGACAGTAGCGCTCACGACGCTGCTCGGCATTTTCACGATATGGATCATAAACGTGAGAACCGCTGAACTTCACAGGGTCATGCTTGAAAAGGGCGTGACTGCCGCTGTCTCGGGAGCGCAGACGGTCGGCTCTACGCTTGATGGCGTAGTCGATAACGGACTTTTCACCGTGCAACAAGTATTTGACCATACGCTCAAGCCGATACTTATGCCGGAAAAGGTCCTTAACGGGTATAAAGGGATAGATCCCAAAACGATAGCGACGGTGCAGATGTATCATTACGTCTCGGGACTCGATTCTTATCTCGAAAACATCCTTCTTCCTTTGCAGGAATCCTACATGATCGATCCGCAATTCGCTTACGCGGTACTGGTGGACGTTAACGGGTATGTCCCGGTGCATAATAAGCGGTACAACAATATGCCCACGGGTGATTTTAATAAGGACCTGGCCATGAGCCGTTCCAAGCGCGTTTACAATGATGAGATCGGGCTCAAGGCCTCGACTTTTGTCTCCGGGTCTTATCTTCAGCAAATCTATGTCCGCGATACAGGAGAAAAGATGTGGGATATCACGGCGCCCATCTATGTGAAAGGACGACACTGGGGCGCGTTCAGGGTGGGTTTCTCAATGGCAGAGACGGAAAAAGCCACGGCGGATCTGAGAAACAAGCTTATGGTGGTCATGTCTGTGCTTCTTCTGGTTTGCATCCTTATCGTATGGGCCATGACGGAATATATGATGAAGCCGCTGGACCGGCTGCATGACGGAGTTCAGCGCGTTGCCAAGGGCGACCTTTCTTTCCGGCAGAATGTTAAAGCCAATGATGAGATCGGGGACCTGGCGAGGGCGTTTGACAAGATGAGCGAAGATCTTGCGAAATACCTCAAAGATCTTGCGGAGACCATCCGCGCCAAGGAGAGGATCCAGAGCGAGGTCATGGTGGCCAAAGAGATCCAGACGAGCATGATGCCGCGCATTTTTCCGGCTTTCCCGGAAAGGAAAGAATTCGATATCCGGGCGATCATAGAACCTGCGAAAGAAATGGGCGGCGACATGTATGATTTTTTCTTTGTGGACAAGGACAAGCTCTATTTTATGATCGCCGACATCTCGGGAAAAGGGATCCCTGCCGCACTGTATATGGTCATAACAAAAACTCTTTTGAAGAACCAGGCTTTGCAGGGATTGTCGCCGGACAAAATATTGGCTAATGTCAGCGGCATTTTGTATCCGGATAATGAGAAGTGTATGTTTGCCACGGCGTTTTGCGGCATCTTCGATATTAAGACCGGTGAAATAGAATTTTCGAATGCCGGGCACAATCCCCCGGTCATTGTCAGGGGTAACGGGACCTGTGAAATGCTCCGCGTCCAACCCGGTTTTCCGCTAAGCATCTTACCCGAGGTGACCTATTATCTGGACAAGACAAGGCTCAAGGTGGGCGACACTCTGTTCATGTATACGGATGGAATCACGGAAGAAAGGAATAAACAGGGCGAGTTGTTCGGAAATGGCAGGCTTATTGAGACCCTTTCGCGGATGGAAGGAGAACCCGTGTTCCCGATGATAAAAAAAGTGCGCGCGGCGGTATCTGAGTTTTCCTCCGGCAACCCGCAATCCGATGATATTACGATCCTAGCGTTGAAATATTCGGGGGTAATATAAACAGCGTATATTCCATTTCAGAGATAGGGAGAACAGCATGAACGAAAAACGGTTGATCGATGTGGAAGGTGTCATGGATAAGGCCGTATGCGCGGCTGCGATATTTAACCAATGCACGCAGGAAGATACGGACCGGATCGTCAGGGCTGTATATGAAGCCGGTTTTAATAACCGTATAAAACTCGCCAAGCTTGCGGCGGAAGAGACCGGGATCGGTGACTGGAAGGCTAAAGTATTAAAAAACGTTATCGCAACACAGCTGCTGTATGAAGACATCAAGCACCTTAAGACCGTGGGAGTTATTTCCGAGGATGAAGAGCGCGGGATCGTGGAGATTGCCCAGCCGATCGGTCCGATACTGGCGATAACGCCTGTGACCAACCCGACGTCGACGGTCAT
>JBAZJC010000006.1:0-29603 GCA_041651495.1 Candidatus Omnitrophota bacterium | reverse complement strand
CAATGCCGTCCGTATCAAGAACACCGTCCGTCACGGAACGCGTCACGGCAATTCCCGGAATCGCAAGTTTCGCCTGGGCTTCCGCAATATCGACATTTTCCTCGATCTTTTCGGCTTCTGCAGCGGCCAGCGCAATGCTCACCCGGTCATTGGTTGTAAGCGTAAGTTCCGTCCTGAATCCCGCGGTGGCGCCACTCCCCACGGGAAATATCGTGTCCACACCGAGGCTGTAACTTTCGTTCCTGTCCGTCTCACTTGACCATTGATAGTTAGCCCCTTCAGTGCTTAGACTTTTATAAAAAATCTTTCCGTCAACGATGGCGTTTTCGATCGCCGCCTTTCTCGTATCTGTCTTCGTGATTGTCCCGGCATCAATAACCTTACTAAGCTCCTTTTGAACAGTCTCAACACTCACCTGTGTTGTCGTGATCAGGGTTACCTGTTTGAACTCTGTGCTCGCCTGCAGACTGAAACTCGTATTCGGATCTGTCCTGCTCGTCCACTGGTATTGCCCTTCATCGTTCGTCCCGGCTTGTGAAAGATAATACATCGCGTCGTCCGCAAATGCGGCCACAGTGTCCATACCATTGTTGATCAAAAAGTATCCCTGCTCCGTAAGCCATGCCTGAACGACCGCTTTGCTCACGCGCGTCGAAATGCTCCAGCTCGCCTCGCTCGTAAACTGGCTGTAAACACCTTGCCCATTAGGTAATCCGACCGGCACGCCGCTTCGGATCGCAATGCTGTAGCTGATATCAGGATTTCCTGGGTCCGCAAATTGGTAGGTCGGATCCACACCGTCCTGCACCGAAGCGCCGTCCGTGACGGAACTTATTACGGAAACACCGCCCTTACTCAGCCGATCAAGGGCCTCATTACGATCCGCCTCGTCAGCAATAAGTCCCAGTTTATTCTTGATCTCATCAAGGCTCGCACGAATGCTTGAGGTCAAACTCAGTTCTGTCCTGAAACTGGCTGCCGTACCCTCTCCGACCGGGAACTTCGTGTCCACTCCAAGGCTGTAGCTCTTATTCTTGTCGGAATTGCTGGCCCACTGGTAGTTCGGCCCTTTATCTCCCATTGTCTCAGAAAAGATCACGCCATCAGCAATAGCTCTTTCGATCTTCAGCTTTCGGGAATCATTCACCGTGATGGTTCCGGCAGTGATCGCCGCGGCTAGCTCTGCGGCCACCGTCGCAGCACTGACCTGTATCGTTTTAGTAAGTGTTTTCTGGCTCAGGTCATTCCTAACCTGCAGACTATAGCTTACGTTCGGGTCATTGAAATTCGCCCATTGGTATTGCCATTGCCTCTCGTCAGCAAGACTCCCCTTGGAAATATAAAAGCTTTCAACGTATTGAAGCGCTTCCGCCACCGTAACCCCCTCTGCGATGAGCGTAGTATTCGAATCGTTGAGCTTGGCCGTAACTAGGGCACGACTCACCTGCGTCGTGGCCCCCCAGATCGCTTCTTTGCCGGTGTTTACGGAAGGATCGCCCATCGGCACGCCGGTTTTAATCGAAAGGGTATAACTCGTATACGGGTCAGTCATATCCGCAAACTGGTAGGTGGAATCAACACCATCGGTCAATGCGATCCCATCGCTAACCGAACGAAAGACCGCAACACCGCGTTTCTCCAAGACCCCCAACTTCTCGTTCGTCTCATTAAGATCGAATTTTTTGTCTGAACCAAAAATCTCGGCAAGGTTGTCCTGAGACCCTACCAGAAGCGCCTGGCTCGCGGCTTCTTCAACGCTTGCGCGGACATTAGTCGAGAACGTTTCAACAGGCGGAACCATAAAAGCACCTTCAGTTCCGACAGGAAATTTCGTATCCAGAGAAAGGCTGTAGCTGATATTTTTATCATCCTTGTTCGTCCACTGATACGCCGGGCCTCGATCCCCCATGGACATATAAAAAGCATTGTCTTTCGCACCTTTCGCGATTGCGGCCCCAAGCGCCACCTTTCTCGAATCATTCGACGGCAATGAGGCGTACTGGGCCTCGACATGTGTCTGGCTTACCCGCTTGTTATAATTGAAGATCGCGCTGTGCCAGGATTCATTAATCGAAAGAGTATAACTCGTATTCGGATCACTTCCGATCGTCCACTGGAGCATCGGGTCAGCAATCCCCGACTGGATTATATAGAAAGCGCTTTCCTCAAGGACTGCATCATTGTAAGCTTTAAACGCTGCGGTCTGGTCCTCGGGATTCACGATCCATGCACCATCGTTATCGCTAACGATGCGGGCAAGCGCCTGAGTTTTCGAAACGCGGGTGTTCCTGCTAAACGAGGCTTCGGTCTTATGACTTGGATAAATACCATTCACTGGAATTCCAACCGGAACGCGGGTATTCATCGTTAAAGTATACGAAACGTTCGGCTCCCCCAAAGCCGACCATTGGTACACGGGGTCATCGTCACCAGCTTGCTGTTCATAGAAATAAACGCAGTTTTTGTTATCATCCAGTCGCTCAAGCTCTTGATTCCGGAGCGTTTCATTCGTGACTAGGGCGATATTTTCAATCACTTTTGCGCGGCTTACGCGGGTGCTCTTGCTGAAGGTCACCTCAACGCCGGTCGGCACATTGTTCACACCCACAGGAACGGAGTTGTTGAGACTTATAGCGTAGCTGATATTTGGATCTGCAGAACTCGTCCACTGATACACGGGATCCCCCGCCCCTTGCGTAGACATTGTAATCGAAGCCAAAGGATCACCCTGAAGCGCAGCTAAAGCCTCTGCTTTTTTCGTGGGATCTGTATCCGTGATTCTGTTGGCTTCCGCAAGAGCCGTTACATGGCTCACGCGTTGCGTTTGCGTAAAGGTCACCTCGGAACCATCAGGCGCCGCTTCATTCACACTCAGGTTCCAGCTTTTGTTCCCGTCCCGTGAACTCCAGGAATATCCCAAGGCCGTCGCGGCCGCCTCTCCGTCTTTCATGACATAACTCGATGAGGTCATCGTAAAAGTTGCGTATGGGTTGACTCTAAGTGCCGATTGGATTGCATTCCATAACGTCGTAGTACCTTCAAGGATCGTGTCCTGAGGCGGCACAAGCGTAAGCGTCGAATCGTTCAAATTGTCCAAAAGGCCCTTCACGTGAACCGTCGCATAAGTTCCGGTGTTGCGGTCAAAAACTTGAACGTCTCCGCCAGCGATGTCTGCAAGACGCATCCGCTCCGAACGCTGATAGGTTACGATGGGATAATCATCCGGGACACGATCATCGATGATGAGAGAATGCGTTGTATCTCCGTCCCGCGCCGTCACTTGATAGGCTTTTGAGGTGATATAGCGGCCGACCACATTAAAAGCATCGTTAGAACCGGTAACGAGATAAAACGGATTGTGTGCAAACTCCGGGTCGTCAAGGTCATTGAAAACGTTCTTGAATATCTCGCGATCACCGGGAAGCATGGAAATGGACGCGTTCTCCGAACCATCAGAATTATAGAGAAGATTCTGGACCTTTTGGCGGGTGGCACGTATTGAAGTGGAATAACTCACGCGCGAACCATCAGGATGATACAGGTCGATATTCATCGTGCGGGTCTGGGAGTGGTCCCGCGAGATGACCTGGTAATATTCCGACTCAATGAGACGATTCGTAGCATCAAATGATTCGTTGGAACTTGTGCTGTAAAGAATGCTCTTGGAGCTCCAATTCGAGTTTCCCGAGACATCCCCCAAAAGACTCTGCCCGACATGAATCCCGTTCACCGTAATCGTATCGTACAGAACCTTGATCTGCTCCTGATAATCGTAACGAACCTCTCCTTTGACCGCGTTCCAGTTCACGCTCCGCGTGATCTTCCCATCAACGGATGTCAACTGATAGGATTCCCCTTCAAAGAATCGGGTCGGCGAAACAGCAAAACCTTCGTTCCAGGTCTGCGTCCGGCTGATATGTTCCCCTTCCCAATTTGCGTCCCCGGAAAGCGACCCCAAAAGAAGCGTCCCGATCGTCGAATCCGTTCCGTCGAAATGCGTGTTGTGCGCAACGTATTTTGTCTCGCTGAAACTAATCTTCCCGGTTTCAGCACCACTGACCACCTCGAGAGTTTTGGAACGACTAAACGTTCCGTCGCCAAGAATATCGATTGAAAGATTGTGGTCCAAAAGGAGCCGGTTCGAAACGTTGAACCCGCCGGCCCAACTCCGGGACTCGAACATATCTTCAGCCGAGGTCACAAGAAGATCCGCGTCTCCAAGCAGTTCCCTGCGGGCGGCCACAGAATCCAGATCTCCACTTTCGTGATCGATCCGAAGCTGTTCCGTGTAGGTCAGAATATCCGCGATCACATCCCGAGAAACCGACCGGGTGATCTTCTCATCGCGACTTGTCACTGTGTAACTTTCGGATTTCGCGACCCGGTACTTTTCATCCCTATCGAACCCGAATTTCCAGGTCTTCGCAAACGTGAACTCCTGGCCCTTGAAATTCTCGAGCTCCGCAGTGCTCAGATCTCCCAAGAGTGAGCTCCGCAAAGTCCCTTCGTACCCCGCCTCGCTTCCGAGAAGTTTCCGGGTTTCACTGTACGTAACTTCCGTCGTCTCCACTCCACCAATGAAACGATAGGATTTGGTGCGCGTCAACGATCCATCTCCATAAACATCGTATTGAAACGTGTGACTCTTGGGCGCCGAGAAAGCACCGGCTGCGTATGCCTCTTTATAGCCGCCTTTGTGCGTATAGCTTGCAGGCAAAACACCATATTCGAACGACTCGACGCCCCATTCCTCGCGGGTCATATCGCCGACGAGATCGTTGTCCAATTTGAGGGTGGTGCTGATCGTAAAAGTATCGTCTCCGGTGTCCTCGGTAAAATCATTCCCGAAATCATGAGTGACTGTCCTGCGATCATCCACCTGTTCCGTCCGAAACCTGCTCCGGAGAACCACATTATCTATATCATTTTCGAGCACGTCGTAACGGCTCGTATAATCGATATCCGTGGTCCCTGGAATATAAGTAAGCTCATCATACGAAACTATCTCGCAACCGGAAAATTCCGTACCACAGGCTCCCCCGCCCGCTGGATTTTTGTAAGTAATACTACGCGCAAGCCGAAACGCAATGTATTGCTGCTGCACCGAGGACAAGAACCGCAGTTCTCCGCCGGGTGTAAGCGGCTTCAGATAAGTTTCCGTGTAGTCCACAAGACCCAGACCCAGATAATCGAACCGACCAAGCAGAGCCTCGTTAATAGGACTTTCGCCGTCTTGAGCCTCGGCATGCCGTGCCAGGTAATGAATCCGGCTCTCGAGCGTTCCGATCGGAGTGGTCGTGCCTTCCGGTGCGGTGATATCCTTAATGATACGCGTATTAAGATCCGCCACGTTGTAGGTCTCGACCAACTTCAGAAGCCTGTAATCTTCATTCTCTTTATCCGTGGAATAGTACGTATAAACGCTATGACTCAGAATTTTCGTTCCACCCTCATCATAACGATACGTGTCACTGACCCGGCCTTCTATGTCATTTTTAGTCAAACCTGCAAGTGTCCCATCCGCCCGGAACTCGATCGCTTGCGTGATCTTGTTCTCTTCCAATTGATTGATCGTCACATGACCAAATTCGGAAATGTTAAAAAGAACGTTCGGGATATCCTGCCATTCAGTCTTATCGCGCGGCGCATAAAACGTGATACTGCCATCCGCCCCGACTGAAAAATCAAGACCTGAATCCCCGGCCACTATATCCGGGGCCGTGAACTCCGCAGTGCCGGTATCAATACCTGTAGCAGGTAACGCATCGATCGCGGATTGGATCTTCCCTTGCGAAGCTGCAAAATCGACGTTCCGGCAAGCGGCAGCCACGCTATTGGAACCATCGTAACAGTAGGTCTCGACCTCACCCCAAAGATTGATCGAACTCTGAATTTCGTAGAACCCGGCAATCTGAGAATAAACGTTCGTGCGGCCGTCGTTGTAGCGGATCGTCAGATCCCCGGTCTTGGGATCCGTCGTCTGCGTAAATTCGATGCCCAGTGAGTCTCCAATCCACACAAGCACCGGACGATTGTCCTTCATCTGATATTCCAGTATGACCCCGTTCTCGTAGATCACCCGGTAATTCGAGCAATTCGAGGTCGTGCCGTCGAGACATATCGATAGTTTTGCGAGCGTCTCTTTTCCTTCAAAGTTGACGTCCGTCAGCTCGCCGGTTACAGGATCCGTAATATGCGTGTAAGTTCTGAGAACTGTTCCATCACGTCTGGCGACCGACAAGATCACGCCGTCCTGAAAAAATGTCGTGATGCCTTCTTTGTTCGTCACGCTTGTCACATAGCTGTCGCTCAATTCCTGGGTCATTCTCTCGATAAGCCCTTCCGAATAGATCTCTTCTAAGAGCGCCCGGTTCAACTGGTTTTGCTCGTCCTGGGTCATCGCACCATCGGAACTCTGGACACGCTTCAAAAGCTGTTGGATGTTTTGGGGAAGATTGGCTTGATAGACATCGAGATCAACCTTTTTATAAAAACCGTCCATGTCGAGAATCGAATTCAGCACATCAACAAGGGATTCACTAGTAACGGTACCCAGTTGCTCGCGGGTGATACCGAGCATTTCCAACACAAGGTCATTCACCGTCCCTTCAGCCGCCAGAGAGTCACGCAACTCCTGCAAGTTTAGATCCCCGACGAAAAATCGGGAAGGCCACGCCGAAACGAGCTGTTCGTTTTCGTCCCATATCCGCTTGATTCCGTCGCGCTCCTCTTCGGTTAGCCGCGCGAACGAGAGATCTCCAGGATGGTCGTCATTGAATTTATAGACCTGTCTGAAATAATTCCCGCTCGAGGTGATTGTCACGGTCTTCGCCGTGTCGTCATAAGTATAGCGAAGCTCGTCACCTGTATCCGTGTTCTTATAGACAAGGATACGACCCTGGGCGTCATATGTCTGTTCGTAATGAACCTTGTTTTCCGCGTCGTACCCCTGAACGTAAGTCAGGACATCATCAATCGTTCCTAAAACATCATCCGCACCGACTTCATAGATCGACTGACTCTGCAGGGTACGCTCCGTGCCCTCTATTTGGTAAGTGGAGATTGCAACCGTCCAATCCAGCCCATCCCCGCGCTCGTCCTCCGGAAGTGACAATGCACCTACTGTCTCAACACTCGTCCAGGAGTAAGTGATCCATTGATGCACGAGATCTTTCGCGGCCTCTTCTTCCGTCATGGCGATCGTGTCGTCCGCTCGCAAGAACCGCCCATCCGCATCCAAGCGTGTGACCTTCACATAGCCTTCCCAGGAAAGCATGTGTCCGTTTTCGTCAAACGTCTCAACGAAAGGCTTACCGTTGTAATCAATCCCGCTAATATATAGAAGGCGATCATCTGAAGTCCCTAAAACTCCGTCCGCACCGAGGTTGACCCTGACCTCATTGATCATTCCACCGCTACTCGTCCAATTCGTTGCAACGGTGACTTGAGTACCGGTATACACGAAGGTTGTAGTCGTGCCGTTCGTAAAATCCACAATGCGCTGAAGCTTTTGATCGGCGTCTCTTTCGATACTAAGCGTTGTACCTGTTCCTCCCACAAGATAATCATCTGCAGTCCCGAGATTCCCATCCCCGCCAAGATTCACGATCCGGGTCCCAGTAGCCGAAGTCAGAACAGCCTGGTTCAACGCAATATCATAATTGTAGGTCGTGCAGTTCGCCCCGTTGCCATCGCACATGGAACTCAAGCGACCATTTTCATACGTCTGGGTCACCCACTGCCCGTCCTTTTCGTACTTGGCCCGCACCAGTTCCGCGGAACCGAACGGGTCTTTCTCGTCCGTATAGGTATATTCATAACGAGCCCCATCCGCCTGAATCACATTCACTGTGCCGGTCTCGGGATATTCATAACGAGCAAGTTCGCTTTCGACGTCGCCTTCCACCCTCGTAACACGGACCGCGCGACCCTCTGTGTAATACCAAGTGGTCTTTGTCGCGGTCTCAGTCACCTTTAGCATCTCATCATCACCACTCCCGAAAATACCGTCCTTACCAACAGTCCAATCCTGCACAAGTCCGTTTAGCGAGATCGTTGCTGTGGTCTTGGCGTCATTGTAGGTCACCTGCGCGCTCGGATTGTCGATCGGCGCGCTGCCCAACCCCACCATAGTCGTGACATATGCCGGCGTCGGCGCGGGACTGTGATAGTTCAGATCGTTATTCCCATTTCCGCCTTGTGAAAATTGTGGAACACCCCCCCCAGAGTATTGTTCATCCTCGATCTTTTTTTGGAGACTGCTGACCGTATCCAACATCTCCTCGCATGCCAGCGCCATGCTCCCTCCTGAACGAAGTCTTTCTTCCGCACACTCCTCATAGGTCCGGAACTTCGCCCTAAGTTGACGAACCAGTTCATCCACGTTCGTGTTCTCACCGTTGGGAGGACGCCAGCCTTCGGAAGCTTGCCCCTGCGGACCGCGCACGGGACGAACTGTCTCAGTATCGTCATCTGTCAGCATGAGACCATCGCCACTCTCCTCCGGGCCGTAGGTGTACCATTTGGCTTGCGTATCGCCCGGCCCCTGGAGCGAGTAGATCTTGCTGGCATCATTATAAAAACCGACGCGTAACGTCGCGCCTAACGTTTGATCGGCATTCAAACGGGCGATTCGAAACGTGTGGGCCTTGTGATCGATCACGAGAACTTCGTCTCCAGCAATCGTCTTGTCATCCTCGATCGCGTAACGGTAGGTCACTTGGGGGGTCAGCGTACCATCGGCGGCTTCTAGGGATTCGCTCGTCATGCGACCCTGGACATCATACTCAACAACCTGAAAGGTACCGTCCTCATTCGATGCACGGGTCTTTGCCAGCACACTCGAATTGGCTTGAATGTCATAGCGATAACGATATTCAGTATCCCCATATTCGAGGACTACCGTCAGATGGCTCGGATCACTGGGGTCGGCCACGAACGAGGGGGGGGTTTTATCAATATCCGAGGCAACAACATCGGGCCGCAACTGAAGAGCAGCTTTCGCCGAAGCGAAAGCCGGCGCAGTATCATATTCCGTGGAAGGAACGCTCACGGAGCCAAGAAGCTCGGCATCGTAGGTCTTGATGAGTATACGGGAGAGAACATTGCCCTCATCATCGAGGACAATATTGCCTTGTTCTAAAAGACGCGGGGTTTGATCTTTCCAATCGTAAAGGGCATAGCGGAGGTTTGTGACATCGTAAACATAAACGCGACGGCTCGCGGCATCATCGTAGACGTACTGATAGTCCGCGAGAATTGTAGCACCCTCCTCAGGCGGCCCGCGGCTCCGTATCAATCCTCCCCATTCTTCGCTCGGAAACGCCGAATAGACATCAAAAACCTTTCCGTCGTTGGGGTCTATGACGATCCACTCACCGCTCGGAGCCTTTTCAAGGAGCTTCTTATACTGAGGCGTAGTCCCGGTCATCGTAAACGTCCCAGCCTCGAGTATGTTCTGGAAGCTGTCGATCACTCCACTCGACGCATCCGGTGCCATCCCTTCGATAAAACTCATTTTAACAAAAGTATTGTCCTTATAATTCAAAACCGTCATGGTCTCAGCGCCGGTGGTTTCGTCCGCCACGTAAATATATTCCAAATCGATATTAGTATCACGATAACGAAGCACGCGACCGAAACCACCGTTCGCGAGACGCTCAAATATGAGAAGCTGGGCCGCATTCTGCGGATAGGTGATCTTGTAGACGGTCGCCGTGATATCCATCCGGGAAAAAATCTGACCGCTTGCGGAGTCCATTTCGCCCACAGCCAAAAGATCGCCGCGCTTGTTCCTGTCCGTGAGGCTATATTCCCAGAAATTAACAGCCCCAGGAGTGGTTACGCCTCCCCCAGAGAGGTCAATCACCGTCACGAGGCCTCTTTCCTCATCGTACTGGATCTCAATGTTGATTGGAGTAAGAGCTCCTTCGATCTTCTGATAGCTCAGAAGACGGCTCTCCCCATCCGCTAACTGTTCATAGGTCCTTTCTATATAATAGGTGGGATCATCTGTTCGATCATAAAGCGTCATGCGATCTCCATCGTATCGAACTGAAACCGACTGAAAATATTGATTTGTCGAGTCATTCAAAATCCAATCACCAGTTTCGATCAATTCATCTAACTGGCCGTCTGCGAGAGTCGTGAATTTTTGATAGGTGCTGTGTTGCGTGCCCTGTCCCACTGTGATAACGCGAACGTACGAAACATTCGTTCCATTATCCGAACTCGTCTCGTACGAAAACTGGCGGGTCTCAAGCGCGTAACCGGTGACATTACCTTTGTCATCAAGCACGGGACGCGTCAGATCGCAGATCTCCATGATTTTGTTGCTCGCCTTCTGATATCTAAAATAGGTGCCGTCGGTGTAACTCACTGTCATGATATGAGTGGCAGAATCTTCCTTAGTGGTCGCACCGGATTCAGTTTTGTTGAGCAGCGGGTTTTGACCCGATAAAAACGAAGTGGAAATCTGGGGAATCTGGCCTTGGGGAATATCGCCAACGAAAGGATTTTGCTGATTCTGAGCCGGAGTAACGGCGCTTAGAGGATTTTCGGTCGTCTTATTCTGGAGAGACTGTTGCTGTTCATCGAACTTCTGCATGAAGTGGATCTTGTCGGATTTATTAAGATCAGGAGTTGGAGTAGCGACGGAAACATTCGGCATAACACCGCTGGCAAAGCCAAGTTGAACGTCACTCTGCGTCATAAGAAACGTAAAGATCACAAAGAGACTGACCGCTTTAATCTCCCACGGTTTCCTCTCGCTGTGATACGCGCTAAGCATGAGCAACACTCCCCTTTTCACTTCTCTTTTCGAAACATTAAAACAAAACGACCATCAAACACGACCATCCCATCCTTGCGCTCCTAACTCCAGCCTCACGTCTTCCATTCCTGTCGTCTCCACGCCATTATCATCCTCTGAAAGAAGTGTAGCCGTATTCGAGCTCGTTGTCAAATTTTTGTGCGCTATGAATTGCTATATATTGTTATCTTGATGTTAGAGAAAGATTCATTTTTCTTTGGAAGTCCTAAAAAAAAAATAAAAATTAAATTATTTTAAGAATTTCTATCAATCATGGTCAGATCACCCCATGTGATTTTTTTCAAACGAACGAGGCCTGGCCAGAAAAACATCATCGCCAATTTCGTCTAAGGAACGTGGAACCGTGATTTGGCTCGAATATCAGGTCCCGATCACACCTTTTTTAAAATTGATGGGAGATCGCGGAAAAAGATCCGTCTTGAGACAAGTCACATGATCGATAAAAAGCACGCCTTTCAAATGATCTACCTCATGTTCCACACAAATCGCTTCGATCCCAGTACTGATCTTTTCGAGAAATTCGCCACGCTCGTTCTGCCAACGAAAACGCACCCACCGATGGCGTTTCAGGAATGCCGTATAATCCGGAAGGCTCATGCACCCTTCCTTGCGTCCTTCCGGCTCTTTTTTTTCAAGGATCACGGGATTGATAAGAACAAGACGCTTTGCTTTCGAATCGCGTTTTGAAACATCGACAATCGCGACAGCTTTTGCGACTCCGATCTGCGGTGCGGCGATGCCGATTCCATGCTGCTGACTTTTCATAACGCAGATCAAAACAGCCACAAGCTTCAGGAGTGAACGGTCGAACACCGTGATCGCATGTGTTTTTTTTCTGAGAATCGGATCGGGAAAGGTCCGCAGGGGAACAAGCTTCATCAGAGTTTATAAGGAAACGCGTTCCAAAGGTTTGATCTGGATCTCAATTTTCAATTTTTTTGAAATTTTTGTCAAAAAAGTTTTGAGTTTCGCCGGAGCTACCTTATTTGGGACATCTACTTCCAAAAGCATCGCGTAAGTGGTCTTGGCACCTTTGCCCAAAATCCGGCTGTCAAGATCCGTAATGTTGACACGCATCCCCGCCAAGGCACGGCTCACTTCATAAACAATCCCGATGCGGTCCTTGCCGAACGCGGTGACCATATAAGGAAGAGAGCTCTTTGCATGTTTTTCTCCATGCGGGATTTTCCCTTTCAGTTCGGTCACATGGCAATCCATGGACCAGGGAGTGCTCCTGAGAAGCTCCAAGCCTTGCAGCACACGGACCATGGACTTCGACGACGGTAAGCGGACTGTCATCATCATGGCGAATTGCCCTTCCAAAAGAGTCATACTAATATCCTCGAGATTGCATCCCCGGACAAATAAAAGGCCGCTCACCTTGGCGATAATACCAGGCTTATCTTTACCGCTGACCGTGATCAGTATTTTTTTCATTCCTTTTTCCCCCCAAGAATTTTAGAAAGCGCATTCATACCCTGCTGGATCACCTGATCCTGTTCTGAGATCGACTCTTGCGATTGCGTGGATCCACCCAGAGCTAAGGACTTCCCTGCCTTTTTGGATCCGAGAACCTTGGAAAGCCGGTCCATCCCCAGATTCAGAAGCTGATCCGCTCCGTTTTGAAACAAGCGCGAAGTGATGTAAGGAAGATCCGGCTGGACTGAAGCGCCCGGAAAAACACCACTGTAGCGGAACGGAATCATGACTTGGCCGTTCCGATCCGCAATCAATTCCATTTCGCGAATCTTTTTCATCAAGTACGCGGAGATGGACTGGGACAACAACAACTGTACTGAACTCTCGACGCGTCTGCCCAAAATCCCATAGGTCCCTTTGCCGAACAATTGATAGTTGGGATGCATCAGCCGAAATTCACCGACCCTCACAATCCCCGCCTGCACCCCACACGTCACCTGTAATGACTGGAACGGCGTATTACGATCCTTCAGCATCTCACTCAACTCCGGCGGAAGTTCCCCACCTAAAGCGTTCGCGATCGTGAGCACTGGAGAAAGTCGGTCAAAAATCTCCTTGATAACATTCCGATTCTTGAGGGACCCACCCTGGACATCGATCCTTCCCTGACCCTTCAGGGATTGCTTAAGCATGGCAGGGTTCGCGCCATCGAACGAAAGTTGTGCATCGGCGCTAAGGCGGCCTGACACATAATCACCCGTTTTATAAATTGCCGGGATCACCGATTCCATGTCTAGGTCACGGATCTCGAGTGTCCCCTCAAAATGCGGCAGGGTGTCGACCACCTTGAGATGTCCTTTGAACGTTGCTTTTTCAGGACCGTAACGAAGCACAAGATTCAGCGATCGTGACACCAAATTCAGATCACCCTCTATCTCGAGGTTTCTTCCCGCGGAGTTGAACACAGATCCCCCTGCCGTAAAGTGGAACGCCTCATAGACTGATGGCTGACGAACTTCGGCCTCCAGTTTCTCGATCTTCAATTTGTAGACCGGCTCGACCGTCTCGTCCGTGAAGTGGATGATTGCATCCCGCACGAACATCTTCCCAACTCCAAATTGCCACCCTCGGGAGACACTACCCAGACTTTTCAGTGAAACACTTTCGGCTCCTCTCGAAGTCTCGACAGTCGAAGCGGAAGTCGCGAGTTCTTCAACAACCTGCCAATTCCAGACCCCTCCCCGGTTGCGCTTGAAAAAAATCTCGGGATTCTGGATTACGACTTGGGACATGCTGAAATGTTTCCGCCAGATCGAAGTCAAATCGGCGTCGATCCGAACCTGATTACTTTGCAGGATCTTCTCGAGACTTTGGGGATGATAGAATTTGATACCGGCAACCTGAAGCCTGGGCTGAGGCTGCCACTGGAACTTAATGTCGCCAAGCTCTACACGAAAACCCGTTTGCCGAGTAAGATGCTTTTCAAGTTCTGCCCGGACCATATTGGGATCGAGGTTCCGGATCACGAAATAGCTGATCACCCCGAAAATCATTCCGAGGATCACGAGTACGGCCAAAAGACTCCCCAGGAATTTCAGGAAACCTCGTAAGACCATATACCCTCACCCTTTTTCTTGGCTTCTTTCTGAGCCTTCAGAAACCTGGCCTTGTGGCTGAAGTCCTGGGTCTCGATCACTTTGGCGGCACCGATCTTCACCAGGAATTCATTGACGAGAACTTCCTGTTCTCCGGCGATCTCGTTTGGCTTCGCTGGAAATCTCAAGCATTTCGCCTTGAGATATGCATAGGCGAACTCCTTTTTCCCCGAAGCGGAATTAGCAACTAATTGGAACCTCAGATCTTGTCTCCGGACAAGCACCCGGAGAACCGAAATTCCTTCCGTATCTAACTGAATCCCGGCAAGAACCACCCGCTTACCACTTTCAAGCGTCAACGTCCCATCCGTCCCAACCTCTGTCACGATCTCCGCACAAAGGACCGAAGAAAAAACACAGAGCCCCGGCAAAAGCAAAAAAAACCATCGAGTCTCTGATTTCATGACGTCTTCGTTCCCCCGTTATTCATTATTATTCCTGCCTGATTTCCATTCCGAAGTCTAACGCTTTTTCCCGAAGGCTTTTCTCGCGAACATGGACCGACTAAAACACAGCTGTTCCTCTTTACTTAAAAACCTCTGCGTCGCCGTAGACATCCAAAATATCCCACAAAGCCTCAACAAAGAATAGTTATAGAAGAAAGTCATTTCATCCGACCGTCCCCAGTAAAATTACAATTTACTAATCGCCTTCTTAAGCCATTCTAGAGCATCTTCCCTGGTTTTGAAACGACCTTCCAGTTGTAAAACAAATGCCTCTTCTAAAACAGGTTTCATGGCGCGGCCGGGCTTCATGCCGAGATGCATGAGGTCATGACCGTTCACGAACGGCTTGGGTTTTAATTCCTCATGCTCGTACACCTTGAGCTTGTCCCGGAGAAACGTGAGATTGTCCAGCATCCCGTGGCTTGCAGTGCAATCCACACGATGGAGTTCCATCTCCTCTTCGAAGTGCGGACGGCTGATGAACTGCTTGAGTTTCCCGGGCCGCATCTTCTGCACATCCATAAATTTCATATGATTGGCCACGCATTCTGAGACCCCGTCAATTTCCTCGTTCGAAAAACGCAACCGCCGCATGATCTCGCGGGCGATCTTCACACCTTCTTCGGAATGCTCATAAAAGGTCAGACGGCCTTTGCGGATCGCGAACGTCTTGGGTTTTCCGATGTCATGAAAAAGCGCTGAAAAAGCGAGGAGAATGGAAACCGGAGGGCGGAGATGTTCCAAAAGAAGTCGCGTATGTTCATAAACATCGCCTTCGGGATGAAATTTCTCGGGTTGTTTCACGCCGTGCATCGCTTCCACTTCGGGCAGTATCTCTTTCATGAGTCCGGATTCCGAAAGCAGTACGAATCCGCGCGCCGCGCCGGACCGCGTAAAGATCTTCACAAGCTCTTCACGGATCCGTTCGGAACTCACTTCGTGGATCTTGGAAGCTTTCTTGCGGAGCACCTCCCAGGTTTTTGTCTCGATCTCAAAACCAAGCGTCGAGGCGAAGCGGATCGCCCGGAGAAGCCGCAATTTATCTTCTTCAAAGCGAGTCGCAGGATCACCTATTGCACGTATAATTTTTTTCGGCAGGTCCTTCATCCCCTCCACGAAATCGATCACCTTCCCCGCAAAGGGATCATAGAACATGCCGTTCACCGTAAAATCGCGGCGTCTGGCGTCTTCCTCGGGCTGGGTAAATGAAACTTGGGTAGGATGCCGGCCGTCCTGGTATCCCCCTTCGCAACGAAAGGTCGCAACCTCGAAGGGGATCTCTTCTTCGATCACAATCATCACGCCAAACTGCTTGCCAACAGGGATTGTCCGGCGAAAAATCTTTTCGACCTCTTCAGGCGTTGCAGTCGTGGCAATATCAAAATCCTGGGGTTTTTGACCTCTTAAATAGTCCCGGACACAACCACCCGCGAAATACGCGGTAAATCCTTTATCTTTCAGTGTCTTAGCGATCGCACGCGCCAAGCGTCCTTTCGACTCGCTAAGATCCATCGGCCCAGGATTCATATCACTCCACTTTATCAGTCCCAATACTTTTCAATTTCATCAAAGATGAAATTGGTGCAGCACTGGTTCCCAATAAACTTTTGATGAAAGCCAGTGTCAGACGCTAAAAAAATCGCGGGCTGCTTTATCTCCCGCGGCTTTCTGGTAATCCAGATAATCGATCAAGATGAGGTCAGGCCGTTTCTCGGCAAGACGCCTGGCGAGTTGGAAACGCTCCGACGGGTGTGTTTCAAGCCGCCGACTTGCGACGTATTTGAACACCGCCCCGCATTGCGGACAAGCCTTGGTATCGTAAGCGTTGATCCCAAGCTCGTTGCAGGAAGCACAATTTCCGGTAAGATCCCCGATAATCAGGAGATTTTTTTTGACGTCCTCGAGCACAAACGGCTTATAGGTACGCAGATAATGTTGGCCCATTGTCACAAACCCTATAATTGTTACTTCTTGAAAACTAGATCGCCGGCACGAACGCGTGACTTTACTTCAACACCAAAATCATCGCCTTTCTTGGCAATCATGACCGGCTGGTGGTCGATTTGCATGGAGACAACCTTCTGCTTGAAATCCGTGGTATGCCCCTTAAACAAAAGCTCATCCCCGATCCGGATCTCCCCAGTCTTGATCTTGAGTACTGCGGCATTCACATGCGGAAAATAATGTGTCACTTCCGCCGTCGGCATAACCGCCAATGCAGCCTTCACCATCCCCGACTGCTTTTTTTCCGGGACTTTTTTCTTGGCCGATTTGCTTTTGGCTTTGGCCGAAACTTTTTTGGAGATTTTCTTTTTAGCAGATCTGGTCGCTTTTTTCTTGACGGGTTTGGCTGCTTTTTTTTTGGTTCCCTTAGATTTTTTGGCCATTTTGGACTTGGACGAACCGAAAAACACCTTACCGATCTTTTTGAAAAATTTCATGGTTTTCTCCTCCGATGGGTGGCAAAACGGTTTAAGGATTGTTTTCTTGAACGATCGCTTTGGGCTCCGGCCCCACAACCTGCCCCTGATGTTGTTCCAGGACATTCAGTCGGTTCCGTAATTTTTGGAACCGCTGTTCGGTCTTTTCATACGCCGTACGGGCATGAGCCAGATGCACGCCGATCTTCTCAAAATCAGTCAGGCACTGCTCGAGATCCACTTCCAACTGGCCTAAATTTTCAAGAATGATCTGCGCCGAACGCTCAATTCTCATCCCTTTGAGTCCGCGCACGATCGACTGGAGATACACATAAAAACTGTTCGGCGAGACCGGAATGACTTTGTGTCTCATGGCATAGGCCGAAAGACTTTCATTTTGTGCGTCGTCCCTGATGATCGTTTCGTAATAAATGCTCTCGGACGGGATGTACATGAGTGCAAACTCGAAAGTCCCCTCCTCCGGCAGGATGTATTTCACCCCGATGTCATCAATGTGTTTTTTGACGTCTCGCCAGAACCCCTTACGAGCTTCTGCTTGCTTTTCATCGCTCCCCGCTTCCAGAATACGTTTAAAATTCTCGAGCGGGAATTTCGCATCCACCGGAATCAATCCCTCACCAAGCCGGATAATAGCATCCACCTGGGAACCATTCGCGAAACGGTATTGAAGCGCGAAATGATCTTCCGGCAAGATCTGGCGCAAGAGTTCTGAGAGCAAAAATTCCCCCATCCCTCCGCGAAGTTTCGGAGCCCGGAGAATGTCATGAAGCGAAGAAATGTCCTTCCCGATATCCATCATGGACTGCGTGGCATGCTGCAGTACACCGAGCCGGTGCTGGACATCCCCCATGATCTGGCGGTAATTCTGCTGGTTCTCCTGAAGGAACTGGGAATTCTGCTTCATCTGGTCATTCATCTGCCCGGAGAGCGTATGAATTTGATCCTGAAGCGTGGTATGAAGGTTATGGAGTTCCTGCTGGAGTTGGAGAAAAGGCTGGAAGGTTTTATCGTCAGAGGCAGCCCGCCTGAACAAACGTTGGAAAATCCAGAGAGTCGCGGCAAAACCGAAAAAAGATGCCACTACCGTGATCAGGACCAAAAGAGGCGCGTTCATGAAAGTATTATACCCAAAACAGACCGAAGACCAAAGACTATAGACTGCAGTTTCTCGTCTTCAGTCCTATTTAATGAATGTAATATTGATATCCTCGCGATGCGCGGTTGGCTCGGAATAGATCGAAATGCGACTGCCCGTACTTTTCTCGAGATACCGAAGAGCTTTCTTTTCCTGCTGGAGCAGGCGTTCCGCAACATCCGGATGCACATAGGCATTCACGATACGGTCTCTGGAATCCTTCAGAGATTTGCGCAACTCCCGAATGACCTGGATCGACATAGTCGCAGTCGACTTGATATTACCCTTGCCCTCGCAATACGGACAAGTATCGTAGACCGCGCTCTCAAGCGACGGACGCATTCTCTGGCGCGTCATTTGGATCAACCCAAGTTCGGAAACCTGCACCAAGTGGGTTTTAGCTCGGTCCTTGCTCACTGCCTCTTTAAAGATATTAAAGAGACTGCGGCGGTGTTGGCCTTGTTCCATATCAATGAAGTCGATCACGATGATCCCGCCGACATCACGAAGCCGGAGCTGACGCGCGATCTCCTGCGCAGCCTCAACATTGTTTTTGTACACCGTCTCCTCAAGCCCCTTGCTGTTTCCGGTAAATTTTCCGGTATTCACGTCGATCGCGACAAGACTTTCGGTCTGTTCGATCACGACAGAACCGCCCGACTTAAGATGAACATTTTTTTGAAACGTTCGCTCGATCTCTTTTTCGATGCCGTGCCGTTCAAAGAGACTCCCTTTTTCCTTTGCGAACTCAATATTCAGGTCCTGTCCCGGCATATACACGGAAGTGAAACGCTTGAGCTTCTTGAAGATCTCGGGATGATCCACCACGATTTTGGTGGTATCTTCGTTCACGTAATCACGAACCACGCGTTCCACAAGGCCGAGCTCCTGATGGATCATAACCGGCGCTTTCTTGGCAGAGATCATGCCATGGATCTTCTTCCAAAGCCGTATGAGATAGCGGATATCCCGCGTAAAATCCGCGTCACTTTTCCCTTCGGC
Organism: Candidatus Omnitrophota bacterium; assembly: GCA_041651495.1. Lineage (GTDB taxonomy): Bacteria > Omnitrophota > Omnitrophia > Omnitrophales > Aquincolibacteriaceae > Aquincolibacterium. The sequence goes on along the minus strand of JBAZJC010000006.1, from coordinate 10,674 downwards.
ATTCGTGCGCACAATGAACCCAACACCTTTTGGGATCTCGAGGCTCCTGAAAATACTCCGGATACGGTCACGTTCCGAACGGCTTTCCACACGTCGCGAAATCCCGATCTTCGACTCCCCCGGCATCATCACTAGATAGCGCGCCGGGATCGAAAATTGTGTCGTGAGACGCGGACCTTTGTTTCCTAATGGCTCTTTTACGACCTGCACAATAACCTTCTGCCCGACCTTCAGGACCTCTTCGATCCTCGGACGTCGCTGGTGTTGATGTTGTTGCTGCTGGCGGTTGTAACCGCCCCGCTGATGCCTTCCACGACCGCCATCCCGTCCCCCTTGCCGTCCCTGGCCTCGTCCCTGCCCCTGAGGTTGCCCCTGTCCTTGGGATTGCCCCTGCACCTGAGGTTGTTGTCCCTGTCCCTGGAGATTGCCCTCAATAACGACACCTTCGGGAGGCTTAACTTCGTTAGCCGTTCCTTCTGTTTTTTTCTCTTCACCATCATCGAATTCTGCATCGAGATCCAGCGGCGAACGGAGCGCGTCACCAACGTAAAGAAAACCATCTTTCCCGGTTCCGATATCCACGAACGCGGCATCAATCCCCGGGATCACGGTCTTCACGATCCCTTCATAGATGTTCCCAAAAAGCTTCTTCGAGTCTCCGCGCTCGATGTAGAACTCCTCCAACCGGCCGTCTTCGAGAATGGCGACCTGTTTTTCATTGGCGTCTTGTGAAATTAAAATTTGTCTTTCCATGAATTGTGTTTCCTTTCTTAAAGCTGTTCACACCTGCGAAGTTTGGCAAGGTTGCCGTTGAAGCGAAAATCGAGGAAACGAGGCGGGTAACAAACTTGCGGGAAAGAAACAGCGTCAACTATTCCGAGGTGGAACTCTCACGAACCACAAGGCCTGCCGAGGGCCTTCCCAAAGAACCTAAACGACCGGATCTAACTCTGCCAAATTATAGACCGATTTGTCCTTGTTCGCGTTTTCTGAAGGCGCTATCTTCTCGGAACCTTTCAAACCCGATGCGGCATCCGTCGCAGCCGTTTTTTTCAGGCTTGATCATCCTGTGACTGGTCATTCTTCCCGTCAACTTTGGTACCCGCAGGCTGTCCCTGCGAATCCACCGTAGTAATTGTTACAAAAAAAGCGTTTCAAATTTTTGAGTGCTTGGATCCGTTGTTGTAGATGGATTTTTGACCCGAATCACTTGTTAACCAACGGAATATCCCCTAAACATGGCTCCTCATCTTCAGCCGAATCAAAACTATTTGACATCCGTTCGCAGAATGCAATGACTTGGCCGTTGCGGGCCAACGCCAAGGCTATCGCGTGGATAACATTATAAGAAAGGCGCACTTACCCTTCCACCGGTGCTAGGTTTTAAAACATAACCCGCAGTGGCGGCTCCCCACAAAGCATAAGATCACAGGTTGGCCGACAAGACATCCAACCGATGTTTATCATATCATAGAATTTATATTTTTTCCTCTTTCCACATCCAAAACGTCTTTTCTTCTCCATCCACCGAAGGCACGACACGATCCTTTAGAATTTTAACGACTGTCGCGTTCCTCGCGGCCTCCCCCATTCGGATAGACCTTTCCATTCAGAATGGCCATCGCGGGATTCACCCTCACCCATTCTTTTTTCACGCTTTTGTAAACAGAGCGAGCCCTGAAATAGTCCCCGTAGAAAAAAAATGTCGCGAGAAGAAAAAGCACCGCGGCCAGAATGACCAAGGGGCTTAGAATGCGCATCGCATTCATCTTCTTCCGAAGCTCCTGGGGCAAAAGGTTGATCTTGATCATCTTTCGCGAAGTCCCAGACCCAGCAACACAGGCAAGAACGCCACATTGGTTTTGAGAAGTTCAGGATCAATGTCCGGGGCCCATTTTATCTTCGTCAGGATTTCCATGCTCACCACCGGAACTTGCAATCCTTCGCTCAACGCCTTCAAGACTGCGGGATGAGATATCCCGCCAGTCAGGAAAAGCTTTTTGACAGATTTCGAATGCCCTGATTGATCATGGTAGTAGTCAAAAGAAACGTGTAGATCCCTGATCAACCCTTCAAGCCCTTCCCCGATAGCTTGTATTTCCTCGAGCGTCGGAGCTTCGTTCTTTGCGAAAAGTTTCCCGATCTTTTCATCTGTAAGGTTGGAACGAGTCTTAAGTCCCCTGTGGAGGTCCCAAATCCCGTAAGGGATATCACGGACAAAACGGGGCTTTTTGTCTCGGACGATCCCTAAAGTCGAGATCTCGGCCCCAAGGTCTAAAAGACCGGTGTGACCTGCGAAATCTTGGGGATGGAAATATTCCAAAGCGGCCATCGCCGAAAGAATATTGACATCCACCACTGACAGGCGACATCCCAAACTGCGAAAGGTCTCAAGTATCGGTTCAAGCTCCTGTCGCTTGATAGCGACCAGCATCACTTCCATCTTCGCACCATCATCGGTCTTGAGGTCTTCCTCCACCACTCCAAAATCGAACATCACATCGCTCGGTTCAAACGGAATATATTGTTCAACTTCGCGTGCGATCGCGCCACGGAGATCTTCGACCTTCATTTTTGGAAGATGGATGAAACGGATCACAACTCCGTGTCCCCTGAAGGCCACTCGGACCTCGTTTCTCTGAAATTTTTTTCCGTCCAGAAACGGTTTGAGGACCAAAGACAGCTTCTGATCCTGGAAAGTATTCTTGATAATATCGATATGGTGGACAAAAAGATGGTCGAAGCGCTTTTCAAGTTCAAGCAGCACTGTCTGCGGGCGATCAAGATCACACATGGTAACTCTGAAAGCGGTCATTTTTTTAGCAGAAACTTCGATGAAAAGCCGCCGAAAATACCGGCGATCCGTTGATTCAACGAAGGCAGCTTGCCGGAATCGTTATTCATACGAGAAACCTCAGCAGAAAATATTCCAAAAAACAGCCGAAAAAAACCCATCCTGCTCTGAAGCAGCAGGATGGGCCCTAAAAACACTTTCTTCGATTCCTTATTATTGTTTATCCGCCAATTGGAGTGCCCGTACAACCATCTACAGTAGCACCCACCGCTCCGGAAACAATAACGCCACTCTGATCAATGCAAAAATCATTAATCGACGAATTGGCGATGTGCGTCGCCAGCAAGGAAAACGTATTGGCGGTTCCAAGGTAGGTCATGTTGTATCCATGCTTCGGATTAGTGTTCCATGAAATGTCAAGACGTGCAGGTTGACCCGCCGCTGGCGCTGTTAATAGAGCGATTGTCGCTGGGTAGGCCGGAATAGCCTGTGCCGCACGATAACTTTCGCACGCGGAGCTGAAGGCTCTCAAATCCGTCCTAACTGCAGCTTCGTTGGCATTGATACGCGCCCGTAGGAGATTAGGAATGGCGATAGCGGCTAAAAGCCCGATGATCGCAATGACAATCATGATCTCCACCAGTGTAAAACCTTTTTTATTCAATTGGATGAACATGTTATACCTCCTGTTTCTATGTTTGCCACTACCCACTGTTAGTCCAAACTGCTTCATGATACGACAATACCATCGATAACTAAACTAGTTTTTTTGACAATGGCTTATTCAAAATGATTTAAATTGCTTGTCTTCACTGGATAATGGCACAGATTGCAAAGAATTTCGCTTGAACACTTGTCCTTCGCTAGAAAAATCGCTGAAGAGGACATTTTTCACAACGAGGAATTTTCCGGCAATAATTCTTTCCTGTCCGAACGATTTGGGCGTGAAAATCGTTATAGAGGTCCCTGTTTTCCGGCAACGCCCGTGTAAAGATCTCCCGCCATTGTTCGTAAGTTTCAAGGTCCTTGGCCAACCCGTGTCTTGAGAAGATCCTTTTGGTATAGGCGTCGATTACAAACGAAGTTTTGTTCAGCGCGTAAAGAAGAATGGAATCCGCGGTCTCGGGGCCGATCCCTTTCACGGCAAGAAGTTTTTCACGAAGCACGGGCATCGTTTTCCGTTTCAGTTTCGAAAGATCACCACGACATTCCCGATCCAGAAAATCCATGAAACATTTGAGCCGATCCGTCTTAACGTTGAAATATCCAGCCGGCCGGATCAGTTGCGAAAGCTCCTTTGACGGAACCCGGCGCAAGGCCTCAAACGAAAGCTTTCCGGCTTTTTTGAGATTCAGGATAGCTTTTTCAACATTGACCCAGGCAGTATTCTGCGTAAGGATCGCGCCGATCATGACCTCAAAAGGTGTATCCCCGGGCCACCACTTCTGATGCCCAAAAGTTTTCCGCAATGCCGCGTAAACACTGCGCAGTTGTGCAGCCTTGAGTTTACGCTTTTTTTGACAAGGGATAGGTTTTAAGGGCTTCATAGCAAACGCCTTCCGGGCGGCAGTGACTTTGATAGAGAACAAAATGATCCGCGGTTTTTGCCATGGTCGGCAATTTGAGCGGGATCTTCGCCAATAGCGGCACAAAATCCGGGTTTTCCTTTTTGACACGACCGATCGTCGCGTGCGGCTGGAACGGTCTTGACTCGGTATTAAACCCGAGCGTCCGGATTTCACCTTGAATGGCCCTCTGTAAAGAGAGAAGCCGGCCGGCATGCTCCACGATCCCTAGCCAAATAATGCCCGGCCTTTCAAGACTTGGAAATCCACCGACCCGGTCTATGCTCAACTCGAAAGGCGAAAAAAGCAATGCTACTTTTTTTGAAAAGAGGTGGATTAGTTCGATCTCTTTTGCGGGAACGGAACCGAAGAAATGAAGTGTCAGGTGGACTTGCCTCGGCTCGATCCATCGAACACCGGAAATCTCGCGGCAAAACGGGCGAAGGATGTTTTCTATTTCTTGATGGAAGATTCCATAAAGAGGGATCGCGAGAAATACACGCACGGCAATCTGTTTTAACGGATCGTCCGCCATAAGTACTCAAGCGCTTTCACCGAAGCCTTGCCCCGGATCTGATGGCGCTCTCCCCAAAAAACATGCTTCCAGACACGGGCCGTTCCGCCGGGGAACGCAAGACCGATATAAACAAGGCCGACCGGTTTCCTGGAACTGCCGCCGCCGGGCCCGGCGATCCCCGTAATGCCGATGCCGAAACTTGATCCCATCCGAATGCGGACCGATTTCGCGAGCTGAAGAGCGACCTGAGCTGAAACCTCCCCGTATTTCCTGATGAATTTTCCCGAAACGCCAAGATCCGTTTTCACGCTCGAATGGTACGTAACCACTCCCCCGCGAAAATAGACACTGGCCCCGGGACAGGCCGTAATGCGTGAAGACAAAAGCCCGCCCGTACAACTTTCCGCAACGGCAAACGTTTGCTTTTTTTTCTTCAGGATCTTTCCGATCACAACGGAAAGAGGCGCTTCATCCCAGCCATAGATCCAGTCTTTGAGCCGAACCACGATCTTCTTTTTAAGCCGTCCGAAAACATCTGCTTTGTCCGCAAGAATGCGGATCGCGACCTCACCTGCCGAGGGGTAGATCCCAAAATCGAATTGATCGTCAAAAAAATCTTTCCCGAGCTTTTTCATCACGTCCGGCTCCGAAATACCGACCATTTGCACGATCAGTTTCCGGCTTTTAAAAAGATCCCCGTATTTCTTTTCCAGGAAAGGCAGGACCACGTCAAAATACATGTTCTTGAGCTCTGACGGAACACCGGGAAGCGCGATCACGACCTTTTGCCCCGTTTCGATCGAAAATCCGAGCGCGATCCCAAAGCGGTTGATGAGGGGTTTTGCGTTCTCGGGATAAAAGGCTTCACGTTTCACGAGGGAAGGCACACGTTTGCCGTGACGTTTATAAACCTTCTGGAGACAGTTGTACTGTCGGGCCGAAAAGACGAGAGGAACTTTGAAATGTGCAGCAATACCCTCGCGAGTTACATCATCGGGCGTCGGCCCGAGCCCCCCCATCATAATGACTAGATCCACGCGCCGGAGTACCTCGCCAAGCCGGAAACGGATCGCTTCCAGCGAGTCCGCGCAAACGCCATGTGAAATGACCTCGAACCCCAAACCAGAGAGCTCACGACCGAGGAATGCGGCATTCGTGTTGACCACGCTCCCGCGTAGGACCTCATTCCCGACAGCAAGGATAGCAACAGTGGGCTTCATTTAAAAATCACGAACAGAATAATCCAGGCATAGAGCCCGGCACCCAGATCGTCGGCCATGATGCCCCAGTAACGTGGGATGCGCTCAAGCGACCGCACGGGGAAAGGTTTAAACACGTCAAAAACGCGAAACAGCACAAAACCCAGAATGGCTGAAAACCAGGTCATCGGAATCATGATGAACGTCACGAAAATACCGCAGACCTCGTCGATTACGATATATTGCGGATCCGGATCCGGGTCCGTGATTCGTTCATAAGCCAAAGCGCCCCACACGACCAAAAACACAAAAACCACCCCGTAAAGCCCGCCGCTCCACCGGGTCAGAAAAACCAGCAAAACGCCGAGCAGACTTCCCCACGTCCCGGGGGCTTTCGGGAATAGCCCTACGCCCATCGCGAGGACGAACTTGTTGAACGCCTCGGATCCAAAGTGAGCCCGCTGGTTCCAGAGAAACATACCTCCGGAGACAATCGTCAGTGCGACCGTCGTGATCAAAAAGACCGGCAGAAGATAACGGAAAATACCCGTCATCCAATCAAAAGCGGGATAAGGGTTCAGAAGTAAATACACAAATGCGATCCACACCGTAACAGTCTGAAAACCGAATTTCAGTTTGCCCATCATCTCCGCACCCAACGACTTTCCCCCGAGGAGCCACCCCGTCCGGCAGAATGTCACCAGGATCTCGCGGATAAAGATCGGAACCACCCACCAGATGGAATAAAAGTTGAGGGTTGCGAAGGCGGCCATCGGCGCCAGGATCAGGATCTTGTCGCTAAAAGGATCTACCCACCGTCCGAAATCCGATTCGAGTTTGTACTGGCGGGCGATCCAGCCATCGAAATAATCTGTAATCGCGCCCACCATAAACAAAATAAAAGCCCAAAGATGCCCCGACTTGTTCGGCCACAGGATCAGGAACGGCAAAGAAAGTCCGATCAGGCCCCGCGCGATGCTGAGCACATTTGGATTCAGGAAGGAGTATTTATATTTGGCCCACGAGGTCATAGTCTTGAGCGTCCGTGATCTTGACCGTGTAAAATTTCCCGGCTGTTATTTCTTTTTGTGTTCGAATAAGGACGTTACCGTCCACCTCCGGCGCGTCCATGGAAGAGCGCCCGATCCACAAGCCCCGATCTTTCTCATCCCGCGTTTCGACCAACACCCGGAGTCCCCTGCCAAGATAACGGCTATTGACTTCCCGCGCGATCTCTTGCTGCAACTGCATGGCCAGGTGATACCGTTCTTCTTTGATCTTTTCAGGAACTTGCTCCGGAAATTCCGCGGCCGCAGAACCTTCTTCCCGGGAATACCGGAAGATTCCGAGGCGCTCGAACTTTGTCTCACGCATGAATGCCAAAAGCTCTTCGAAATCTCTGTCCGTCTCTTCCGGAAATCCCACAATAAAACTTGTCCGGAGCACAACCCCGGGAATCATGACCCGCAATTTTCGGATGAGCTCCACGATCTGTTTCTTCGTGCTTCCCCGCCGCATCGCCTTGAGTATCTTATCACTAATATGCTGGAGCGGTAAGTCTATGTAGCGGCAGATCTGTTTTGACTTTGCGACAGCCCGGATGATCTCATCCGTCAGCGTCGACGGATAAGTGTAGAGGAGACGCACCCATTTGATATCCCGCACCGTCCCCAAAGCTTCCAGAAGTTGCGGCAAAAGAGACTTGCCGGCGTAATCCCATCCGAATCTCGTGATGTCCTGGCCGATCACGACGAGCTCCTTGGCACCCTCGCCGGCCAATTGCTTCGCTTCCAGGACAAGATCGGCGATGTGACGGGAACGGTAGCGTCCGCGAAGCCTAGGAATCACGCAAAAGGAGCACGCATGATCGCATCCTTCAGAGATCTTGAGATAGCGGAAATGCTTGGGCGTCAGGGAGACGCGCGTTTCATCGGCCCCGGCAAGATAACCAGCCTTGTGAATACTGATAAATTTCTGCCCGTCCGTAACCTTTTTCAGGACTTCGGCAATCCGCATGTAATCCCCGGAACCGATGAAGGCATCGACTTCGGGAAATTCTTTCTGGAGTTCTTCCGCATATCGCTGGACCAGACATCCCACCACGACCACTCCGAGCAGTTTTTTTTCCTTCTTCAACTCGAGCAGTTTCAGGATGGCATCGATCGATTCCTCTTTGGCGTCCTTAATGAAACCGCAGGTATTGAGCAATACCACATCGCTTTCCCCAATGTCCTGTGTAATCGAATATCCGGCACCCTGGACCTTTCCAAGAATGACCTCGCTATCCACGAGCGTCTTGGGACACCCCAAGGACACGATCCCCACTCTGATCTTTTTTTCATTCACCATAATAAACCCCAAAAAAAAGGGCGGGGAGAGATCCCCGCCTTTTGAATCCGTTTGAAAAAAATCTTATTCTGCCACGGTCTTCGCCGCAGAAGAACCCTCGGAACGGATCTTCTCGCGTTCGGCCTTGCTCTCGTCTTTCCTCTGTTGCCGGAAAACCCGAACAACGGACTTTGGGCTCCCCTTTCAGAAAAAAACGACCCCGGGCAGATTCGAACTGCCGACCCCCTGCTTAGAAGGCAGGTGCTCTATCCACCTGAGCTACGGGGTCTTGCATGTGGATAATAGAGTCCAAATTCAAATCATCGGGACCGTTGAAGTCGAAAAAAATAACTCTCAACCGGCAAAAGCTGTTCTGTCCTTGCCTTTCCTTCATTTCCTCAAGGTTGGCAAGGACTGCCCCAATTTCCACTTCGTGGAAATTAATGAGTATTGGGACTGATCGGACTCTGGGACACGTCTCGGGACACCTTGACCACTTTAAGCGCGCCGCGCGGTTTATCAAGATCGTTGGGCAGAACCAGTTTATTTTTTATCACCAACGCTCCGACCACGCCTTCCATTGCCTGCCGGAGCATCCAGCCTGCAGCCCCGGTGTACCCGTGCCAGATCATCCGGCCAGGTTCGAAGGTGGTTAAAATGTCTGCCGACTGTTTGTTCGGCTGACCGCCGTAAATCTCAACTTCATGCATGTGTGCGATCGCCGAGACCTTGAGCCACAACCGGTATGCGGTCTCGCGGTATTTTCCCGCGTTCGCCGGGTCGCCGCGCTTTTCGAATTCTTCAGCCAAGAGACGCGCCGCCCTGACGAGCCATTGCACGCCGTGACAGTACATGCCGTTTTCCCGCACGCCTTCCGGATATTTGCTGCTGCGTCCGAGATAAGGCTTCGTGTCTTCGCGTAAAGCCGGCCACCCGAGCAGGATCGCGTTATCCTTCTCAAGGACCTGCAAGGCTGTGTTGAAGACCGTCACACCACGCTCGAAATTGATGCCGGACATGACCGACCAGGCCGCAGTCAGAGCGTCGATCTCCCACACCCCGCTGCCCTTGAGGCCGATCTCGGTACCGTCATCATGGAAAGCACGCAGATACCGGTCGCCCCGCCATGTTTTTTCAAGGGCCACTTTCAGAGCTTCCATTTTTTGCACGTAATACGCTTTTTTGGCGTCGCCCTCTTTTTGGCCAATGATATCGACCATTTCCTTCAGGATGTAGTAGAGGAAGAAGCCGAGCCACACGCTTTCGCCGTGGCCCTCGCTCCCGATCTCATCCAGTCCGTCATTCCAGTCGCCGACCCCCATGAGCGGCAGGCCGTTCTTTCCGGTACGCTGCTTAATCACAAGATTGATCGACTTCATGCAATGTTTGTACAGCGTGTCCGCGCGCGTCGTCCGGTGATACAAATGCCCCCACCCCTGCTTGTTTTTCGGCAAGGGCGCAAACGGAAATTCGGAAACAAGATACGCGGCCATTTCATCCAGAATCGTATGATCCCCCGTTGCCCGGACATATTCCGCCGTGCCCCAAGCCAGCCAGAGTGGGTTATCGGAAGCGTGTGAACGGCATGAGAACGCCGCACGTCCGTCGGTCAGCGTAAAGAACCAGTGGGTCACGTCACCCTCGACAAATTGCTGGGATGCATGCAAAAGGATCTGCTTGCGCGCTAGGGCCGGATCTACCCAGATCAGATTTATGGTATCCTGGAGTTGGTCGCGAAAACCGTAAGCACCGCTCGTCTGATAGAACCCCCGCCGCGCCCAAACGCGCTCGGCAAGGGCCTGGTACTTAAGCCAGTTCTGGTACCGGTCAAATTCCGGCTGGTTGGTTTTGACCTCGACTGTTCCCATCAGTTTGAGCCACCATTGGCGTGTGCCGTCAAGTTCCTTGCGGACGGTTTCGAGGTTCTTGTATTTCTGTACCAGCGCAACCGCTTTTTTGTGGTCCTCGGCCTGGCCGAGCACGATCGCAACCGTGCGTTCACCATGGGCCGGGATCTCAACGGTACCCACAAAACCCGCGATCTGTCCGTCATCGGTCAGTTGCGTTGCATCGGATGCGGCATTCTCCACCATGAACGGGCGCTTGACGCCTCGGTTCGATCCGAAGAAACGGCCGCGCTTTGTCTCCACACAGTCCGCCGGGATCGACATGGAAGCGAATGCCCACCCGGAGCGGAAAATGTTGCGACAATTCGAAAAGTAAAGCGCATCGGAAGCTTTGTCATGGCGCACCTCAAGCGGGCCCGACCTC
>JBAZJC010000005.1:0-33460 GCA_041651495.1 Candidatus Omnitrophota bacterium | reverse complement strand
TCTTCAATACCGGGGACAGGCCTTTGTAAAGCGCTTTGATGCTAACTCATACCTTTACATCACGAAGGCCATGGATTATTTCGATCTTTCAGACGGAAAATGGATCCCGGAGAAAGGCCTTCCCGATGCGCGGTTTTTATTGATCGCGTTCAAATCCGATTGGTTGTATCCGTCCGCGCAGTCCCAGGACATGGTACGCCAGCTTAAGATGCGGCATATTGACGCGACCTATTGTGAGATTGATGCGGACTACGGCCATGATTCATTCCTTATCGAGGCCGAAGGCGAAAAACAGTCCCATCTCATCAAGCACTTTCTTGCCAAGAAAAAGTGGTGAAAAAGGGTCAGAGGACATCATGTTACCTATTAAAGATAAATTAGATCATAAAATCATCTGTGAAATTGTCGAGCCGGGCTCCAGCGTACTTGATCTTGGGTGCGGGAATGGTGATCTTTTGCACCTGCTTGCCGAGCAGCGGGGTGCGAAGGCCCAGGGTGTCGAACTCAACAATGACGCCATTCACGCCTGCGTCGAAAAGGGGCTGAGCGTTTTCCACAGCGATATCGATAGCGGGCTTCCTTATTATCCTGACCAGTCGTTCGACTACGTGATCCTGAACCAAAGTTTGCAGGAAGCGAAAAAGGTCGAGACGGTGATCTTCGAAGCTCTCCGGGTGGGGAAGAAGGTCATCATCGGTTTTCCGAATTTTGCGCATCTTGAAGCGCGCATTCTGATGTTTTTTGGCGGCCGGGCACCCATCGTTTCATCGCTTCCGTACGAATGGTACAGCACACCGAATTTGCGTTTTCTCTCCATCAAGGATTTCAAGTCCTTTTGTGCGGTAAAGGGTTACAAAATTCTTTCCTCGTATTTTCTCGATTCTCAAGGGCAGGTTCGCGTGCTTCCGAATCTCTTCGCTCAGAACGCTATTTTCGTTATCACGAAATAGCCTTCTTTTTGGTCCCAATACCTTTCAATTTCAGGAAAACTGAAATTAGGGCCATCCTTGTCACCATTATTGAAGAAAATCTCAAACAAGAATGGTATAATCCTCGCCTATGCCAGCGCAGCCTTCAAAGAAACTCGAAATTTTCAAGAATCCATATTCTCGCCGGGATTATACTATTGAGATAGATTGTCCAGAATTCACCTGCCTTTGTCCCAAGACCGGTCAGCCGGATTTTGCGACGATCCGCATTTCGTACGTCCCCGACGAATTCTGCGTGGAACTGAAAAGCCTCAAGCTCTACTTCTGGAGCTATCGGAACGAAGGCGCGTTCCATGAAGCAGTTACGAACAAGATTCTGGATGATCTCGTGAAAGCCGTAAGGCCTCGTCACATGTCGATCGAAGCCGACTTCTTCGTGCGTGGGGGTATTCACACGATCGTTTCTGCCAACTATTCCAAAACCCGCAAAAAGAATTCCTAAGCTATTTTTTTAGGAGGAACATCCCATGGCGCAAGAGCGAAAAAACGCAGTGACTTTTAAAGGCAATCCGTTGACATTGATCGGACCGGAACTTAAAGTAGGAGACAAAGCTCCGGATTTCAAACTTATCGATACGAGTCTGAAGCCTGTGACTTTGGCTGATTCCAGGGGGAAGACCCGGCTCGTCAGCGTTGTGCCTTCGATCGATACGTCCGTTTGTGATCTTCAGACGAAGCGATTCAATCAAGAAGCCTCCAGGTTTCCGGAAAATACGGCAGTCATCACCGTCAGTATGGATCTCCCGTTCGCTCAAGGGAGATGGTGCGGTCTTGCGGGAGCCGACAAAGTTCAAATGCTTTCCGATTATCAGGAACACGCATTCGGGCGGGCTTACGGCGTTCTCATCAAGGAATTGCAACTTCTCTCCCGCGCCGTTTTCGTGCTCGGGCCGGATAACAAGGTGCAATATGTCGAATACGTCAAAGAGATCACCGAGCACCCGGATTATGAAAAAATCCTTGGATTTATCAAAGCCTGTGTTTAGACGCTTCTTCCTTTTTCTTTTCGCATTCTTGATGGTAGCTTACTGCCTTCACGCCGCGGAGCCGGTGATGAAAACACTTTCCGCACATGTGGCGAAGGTCGCGGAAGACGGCTCTAGCGTTGACGTGGATTTCCGCCATCCTGCGACAGAGGAAATCCATCATCTTACCTTTTATATTGATAATCAAACGGGTCTGAGTGGTTTTGATAAACTCAAAGAGCTTCGTGCCGGGCAGGTTGTGAATATTGATTATGTGGAAGGGGAAGAGCACCGTCTTCTCATTCGTCGCATCGCACGCGTCAAACTTTCCGGTCCTCCTGCGGGGCTTGAGAAATTCCATGGTTTTTAAGCGCAGCCTGTTTTATTTCCTTATTCTCTTGGCCTTCCATTTCGCTCTACTTCCGGCCTATGCCTATGAAAATGAAGAACCCGAAGACCCCAGTGATGTGCGGGGTTCGATCGGTGAAAATCTTTCCGGGAAAACCGACGTGGAACTTGTCGGTATGGAACGGGAACTCAAGGCGAGACTTGGCATGGAACCGGGTAACGCGGATCTTTATTATCGGCTCTCGACAGTCTACGCCACACTCTTTGACCGGACGCGTACTCAAAAGGGAAAGCAGTCCCTCGAATGGCTCGTGAAAAGCCGGGATGCGCTTGAAAAAGTTCTGATGATCCGTTCGGAGGACAAGGTCGCGCATTACAACCTTGGGGTCGTCTACAAACGGCTTGCTCAGATGGAACGCGCGCGCGAAGAACTCAAGAAAGCGATCCGGCTTTGTGATCCGGAGCAGGACACTTATCTGTTGTGTGCTTCCTGGCTCCAAATCGGGTCGGTCTATGAGGAACAGGGCTTTTTTGAAGAAGCTAAGGAGGCTTATCTCAAGGCCCGCGAGTTTGACTATGGCAATCCGGATATTCAAGAAGCTCTTCACAGTGTGGACGCCAAGCGCAAGGCCCCGGAAAAAGGAGGCGGTCCCTCGTTTGGGATGCCTTCGATGGGAAACGCCCTTTCCACGAATCCACAGACTGCGGCTGCGATGGGACAGGATCCGAATGCCCAGGATCAGGGTGGTATTGCGCAAGCCCTGCCCGCACTGGGGCAAATGATCATGCAGAAATTCGGGGGTGGAGGTGGCGGGGAGGATACGAGTGGTCAGAATCAGTAGGGTTCCCACGGGAACCCGGGCGATCTTTTTTGACGCAGGGGGGACGCTTTTTCGTCCGTTTCCATCCGTGGGCCATCATTACAGTGCTGTTGCGGCACAGCATGGCTGTCGTGTAGGGATTGAGGAAATTGAAGCCGCGTTTCGCCGCGTCTGGAGCGAGCATGACGGAATCGGAGATCTCAGGAGTCATTCGGACGAGAAGGTCGAAAAAGAATTCTGGCGCAAGATCGTGACAGCGGTTTTCAAAAATTTCAAAGGGCTTAAGGCGTTCGATCCTTTTTTTGATGAACTGCATGATCTTTTCGCAGAGCCCGGGGTCTGGAAGCTTTATCCGGAAGTCGAGGAAGTACTCCGGTCGCTTAAAAAGCAAAAATTTATCCTTGGAATGGTATCGAATTGGGACAGCCGCCTTTTGAAATTATGTGAAGGTCTCGGGATCGACCGGTATTTTGACTTTAAAGTCATCTCGGCGATCTTCGGCTCGGCCAAACCTAACCCGAAGATCTTTAAGGAAGCCTTAAAAAAAGCGCATGTCCCGGCGGGTGAGGCCATTCATGTGGGCGATAGTCTGGAAGACGATGTCCGCGGCGCGCATCTGGCCGGTATCAGGGCCATCTGGCTCGACCGTTCGGACCGTCACGCAACTTTAACAAAAGACCACCGGAATTTCGTGACCGTGATCCGTGATCTGAGGGAATTGATCTAGAAGACTAGGGATAGGATAAGGAATGGAGATGAAGAAGCAGCTAGATGTTTTTAAAAAATACGTAGCAACTTTCGTCATCAGCAGCTTATTTTTATCGAGCAAGCATCTATGATCCCCAAAACGATCCGGATCGAGCGTTTTCGGATTATACGTTGAAACCCAAGCGCGGTTGATAACTATTAATCAAAAGGATTTATGGAAGAACGTAAAAATATCCTCGTGTTGGACGTTGAGACGCAAAAATCGTTCAAGGAAATAGGAAAAACCAAAGCTATGAGCCTCTCGAAACTTAAGGTCTCGGTGGTTTGCGTGTACGACTACCTGACGGGTGAATATGCCTCCTACGAGGAAAAAGACATGATGCGATTCGACCAGCGGCTCCAGACCGCGGACCTTCTCGTTGGGTTCAACATTCGACGGTTTGATATGCAGGTGCTTCAGCCGTATCTTTTCAAAATGGTCGACCAATTTCCCGTTCTCGATCTTCTGGATGATATCGAAAAGGCGCGCGGCCACCGGGCGAGTCTTGACAGCGTAGCGCGTGCAACGGTCAAGGAGGGGAAGTCCGGCGACGGAGCGGAAGCCCTGGTGCTCTTTAAGGAAGGC
Source organism: Candidatus Omnitrophota bacterium (assembly GCA_041651495.1). Lineage (GTDB taxonomy): Bacteria > Omnitrophota > Omnitrophia > Omnitrophales > Aquincolibacteriaceae > Aquincolibacterium. Next base: position 29,004 of record JBAZJC010000005.1, on the reverse strand, counting down.
CGGATGGAAGAACTCAAGAAATATTGCATGGATGACGTGCGCCTGACGAAAAATGTCTACGAATACGGTTGCCGGGAAGGAAAGATCTATTTTACTTCGACCTGGGATTTTAAGACCTACGAAATCCCGGTGAATTGGAAGCAGGTGACCGGAGAATTTCTCCGGAAGAAAAGCGCTCCCAAAACCGATTTTCCAACGAGTTTATTTTAAAAAATATGTAAGCCACGGTCCACGATCAATAGGCCACGTGGCACGTGGTGCGTAGGGTTTTCATTTGCGTTGCGTTTGAACAATGTAGGATTAAATAACAATGACCGAACTTAGCCAGTCGCCGTTTATTTTTATAAGCGTGTTTTTCCTGGGGCTCGGCCTGAACCTCACGCCGTGTGTCTATCCCATGCTATCAATCACGGTCTCGCTTTTCAGGGGGTCAAAGCATGAACCGCGCGGCCGCGCGTTCATGAAAGCCCTGGCGTATGTGCTCGGCATGGTAATCATGTATAGCGTCCTCGGACTTGCGGCGGCTATGACCGGGAGTTTTTTTGGCGAATGGCTCCAGAATTTTTGGGTACAACTCACGACCGGGATTTTGGTCGCAGGCCTTGCACTTAGCATGCTCGGACTTTATCAATTCCGACTGCCTTCGTGGCTGATGCCGTCTTATCAAGGGTCGGCCAAAGGCGCTCTCTTCAGCTTTTTTGTTTCCGGGCTTTTGGTGGGGATTATCGCGGCACCGTGCATGGGACCCGCAGTCCTGGCGCTTTTGACATTCGTAAGCGTACAACAGGACATGATTTTCGGATTTTCAATTTTCTTCGTCATGGCACTCGGGCTCGGATTCCCTTACCTTGTGCTCGGAACCTATTCCGGACTTCTCTCGAAACTGCCAAAGTCGGGGGTGTGGCTTGTCTGGTTCGAGCGCCTGATGGGCGTGGTGCTTCTGACGTTCGGGATATTTTATATTGCGATCGCCTATAAATGGCCGTTTGTGAAATGGATTGTGCCGGGAGCATTCGTCGCGGGCGGTCTTTACCTCGGGTGGATCGAACGCTCCGCCCGGCTTGCGAAAAGATTTTTTGCTTTTCAGTGGATTCTGGGGGCCCTCGCCGTAGCGATCGGTCTTTTCTTCTTTTTTACACCTAAAAGTGAAATTGTGTGGGAGAAATATCACGCCGGCATTCTTGAAGAGGCTAGGGCTTCGGGACAGTCGGTGATCCTCGATTTTTATGCAGACTGGTGCATTCCGTGCCACGAGCTCGATCAGTTCACGTATTCGGATCCAAGGGTCGTCAAAACACTACAACATTTTCGCAAGATCAAAGTTAACGCCACTTCCGCGGATAGGGACGAGATCCGCGAGGCAATACGCCGGTTTGATATATTCGGTGTTCCAACGATTATTTTTCTGGATGAGAAGGGGCTGGAGGTTCCAAGCCTTCGCATGAATGGTTTTGTTGCGCCGGAAGAATTCATAAACTATGTTCGTTCTTCTGGGTTGGGGAAATATAACGGTGATTAGTTTGTCCCCCGTACACCTCACGCCGCCCTACGTGTCTTGACAAAGGTGAAGGTGACTTCTATCTTTGTCCGCTATTCTTTTCTAAAATAGTTGACAAGGACGGCCTTGACTTTTATCTTCTTTTTCTAAATGGTAGTCAGGACAGCCCCAATCTCAGCCGCGCTTCGATTGATTGGTATTGGGACTGCCCCAATTTCAAAAAGTTTGAAATTGATAAGAATTGGGACTAGGATACGCCCATTCATGTGCACGCAACCCTCGAGAAATTGTCCCAAATGAAAATTCTCCAGCGCTATGTTTTGAAAGAACTGCTTCTGCCGTGCCTCCTTTGCTTTACGGTTCTCAGCTTTATTTTTATGGCGGGATATCTTGTAAAAGCGGCGGACATGATCATCGGTCGCGGAGTTCCGTTTGTGCAGACGCTCTACGTGATGCTGCTTATTATACCCTCCATTGTCAGCTATACCGCGCCGATGAGTCTCCTTACGGGCGTCCTGATCGTATTCGGGAGTTTTTCCCAGCACAACGAATTTCGCGCCATGAAAGCCTCTGGAGTGCATCCACTGAGGTTTATGATGCCGCCGCTCATTCTGGGTTTTGCGCTAAGCATTCTCATGTTTGTTTTTAATGATCAGGTCGGACCACCCGCCCGCTATGAACTACGTCGTGCGACCAAAAGAATGATCATGCAGCACCCCATGGCGCTGATCGAACCGGGTCGCTTTGTGAGGATCAGTCCCAGCATCCTTTTTCTCGCGAAACGCGTCGAAGGGAATAAAATGAGAGATATTGTGGCCCATGAGGGCGTAGATTCGGAAAATCCCGTGAGAACGATCGTTGCGGAAAGCGGCAAGATCGTGATGGATTCAAATACCGGACAACTTGAGGTCCAGCTTTTCAACGGGAGTGTTTCAGAATCGCAGGACAAGGGAATTCAATCCGTTCAGTTCAAGACCTACAAGTTTCCGACGATGGATGAAAAGGATATCCGTACCATGGGCAAAAAGAAAAAAGACATGACCCTGGCTGAAATTCTTGTAGATGTTTCTGAAAAAACCGGAAAAAAAGAACGGCGCGATCTCTGGACGGTTTTCCATCAGAGGATTGCATTCGCATTTGGATCCCTGGTGTTCGTTTTTATCGGCATTCCGATCGCGACGATCGTTAAGCGAGGAGAAGTAGTCATCAGTTTTGGGATCTCCATGGCTGCAACCAGTGTTTATTATATCCTTTTCGCCATAGCCCAGACCCTTGCGTCACGCGGCGGCCTGCCACCTATGATCAGTCTTTGGCTCCCAAACATTCTTTTGATCGGAGTCGGGATGATCCTTCTCCGCAAAGCCATTCTTTCCTAACATTTTATCTTCAGATAATTTTTTACCCGGGTCTTCCAACCACCAAGACGTTTGGAGCAATCTTTTTCGGGCGGAGCGTTGCGGACCCTGTTCGCAAGAACCTTTTTTGCCGCCCGGACGAATTCTTCCAGTGCAGCATCTTTTTTTTTGGGGGTTCGCATTTCTTCCAAAACCTGAAGCAGCCCCCAGCCCTGTCCTTGGGATCTCTCAGTTTCGAGGACGCCTTCGCCTTTGAAATTCACATAATCGATCAAAGCGAACATCCCCTTGGGAGCATCCGCGGTCTCTTTGAATTTCAGTTCGATTTCCGGGCGTTTTTCCTCGGGGATTGCCGCCAACATCCGGGGAAGGATCCCTTTGACTCTGTGGATAATGAATTGAGTTTGAAATCCCTGGGTCCGATCCAGGAAATTTTTCAGAGTGGTCATGCGTTCGCTTGAAAGATCGTTTAAGAACTCTTCTCTGTTTTGCCACGGGGCTTCCCGCGTCGGCAGGGCTTTGATCCACGCGGGGACTTCCGTTTTTTGAGCCTCCAGAAAGGAAAGAAATTCCGGGAACAGGGCCTGATAGGGGCCTTTCTTTCCTTGGGGATACCAGATAAAATGCCCAAGCCCGAACGAGGGAAAATCCTCATCAGCATTCCAGGTGACCATTCGTTCCACGCGGCCCGAACATTCATTGAAAAAGATCATTTTCTGAAGACAACCCAATTCATCTGCGGTCATCGGAGTGTCCTTGGAACGGGCCCACAAGGAGGCGGATGCAAAAGAGATCCACAGGAAAAGGAATCCCGCTGCGAATGGTTTCATGGTCTCCCCGGCATCGGACTTTTCAAAAAAGGCGAAAATTTTTTTAAACGTCTGAAAAATTTTAACCTTGCAATTTTCGAAATGCAATCAAAGAATCAAAAAAAGTTAGATTTTCAAAAGGCGGCAAAGATCGGCGGGGGTCCTGATGGAAAAATCCGGTTTAACGGACTCTAATTCTTTTGCGGCCTGGAAGGGGTTGGCGGCGAGCATTGGAAAAGCGACGGAACGGATCGCGATGGAGGACTTCGCGCGGTTCGCGGCCAGAACGTCGTCCGGAAGATCGCCCACGTAGAGAAATTTCTTTTTGGCGCCAAGGGCTTGCGCGGTTTTGAGGAGAGAAAAAGGATGAGGCTTGCGCAGGGATTCTTTTTTTTCCCGCTCTTCTTTTTTGACATCATCCATGGTTGTCATGGCATCAAAGAGATCGGCGATGCCAAAATGCTTGAGCGCGTGAGAAGCTTCATAAAACGGTCGGCCGGTCGCAATACCGAGCTTCAAGCCGTGATTTTTGAGCTTCTCCAGAATCGGGCGCTTGAAAACAAGTTTTTCGCGGTAAATAAGCCCGCGTTTTTTCCAATAGCGCATCTTGTTCATTGTCAAACGCGGGAAAATGTCCTTGCCGAGATAGACTTCCTGGAAGATCCGGGCCACTTTTTCGATGGTCACGGTTGTGGGGCGGCCAAAGAGCGCGGTAATTCCGGATACCTTGAGCGGTCTTTGCTTGATACTTTTGGCGAATTTTTCGATAGCGACCGACTTCTTGAGCGCTTCGAGGGTTCTGTTCTTGACTGGAAGTGACAGAAGATAGACGAGCAGGCCATAGCAGCAGTCCCAGTCGTCGTTGAGTCCGCCCAGGAGCTTGAATTGGTCCACGTCCTCGGGGGTGAGCAAGCTCGGGAATTTTCCTCCGGTTGAACGACTGAAAAAAGGAACGGGACCGTGCGTCAGATAGAGCTCTACGGTGTTACGAATAGCCTCAAGATACGATTGACGGGTATCCACGAGGACATTGTCGATGTCAAAAATAATGGCATCCGCTTGAACTTTTTCAATCGGGGGGTGCACAGGCACTTTCGAAGGAACCTTCCGTTTCATGTCGTCAGTTTACGCCTTGAAGTGAGTCCTGTAAAGAATGTTTTGGGTTCCTGTTTGCGTCCGCAACCGTACTTGTGCGTTCGCGCGAAGCTGTGCTAGTATACCCGCCCTCGCGCCAGGTTGTGTGAGGGAAAGTTTCGAGCTCTACGCGGTTCAGGGCATTTTCATTCAGACTAATTTTTTTATTTTCTTCTTTTTCAAGATTATCACGCCGGGGTAGCTCAGTTGGCTAGAGCGAGGGACTCATAAGCCCTAGGTCGCCAGTTCAATCCTGGCCCCCGGCAGTACTTTATTGGAACAAAAAAGCCACGCCTTAAGGGATCTTATGACCCAAAGATCGCAAGGTCTTCCTTCGCGTCTCGAAGCACATCTCCTGGACAGGCATTTTTTCAAAACGGGTCAAAAAATCCTCGTCGCCTGTTCGGGTGGACCGGATTCGATCGCACTTTTTCGTCTCCTGCGAGCGCTTTCTGCAAAACATCATTGGAAATTGGGACTTGTCCACTTCAATCATCAACTCCGGCCCGGCGCTGCAAAAAGAGATGAGCGGTTCGTTAAAGAACTGGCCCGGAAATTCAAGGTTCCTTTCTATTGTGGGACGGGGAACGTAAAGCGCGAAGCTAAAAGAACAAAAACCTCGATCGAAGAATGCGCTCGTCAAATGCGCTACGATTTTTTCCTCCGGACCACGCAAGTAAAAAAATTCCATGTGGTCGCGTTGGCCCACACGCGGGACGATCAAGCCGAGACCGTGCTTATGCGGGTTCTTCAGGGGACAGGCCTGCGGGGTCTCCAGGGAATCCGTGAAAAGTTCAAGATGGGTCGCTTGATTTTGGTCCGTCCGCTTCTCGTTTTCACCAAAAAAGAACTGCTAGGTTATCTAGCAAAAGAATACATCCCGTTCTGTTCGGATAAGACAAACGATTCTTCACGATTCGTTCGTAACCGCATCCGTCTGGAACTTATCCCGGGGCTTCAGCGTGATTTCAATCCACGGGTCGTGGAGGCTCTGTCACGTATTCCCGTGATCGTAGCTGGAGAAAGTGCCCTCATCGCGGAGCTTGAAGAAAAAGCCTGGACAAAAACGCTCAAAAAAAGTTGCGGCAAAAAAGTGGAGTTCCATCGTTCGATCATTCTTAAATTTCCTCCGGCGCTTCAATTTCGTATCATAGAAAAAGCTCTCAAGAAACTGGACAAACAAAGCGGGCTCTCGTTTGAAGCATGGGAACGGATCCGCCAAGGGCTCGCGCGGTCCCGCTACCGCTGTTCACTTCCCAAGGATATCGATTTTGCGCTCACCTCTAAAAATGTAGCGATTTACAAGAAGTGATGAAGCTCATGACCCTAGGGATGATGCCATGAATTGTTTTCCCACAGAGCAGCGCTGTTTTCAAAAAGAGAATACAATGCAGCAATTAAATTGTGAAATCACGGCCGATTTAAACAACGTCCCGCTTGAAGAACTAAGGAATCTTTTTCCTCATTTTCCCGAGCCTGTTGAAATACTAAAGTTTCTACCCTGGTCAGGTTTTGACAATTTTAACCTTCATTTTTTGATTGTCCGGAAAACTAGCCGCATCATTCTGATTTTACCGATTTTTGACGGAAAATTTGAGGTCGCGTCATTTCTTGAAGGAGCTATGGCTCGTCTGACGACGATTTTTTCGAAATGGTTTCCAAGGTTGCTTTGCCCACGCGTGCTTGGTATTAGCGTCCTTGAGAGTGACTGGGGAGAAATAGGGTGGGAACGCGAGGAAACCCGGGCGGTCATGGATGCTGCTTGGGACCTTGCGCTTGGCATGCTTGAAGAATTCGCAAAAGGGTCGGATGCAGACGTTTTGGCTTTCGTGAATTTCAATGAGCGAAGCGGCCAGAATATTCCTCTCAAGAAGCTTTCCGCCTTCACGCAAATGTACGGTGTTCCTTGTGCCCAGGTAGCGCTTCCTTTTAAAACTTTGGAGGAATATCTGAGCAGTCTTTCTAGGAACAGCCGAAAAAATTTGAAACGGCAGACAAAGAACAAACAAGGAATTCAAGTCCTGAGGACCTCTGAGCCTGGGACGTGGATTAATGCGATTTATGGCTTGTACCGGAAAAGCATTAAGAAGAGCGACCTTGTTTTCGGGATCCAAAACAAAGCTTACTTCGAGCATATTTGCACGAAGATTCCGGGGGCAGAATACGTGCTGTATCTTTTGAACGGCAAATTACTCGCTTTCAATCTTGTTTTTAGAACGAAAGAACGGTTGCTGGATAAATATTTTGGAATGGATCCTCACCTCGGAAGTGAACACGGCCTCTTCTTTTTTTCATGGTTGGAAAATATTTCCTTTTGCATCCGGAACGGTATTCCACTTTATCATGTCGGACAGATGGCGGAAAAACTCAAAAAGAGCCTTGGTGCTCAGCTCATTCCGTCCGCGATCCTTTTCAAACACCGCATTCCGCTATTTCATCGGTTTTTAACCGGACTTCAAAAATTTTTATCTTATGAACCGGAAGTAAAATTACCCAGCGCGTGTCTTGGAAGGGCTTGGGAAGATTTGATGGTTATCCATTCGAATAACAACAAGAAAAAATCCGCGGGTGGCCCTTGGTTTATTCTTGGGCTGGACATGGACGGAAGCTTGCCGTTGCAAGAACAGGTTGTGTCGCGGATGGATGCGCTTGTTGATCTGAGAAAGCAAGAGCAGTTGCTTAGATTATGGCCGGAGCAGAAAGCATGGGAGTCCCTCGAAAAGAGTATCTGGAATTTACGAGAAAAGTACCCGAAGCCGTGGATCACGTTTCTTGGTTCGGGTGATCTTCATCATGTTTCTTATCTTCTTCTCGCGACGCTGCCGCTGGACGAGCGTCCTGTCAAACTCATTTTGATCGACAACCATCCTGATTGGTATAACGACCGGCCACATTTCCATTGTGGCAACTGGGTCTCACAGGTTTTGCGGCTTCCGTGGATATCAGGGGTGGTGATGGCGGGACAGGACGCCAGCGATATTGCGGGACGAAAATTCTGGAACATCCCCTTCCGGGAATTGTGCAACGGACGGGTGAGACTTTTCCCATATGATAGAAAATTGTCCCGGGTGTTGCTGCGTTATCCCTCAAGCATGGCAGGCGTAAAATACTTTCGTCGCCGTTTCTACGGCTCGGATCTCTATTTTAAAACCCTGGTGCTTCGCGGGGTCAAACATTTTTTCCAACGTCTTGCCAAAGAACTTCGTGGGGAAAATGTGTATCTCAGTATTGATAAAGATTGCCTGGAAATGACCGCTGGTAAATCCGATTGGGAACATGGAAAAATGAAACTCGAAGAATTGCTCGAAGGGCTTCAGGAGCTTTCCCGCTCGTGTCATCTGGTGGGAGCGGATCTTTGTGGAGAACAGGCCCCGCAAAGGCTCAGAGGATTTTCAAAGAATTGGGATGCCGGTCGGTTTCCTGGCAGGTTCTCTCATAGTGAAACAACAGACCGGCTGAATGAGAAGACGAACCTTCGGATCTTGGATGTCCTAAATCCGGTCCGTGCTGATATCGAAACAGGGCAAGGAATTCTTGAATATGCGGGAGCCATTAATGACAGATAACAAGAAAAAACTCACATTGTCTCTGTTCCTGTTGATCATGCTCACGGATTTTGGGGAAAGCCTGAGTTCGTTCTTATTTAAGAAAGGGGTGATCTCGACTGAAATCTTTCCGTTGAGTATTGAGCATATTTTTCATTTTGCCATTGTGAATATAGGATCCCTTCTGATCTGGCTCGGTGTTTTAACCTACCTTTTCAATTTCTTTTTGTGGATGCGGGTGCTTTCGAGATTGGATCTAAGCGTTGCGGTCCCTGTCGGCAGCACCAGCTATATCATGGTTCCTCTGGCGGCCTTTCTTTTTTTGCACGAAACCGTAACGCCACTTCGCTGGATCGGGATTTTCACGATTATATTGGGAATCTATTTTGTTTCGCGCAGCAAAACCACGGATGATGGAACAAAAGTTCCGGAAGCTTCATGATCTGGCTTATTCTTCTCGTTGTGCTTTGTGAATTGTTCGCAGCTGTGAGCCAGGTTTTTTACAAAAAAGTAGTCGATCAAAACGGTCTTCATCATTCCCTTGTCCATATCAAAGACTATGTCCGTTTTGCAGTTGGGACTTTAAAACATCCTTTGGCGTGGGCCGGTCTAGGAACTATGGCGTTAAGTACAGTTCTTTGGCTGATGGCGTTGTCGGTGGGGGACCTAAGCCTTATTTTCCCGCTCGGAAGCATTCAGTATATTTTAGTGCTTGTGGGATCCAGGTTTTTTCTTTCAGAAAAGATAGATTCTATGCGTCTCCTCGGCACTATTTTGATCACGATCGGAATTGTCGTAATTTCGGTGAGTTGATTGTTGCTATCTCAAATCCTGCGAAGTCAATGGAAGCGATTCCGGATCCAAACAGTATGTTTTCTGATAGTATCCCATCATTCCCTGGGCTCTTAAACATCCGTAGATAGAGAGGTGTTATGAATAAATTACTGAACAAAAAAGTCATTACGATCCTGCTGATTGTCGTAGCCGGAATTTGTATTTATGCCTTTTGGCGTACGCCCGTACCGAAAAAATGCCCGATTCAAACCGATGAAAAAGTTGAGAAAATCCTGCCTGCTTTCGAGGAATACGCTAAAAAAGAAATGGCGAACTGGAAGATCCCGGGCATGGCGATCGCCATCGTAAAGAATGATAAAATTGTTTACGCGAAGGGGTTCGGTGTTAAAACGATCGGAAACAAAGATCCAGTCGATGAGAGAACTATTTTTCAGATCGGGTCTACCAGCAAAGCCTTTACCGCCGCTCTGGTCGCGATGATGGTTGATGATGGAAAAGTGAAATGGAAAGACAAAGTGATCGACCATGTCCCGGATTTTCAGATGTATGATCCGTGGGTGACCCGCGAATTCATGATGGAAGAACTTCTAGAACAACATAGCGGTCTTCCCGGATACGCGGGAGATTTTCAAGCCATTGCCGGATTTGACCGTGAACACATCAAACACTCCCTGCGTTTTATCAAGCCTGCCACAAGTTTCCGCTCCGAATTTGCATACGTGAACAATCTTTTTCTGGTCGCCGCGGAAGCCGTAGAAAGACATACCGGAAAAAGCTGGGAAAAGAACATCACGGAACGGATCTTTAAACCGCTCGGGATGAAGGACAGTTCGATGGGCGTGGAACCTTTGATAAAAAGCAAGAATGCCGCGACCGGACACAGCTTCGCTGGGAACGAGGTCAAAACAGTGCCGGCAGACCTGAAATGGATGTATATTTACGGACCAGCCGGCGGGATCAACTCCAATGTTCTCGATATGGCGAAATGGATCTCCTTTCAGATCAATGACGGAAAATTTCAGGGGAAACAATTGATCAGCGCGGAAAATTTCAATTATGTCCACTCTCCCAAAACGATCGCCAATATTGGAAAGGGGCCTCTGACCTTTTATTGTGCTTCGTGGGTTTACCAAGACACGAAACCCTATCCCATGATTTGGCACGACGGAGGAACTACGGGATATCGCACGATGGTGGCTTTTTGGCCTGATGCAAAGATCGGGATGGTGGTTCTGACCAACCTTATTCCTAACAATCTGGCCGAGGCGTTGCCGCAGTATTTTAATGACCTGTATTTCGGTAACCCGAAAAAAGATTGGAGCGGAGAAGCTTTTGCCAAGGTAAAGAAGGCGATCGCAGATGAAAAATCCAAAGAGCCTAAACTACCCGTACAGCCGGTGCCGTCGATGGTTCTGGAGAAATACGCCGGGGCTTACCACAATGATGTTTATGGCGATGTCACGGTTGACAAAAAAGATAATAATCTGGAGATAACAGTTGGTCCTGACAAATTTAAGATCTTGTTGAAACATTGGGATAAAGACATGTTTACCAGCATTGTTCTGGGTGAAGAAACGAAAGCGGATGTTGCTTTTGCGGTTGGTGCCGACGGGAGTGTAAATACCATGACCGTGAACTCGATCAATCAGGACGGTTGCGGATTGTTTCAGAAAAAATAAAGACTCGAAAGGAAACCTATGGCTTTTAAATACCGTTCGATTCGATGGGAGCTGTGTTTTGCCGTCGGGGTTCCTTTGCTCGCTGTTTATCTTATGGTGCTGGGAATGGCTTATTATGGGTTCCGCAAGCACGCTTATGAAGGCATGAGCAGCTACATGACCGAGCATGCGGCCCTTTATGCTGAGCGATTTAACGAAGCTTTTTCTGTGGCCGCCCAAGTTGCAAAGACCACGGCTTCTTTTCTGGATGGAAAAACGGCCGTTTCGGAAAAAGAAATCTACCGTCTTCTTCGCAATAATGTGTCGGGAAACCCGCTTGTTTACGGATCAGCCGCTGCGTTTGAAGAGAATGCCTTTGATCCCTCAAAAAAACTTTTCGGACCTTATGTTTGCCGTAAAACTTTCAATCTAGAGACAATACCGCCGGGCCAAACCGCCGGGACAAATAAGGGGCTTTTTCGTGAGATTGATATCGCGAAAGACGCTTATGACTATCGCCAATGGGATTGGTACCTGCTGCCTAAAAAGAAAAGGGCTCCCGTTTGGACCGAGCCTTACTTTGATAAAGGCGCCGGCAATATCATTATGTGTACTTTTTCTGCACCATTTTTTGAAAATGAGAAATTCAAAGGGGTTCTTACGGTAGATGTTCGCGTTCAGGATCTTCACAAACTTATCAATAAGGACAGCCTTGTAAATCAAAATGCCTTCGTGATCATCAGTCGCGAAGGCCGGTATATTTCCCATCCCAATCCGGAATACATCATGAAAGAAACGATCTTTTCTAATGCAGAGAAGATCAAACGACCGGAACTCGTAGCTCTCGGGCATAAGATGACGACGGGGGGAAAAGGCATCGTACTTATCAAGGATTTTCAAGGAACTAAAAAGATCTTTGTATTCTATGCGCCCATCTCAAGTACCGGCTGGTCTTTTGCGGCAACGGTCCCTGAAGATGAGGTTATGAAGCCCGTTTGGCAGCAATTGGCAAAATTCGGAACGAGTATGTGCGTTGGGTTCTTATTGATGGCAATCCTGCTTTTGATCATTTCTGCCAGGATTGCGAAACCGATTATTAAGCTTGCTCACGTTGCCGAGCAACTCGGGAAAGGGGACTTTAACGTTTCTCTGGAAGAAAATTATGGAAACAACGAAATCGGCAATCTTGCGGAATCCTTCAAAAAAATGACGCGGGATCTTAAAAATTACATGGAAGCTTTGACCCGCGAAACGGCAATCCGCCAGCGTGTTGAAAGCGAGCTTCAATTAGCGCGAAATATACAGTTGTCCCTTCTGCCCAAGACCTTTCCGGATCGTAGGGAATTCGATCTTTACGGGAAAAACGACGCGGCGCAGTTCGTTGCGGGAGATTTTTTCGATTACTTTTTTGTCGGAGAAAACACGCTGGCTTTTGCGATTGCGGACGTTTCGGGGAAGGGGATCTCGGCGGCGATGTTCATGGTAATCACCCGTACCTTGCTTCGCAATCTCGCTTCCCAGAAGAAGCCGCCGGCGGAAGTGCTCGACCGGATCAACCAGCTTCTTCTCGAAGAGAATGAAAGCGGAATGTTCGTGACGATGTTTTTCAGTTATTGCGACATCAAGACCGGAGAGATCTGGTACGCGAATGCCGGACATCAGCAGCCTTTTTGTATGAGCAAGGAAAGAACGACGCGGAAATTCGGGATCGTTACGGGTCCTCCGCTCGGGATCGCCGGAAGCGTGAAGTACGAAATGAAAAAAGAGATTTTAGAACCCGGTGAAGCGCTCATCCTTTACACAGACGGTTTTACGGAAGCGAGGGCTCCTTCCGGAGAGTTCCTGCAGGAAGAACGTTTCCAAGGGTTGTTGCGGGACAACATGCAGGACCCAATGAAAAAATTCTGCGAAAAAGTTTTTCAGCGCACGGTGGATTTCCAGCATCACAAACTAAGTGACGATCTCACACTTCTTGTCCTAAAACGTCGTCTTTGATAGATGGTTAAAAACCGATTCTTTTTCTGAAAATAGTCCTGGTCTTGAATCGCTGCATCAAATCGGAATTAAAAATAGCTGTCGAGAACACCAGAAAAAGATCGCAACTCTTTTTCTTTTTAAGAGCCCTCCAGTGGCGGGAAATTAGTGAAAAAAGGCGGATTGCGGGCAACCCAAATTTTGATGATCCACGAGCACCATAAGTACCCGCCCGGCAAAAGAATATTCTGGATTTTTACACTTTATGCCGATAAAGTGGAAACTCTCGTGAATGAAAAAGGAGCCCTATGATTAAGGGACTTTTCAGGTTCGTTTTTGGTTTGATACGCTTGGCATTTTTTCTTATTGTATTTATAGCCATTTTCCATGCTTGGGTGATCAAACAGGTCATCACTTTTTCTTTAAGTCATCAGTTGGGCGCAGGTGTTTCGATCCAAAATGTGAAAATGGATTGGAAGAATACCGGTTTTGAAATCCAGGGCCTTGAGATCGGGAATCCCTATAATTTCCCCAAAGGGGTTTTGGCGAATGTTCCACTTGTAATTATTTCAGTGGATTTTTCCGGCATTCCCGAGGGCATTTTACGGCTCAAGACCGTGGGTATCAATCTCCGGGAACTCCAGGTCATGAACGTTCCGCAGAAGGGTTTGAATCTTTTAGATCTGAAACCTTTTCGGAAAAGTGGCGAGGAGCCGTTCTCATCTTCGCGGGAGGCCGTTCAAGCACAAATCAAAAAATGCATGCCAGAAATAATAATAGACGAACTCATTTTTTCCATAGGCGACATTAATTATTTAGATATGAGGGGTCCCTTTTTAAAACAAAATCGTTACAAAGCCGGGATCCGCGCCGCGACTTACTATAATATTCGCGGAACCCAGGATGTGATTGTAATTCTGGTTGGAGAGGTCTTCAAAAAAATAGGTTTAGGTTATCTTGAAGCGCAACTTCAAAAGTTTCAAGGGCGCTCGGTCTCTTCCGGCGACCGAAAGATCGGTTTTTTAAGCCATGTGATGGCGGCTTTGAATAGAAACTCGTCCGATTGATTCCCTGATTTTTTACACAGACGGCTTAATCCTTACCGGCGTGAGTTGTTTTTTTAGAGCTCAGCGGTTTCAAAGGGACGGACATAAAACGAAAAAAAATTTAAAAAGCTTGACACGATTTTCTTTTTCAATAGAATGTCTACTCTTTCCCAGGGAGAGTTGTCTTCGCTTAGGGTGGTTTCTGTCTCCAAACACAGGTGTTTTTTAAAAGGAAAGCTGCTTTTTGTTTTAGTAAAGGTGTCATAGCGAGCGATCTAAAGCGCTAAGCAAAATCAAGCGCTGGAGTAGCTCAGTCGGTAGAGCACATCCTTGGTAAGGATGAGGTCATGGGTTCAATTCCCATCTCCAGCTTAGGATGCGAAAAACAAAACATCAATAAGGGAGAACTTATATGGCAAAAGAACAATTTAAGCGTACTAAGCCTCACGTGAACGTTGGAACAATCGGGCACGTGGACCACGGTAAAACGACGTTGACTTGCGCTATGACTAAGGTTTTGTCGGCTAAAGGCATGGCTACCGTTCGTGAGTATGCGGATATCGCCAAGGGTGGTACGGTCCGTGACGATTCTAAGATCGTAACGATCGCAGTTTCCCACGTGGAGTACGAATCCGAAAAGCGCCATTATGCGCACGTTGATTGCCCGGGACACGCGGACTACATTAAGAACATGATTACAGGTGCCGCGCAGATGGACGGTGCGATCCTGGTTGTTTCTGCCGTGGATGGACCGATGCCTCAGACTCGTGAGCACATCCTGCTTGCCCGTCAGGTTGGTGTCCCTGCTATTGTGGTGTTCCTCAATAAATGTGACCTCGTTGAAGATGCAGAACTTCTTGATCTTGTGGAAATGGAAGTTAGAGATCTTCTCAAGAAATACGATTTTCCCGGAGATACGATTCCCATCATCCGAGGTTCAAGTCTTCCTGCCGTTCAAAATCCTACCGATGAGAAAGCCAGTAAATGCATTATGGACCTCATCAAAGCTTTGGATGAAAGTATCCCCGAACCGAAAAGAGATATAGAGAAACCGTTTTTAATGCCGGTCGAGGACGTGTTTTCCATTTCCGGACGCGGGACCGTGGCTACGGGTCGTATTGAACGCGGTCTCGTCAAGGTTGGAGATGATGCTGAGATCATCGGTCTTCGTGAAGGCGCGATGAAAACAACCGTGACGGGTGTTGAAATGTTTCGCAAACTGCTCGATGATGCGCGTGCCGGCGATAATGTCGGTTTGCTTTTGCGTGGCATTGAGAAAGACCAAATCGAGAGAGGAATGGTCATTGCGAAGCCTGGCACCGTGACCCCTCACAAAAAGTTCAAAGCGCAAATTTATGTGTTAAGTAAGGAGGAGGGCGGTCGTCACACTCCGTTCTTCAAAGGGTATCGGCCTCAGTTTTATTTCCGCACCACCGATGTTACGGGGATTGTGACTTTGCCGGCCGGCGTTGAGATGGTGATGCCGGGCGATAACGTTGCAATCGAAGCGGAACTGATCATGCCGGTCGCAATGGAAAAAGAGCTCCGATTTGCCATCCGCGAAGGTGGACGGACGGTCGGCGCCGGCGTTGTCAGCGAGATTATCGCGTAACATCTCGTTCGGCCACAAATCCTAGCATTTTTGGCGAAGCCCTGCAGGCTGTAAGGCGTTTATTTTCGTCGTAAGAAGTCTTACAAGCCGAAATCGGTGTTTAGAAAGCATGTTTTTTTCACGACTTTTTTAAGATAAACGCAAAGGTTTTTTTCATGCAAGAGATTATTTCCCTCATGTCGTCTTGTGATCATAAGGCGACATATTGGACGCGGAAGAACAAAAAAAAGAATCCGGACAAAATCGAGCGAAAAAAATACTGTCCCACTTGTCGCAAGCGCGTCCTTTTTAGGGAGAAGAAATGAATTTTTTCGGAGCCACACGGGGCAGAGGCCTGTAGCTCCAATTGGTAGAGCGGCGGTCTCCAAAACCGCATGTTGCAGGTTCGAGTCCTGCCAGGCCTGTTTTTTAGTACGGGCGATATGTTAAGGACTCGAAATAACACGAGGGCGTTATGGTACAGAAAGCAGCGAATTTTTTTCGGGAAACGCAGCAGGAGCTCAAGAAAGTCACTTGGCCGACTTGGAATGAATTGTGGCAGGCTGCTGCTGTGGTCATTGTGGTGACTTTTTTCACGTCCGCATTCATCGCGGCTGTGGACTTTTTTATTTCGAATATCCTTCGGATGTTGATTAATTAAAATTATGGCTGACGCAAAGTGGTATGTAGTACATACACAGACGGGCGTGGAAACTAAGGTTCGCGCTAGCTTGATCAGTCATGCGGAAACCGCAGGGCTTTCGCATTTGATTCATGAAGTGTTGATCCCGTTAGAAAAGGTCAGCGAGGTCAAGGGCGGCAAGAAAAGAATTAGCGAGAGAAAGTTTTTTCCTGGCTACATCTTGGTCAAAATGGAATTGACTGATGAAAGCTGGTATTTGGTCCGCAACACACCTGGGATTTCGGGGTTTATTGGGTCGGGAAAGAACCCGATCCCGCTCATGGAAAAAGAGGTTGGGTCCATCCTTCGCGAGCAAGAGGAGAAACAGACAAAACCGAAGCCAAAGGTTGAATTTGAAGAAGGCGAAAGCGTTCGGGTTAAAGAGGGCTCATTCGCAAATTTTAATGGCACGATCGAGCAAATCAATCCGGATCGCGGCAAAATGCGTGTAATGGTTACGATCTTTGGCCGACCGACACCCGTAGAACTTGAATACTGGCAAGTAGAAAAGATCTAAAAATGGCAAAAGAGATCAAAACAAAAATCAAATTGCAAATTCCGGGTGGACAAGCGAATCCCGCGCCGCCGATTGGTCCCGCGCTCGGTCAACACGGCGTCAATATCATGGAATTTTGTAAGCAATTCAATGAGCGAACCAAAGATCGTCCGGGTACAATTCTGCCAGTGGTGTTGACGGTTTACAAAGACAAGTCTTTTACTTTTATTCTCAAGTCGCCGCCGGTAGCAGCTGAGATCAAGAAAGCTGTGGGTCTTGCGAAGGCCTCCTCCGAACCCGGCCGCGTGATCATCGGCAAGATCACCCAGGAGCAGGTTCTCGATATTGCGCGTAAAAAAATGGTAGATCTCAATACGACTAGGATCGAAAGCGCGGTCCGCATTGTGGAAGGCGCAGCTCGCAGCATGGGTATCGAAGTCGTAAAAGCAAGGTAAGAACAGGATAAACGATGAAACGCAGCAAACGGTATCAAAAAAGAGCAGCTCTGGTCGAGGAAGGGAAGCTATATTCTCTGACCGAGGCCGTTAAGATCCTTAAAAAAGTCGAAAAGAGCAAAGCGGACGAGACTATTTCACTTAGTTTTCAGCTCGGTGTTCGCGCAGAACAGGGTGATGAGAACGTCCGTGGTACTGTCAGCTTGCCGCATGGCAGTGGGAGATCCTTGCGTGTGCTTTGTTTTGCCAAAGGTGAGAGTGCCCGCGATGCTGAAACAGCCGGAGCGGATTTTGTTGGGGCAGAAGAGCTTGTGGAAAAAGTGAAGAACGGTTTTCTTGATTTTGACGTGGTGGTTTCACATCCCGATATGATGCGCGAGGTCAGCAAACTTGGCCGCGTGCTGGGGCCTAAAGGTCTTATGCCGACGCCGAAGACTGGCACTGTGACGCCTCAGGTCGGCAAAGCGGTCAAAGAAGTGAAGGCCGGACGCATTGAATTCAAAAGTGATAAGACCGCAGGGTTGCATGCGGTATGTGGCAAGTTGTCCTTTGGCGAGGAAGCGCTTTTAGAGAACGCGCGGACTGTAATCAAAGCCGTGAAAGATTCTAAGCCCGCGACGAGCAAAGGTGAATATTTCCGGACGATCCATATCGCGACGACCCATGGTCCTGGTCTCAAGCTTAATACGGGGGCGCTTTAAATCATGCCTTCTTTTGAAAAAAAATTGATGTTCCAGGAGATCGTAAAAGAATTCGAAAAGAGCCCTTACGCTTTTATTTCCAATTTGAATGGGATTTCGGTTCTTGACATTTCGGAGGCGCGGCGAAGCCTTGAAAAGGTTTCCGGACGTTCGCTTATGATCAAACATGCGATGGCACGTAAGATCTTTGCGCAGTTCAGCGTGGCGGGTGCCGAGAAGTACTTGAGCGGTTCTGTGGTCATCACGTTCGGGAACAAAGACCCGCAAGAGATATCGAAGAAACTTGTCGATTTTTCCAAAACGAATGAAAAATGGAAACCCGCCGGGGTGATCTTTGAAGGGCAGGTCTACGGTGAGGATTTCGTCAAACAGCTTGCAAAACTTCCGTCGCGTAAAGAGCTCCTGACGCAGTTGGTGCTGCGCATGAACTCTCCGATCCAGGGTTTTGCGAATGTCCTCGGGGCTCTCACGCGCAATCTCGTGGTCACTTTGGAAGAAGTTCGTAAGAAAAAAGCAGCAACTGGCGCTGCGTCATAAGAACGCCAGAACAAAACGAATGTCCTGATAAAGGAAATTCAATCAAGGAGGCATCAGTCATGACAGAAGCAACCGAAGTAAAACTTTCCGAAAAATTACAAAGCATCCTCACCTCAATCGAGACGTTGTCGGTGTTGGAACTCGCAGAGCTCGTCAAGGCGCTTGAAGTGAAGTTCGGCGTGAGCGCGGCGGCTGCGGCTCCCGTGGCGATCGCGGCCGGCGGTGCAGTTGCGGCGGGTGGTGCGGCTGCGGCGGACGAAAAAACCAGTTTTACGGTTGTTCTTGTCAGCGCGGGCGACAAGAAGATCAACGTGATCAAAGAAATCCGCACGGTTACGAGCCTTGGACTTAAAGAAGCTAAGGACCTGGTCGAAGGCGCTCCGAAGACCATTAAAGAAGATGTGAATAAGGAAGAAGCTGAGAAGATCAAGAAAGTCTTGGAAGCTCAAGGCGCAAAAGTCGAAATCAAGTAGGCTCCCAGTAGAAGCAGGCAAATCAGGAACGCTGTCCTTAAGGAGGACAATTCATAATGATGCCTTTAATCAGGAGAAAAAGCTTCACAAAGATTCAAGATACGATGGATCTGCCGAATTTAGTCGAGATTCAGATCAAGTCGTATGAAGAATTCTTGCAGAGCGGCCGTTCCAACCGCCGGCGTAAAAACCAGGGACTTGAAGCGGCATTCGCGGATTGTTTTCCCATCGAAAGTTTTGACGGGACCTGTCGTCTTGAGTATCAAGGGTATTCCCTCGGCAAACCCAAGTATTCCATTCCGGAATGCCAGAAGCGGGGCATGACCTATGCCGCGCCGCTCAAGGTGAAGCTCCGTCTTGTTCGAAAAGGTATCGCCAAAGAGCAGGAAGTTTATATCGGAGAACTTCCGCTAATGACCGAGACCGGTACATTCATCATCAATGGCGCTGAGCGCGTCATTGTGAGCCAATTGCACCGTTCTCCAGGAATGTCGCTTGAGGAAAGCCTCCACCCAAGCGGCAAAAAAATGTATAGCGTCCGCATCATTCCGTACCGCGGTGCATGGCTCGAGTTCGAGTCTGACGCGAACGATGTGCTTTACGCTTACATTGACCGTCGTCGCAAGATTCTCGCGACTGCGCTCCTCAGGGCGCTGGGTTATTCTTCGACCTATGACATCTGCAAGGAGCTTTATCCGGTTGAGAAAATCCGCGGGTTCGATCGCTCTAAGTCAAAAAGTTGCGAAGATGAGACCCTCGCTGAGGACGTCTTTCACCCGGCAAGCAAAGAACTGATCGCAGCCGCTGCAACCAAATTGACCAAAGAAGTGCTTGCGACTTTTCTTTCCAACGATGTAACGTCTTTTTCAATCGTTAAGCTTTCCAAAGAAGATCGCTCTCTGATCAATACGCTGGAACGTGATCCTTACCGTAATTCGAAAGATGCGCAGTTGGCAATCTACCGCCGCGTCCGTCCCGGTGATCCGCCAACCGAAGCAAGCGCTAAAGATCTCATTCACAAACTTTTTTTTGATCCCCAGCGTTACGACCTCGGCCATGTCGGTCGTTTCATGCTCAATAAAAAACTGGGACTTGGTACAAGTGCCGCAGATACGAGGAACACGACGCTTCGTCCCGACGATGTGATAAAAGTGATCGGCAAACTGCTGAAGCTTCGCTCTGGCGAAACCAGCGTGGACGATATTGACCATCTTGGCAATCGTCGCGTGCGTTCGGTTGGAGAGCTTTTGCAGAATCAATTCCGTGTTGGCCTCGCACGCATGAAACGTTCTTGCGTGGAACGTATGTCCATTTATGACCTGGAAGCTGCGATGCCGCACAATCTGATCAATCCCAAACTTATTTCCGCAGCAATCAAGGATTTCTTCGGTCGTAGTCAATTGTCGCAATTCATGGACCAAACGAATCCTTTGGCGGAGTTGACACACAAACGCCGCCTTTCTGCGCTTGGTCCTGGCGGTCTTTCAAGAGAACGTGCGGGTTTCGAAGTCCGCGACGTTCATCCTTCACATTACGGTCGTGTTTGTCCGATCGAAACACCGGAAGGTCCAAACATTGGCTTGATCTCATCTTTGAGCACGTTCGCCCGTGTTAATGACATTGGATTTCTTGAAAGTCCGTACCGCAAGGTCGTGAAAGGCCGTGTGACGGATCAGATCGATTACCTTACTGCGGATGAAGAAGATAAGTATGTGATCGCTCAGGCTAATGCGCCGCTCGACAAAAACGGACATTTCCTGACAGATGCGATTTCTTGTCGTTTTCGTGAGGATTATCCGAAGAAAAAACCCGAAGAGATCGATTATATGGACGTGTCACCCCGCCAGCTTGTGAGTGTCGCAGCGGCTTTAATTCCGTTCTTGGAACACGACGACGCGAATCGTGCTCTTATGGGTTCGAACATGCAACGTCAAGCCGTACCTCTTCTTATTCCCGAGGCTCCTTTCGTGGGAACTGGAATGGAGCGACATGTGGCGAAGGATTCTGGGGCGGTTGTTCAAGCCAAATCCCGCGGGACCGTGAAAGCAGTTTCTTCCGACGAAATCATCGTTGATGATTTTGTTTACAAACTCCGCAAATTCAAGCGATCCAACGCGGGTACTTGTATTAACCAACGTCCTCTCGTTGAAGTCGGCGACAAAGTAAAGCGCGGGGATATTCTCGCGGACGGTGCGGCGACGCAGGGCGGTGAACTTGCGCTTGGGCGTAACGTACTTGTGGCGTTCATGCCGTGGCGTGGTTACAACTTTGAAGATGCCATTATCGTAAGTGAAAAATTTTGCAAAGACGACGTCTACACCTCACTTCACATTGAAGAGTTCGAAATCGAAGCGCGTGACACGAAACTTGGCAACGAGGAGATCACCTGTGATATTCCGAACGTGAGTGAAGAAGCTTTGAAAAATCTCGATAAAGAAGGTGTGATCCGTATCGGCGCGGAAGTGAAGCCCGGAGACATCCTAGTCGGAAAAATTACCCCAAAATCCGAGATCGAACTTTCTCCTGAAGAGAAACTTCTTCGTGCGATCTTTGGCGAAAAAGCCGGCGATGTGCGTGACGCGTCCCTTTCTGTGCCTCCGGGTGTGGAAGGTGTTGTAGTAGACGTGAAGGTATTCGCCCGCAAAGAATCAGCTGCCAAGACCAAAGAAGAAAGGCGTCAGGAAAATAAGGATATTAATGAGATCAAGGAGCGTTACAACGAGCGCATCGATCTTCTGAAACGCGAACGTCTGCACAAAGTCTCGGACATGGTGATTGGAAAAAAACTTTCCGAAGACCTGCTCGATGATGTCTTGGGCGAAGTGCTCATGAAGAGTGGGCATGTGGTCACCAAAGGCGATCTCAAGAAACTTGATGGCTGTGATTGGGATTCCTTGCGCATCG
Source organism: Candidatus Omnitrophota bacterium (assembly GCA_041651495.1). GTDB lineage: Bacteria > Omnitrophota > Omnitrophia > Omnitrophales > Aquincolibacteriaceae > Aquincolibacterium. The sequence goes on along the minus strand of JBAZJC010000005.1, from coordinate 7,351 downwards.
ATGAAGATCCGGACCTTGAGGAAAATATCAAAAAAATCGCCCGCGTTTGGGGTGACGAGATCGATGAACTAGTAGCCGAACGAACCCGTGAAATTGACCGCGTAAGAAAAGGCGATGAGCTTCCCCCTGGGGTCATCAAAAAAGTCGTGGTGTATGTTTGCTCAAAACGTAAGATCTCGGTCGGCGACAAAATGGCTGGTCGTCACGGAAACAAAGGTGTGATTGCAAAAGTTCTTCCGGAAGAGGATATGCCATTTCTCGCGGACGGAACTCCGGTGGAAATCGTTCTGAACCCGCTCGGCGTGCCGTCGCGTATGAATGTCGGTCAAATCCTTGAGACCCATCTGGGGTGGGCGGCCAAAACACTCGGGTTCCATGTGGAAACGCCGGTTTTTAGCGGCGCCACCGAAGAAGAGATCCGCCAGGTCATGAAAGAGGCAAAGATCCCCCATGACGGGAAGATATCGCTTTACGATGGCCGTACCGGTGACAAATTCGATGAAAAAATCACGGTCGGTTATATTTATATGCTCAAACTCGCACATCTCGCGGATGACAAGATCCACGCGCGTTCGATCGGGCCTTACTCCCTTGTGACGCAGCAGCCGCTCGGCGGTAAAGCGCAGTTCGGAGGTCAGCGTTTTGGAGAGATGGAAGTATGGGCTCTTGAGGCGTACGGAGCGGCTTTCACACTTCAGGAACTTCTTACCGTGAAGAGCGATGACGTGGTGGGTAGGACGCGTGTCTATGAGGCTATCGTCAAAGGTGAGCCCGCGCTCCACGCCGGTACGCCGGAATCTTTCAACGTTCTCGTCAAAGAGCTTCAGGCTCTTGGACTCGACATTGATCCCGAACGTACTGTAGGCGGTAAATTGCCGCACTCCGAAGCCAAGGAGAAATCCGCGGAAGATAAACAGGAAGAAGCCAGGGAGAAACTCAAAGTATGAACTACAGCGTGAATACTTTTGATTCTGTTTCGATCCGCATCGCGTCCCCCGAGTCCATTCGAAAATGGTCGCGGGGCGAGGTTAAAAAACCCGAGACGATCAACTATCGAACACTAAAGCCGGAAAAAGACGGACTTTTTTGCGAACGTATTTTTGGTCCCACTAAAGATTATGAATGCACTTGTGGTAAATACAAACGCATTAAGCATAAAGGGATCGTTTGTGATCGTTGCGGCGTGGAAGTGACCCAAGCTCGAGTTCGGCGTGAACGGATGGGGCATATTGACCTCGTGACCCCGGTTTCCCACATCTGGTTTTTCAAGACTATGCCGTCGCGCATCGGGAACTTGCTTGACTTGAGCGTCCGTGCTCTTGAAAAGGTTCTCTATTACGAAGAATACATTGTTCTCGATCCGAAGCAGACCCCGCTTAAGTCGCGGCAGCTTTTGACAGAAGATGAATACCTGAAAGCGCAGGAACAATATGGCCCTGAGAATTTTGTTGCTCAAATGGGCGCCGAAGCTGTCCAGACACTTTTGTCGGAGTTGGAGCTTGATAAACTAACAGCAAAGTATCACCGTCAGTTAAAGGCTGCCAAGTCCAAACAGTCCCGTGCTCGTGCCGTCAAGATTCTTAAGATCGTAGAAGCATTCTACAAATCCGGTAATCGCCCGGAATGGATGATCATAAGAGTGGTTCCTGTCATTCCGCCCGATCTTCGTCCGCTTGTGGCCCTCGATGGGGGACGTTTTGCGACAAGCGACCTAAACGATCTCTATCGACGTGTTATTAATCGCAACAACCGTTTGCGTAAATTGCTCGAACTCAAAGCTCCGGATGTCATTATCCGCAACGAAAAACGCATGCTCCAGGAAGCAGTGGATGCACTTTTTGATAATGGTCGTCATGGTCGTCCGGTGCTTGGTGCCGGCAACCGACCGCTCAAGTCCCTGAGCGACATGCTCAAAGGAAAGCAAGGCCGTTTCCGCCAGAACCTGCTCGGAAAGCGTGTGGACTATTCCGGCCGTTCCGTTATCGTAATCGGACCGGAGCTTAAGCTCCACCAGTGCGGATTACCGAAAAAAATGGCGCTTGAACTTTTTGAACCTTTTATCATTCGTAAGCTCAAAGAGCGCGGCCATGTGCACACCATTCGTTCGGCCAAGAAAATGGTCGAGCGTGTGAAACCTGAGGTTTGGGATATTTTGGAAGAAGTGATCAAAGAACATCCGGTGATGCTGAATCGCGCGCCGACACTTCATCGTCTCGGAATCCAGGCTTTCGAACCCATGCTGATCGAAGGGAATGCCATTCGTATTCATCCGCTCGTTTGTACAGCTTTCAACGCCGACTTCGATGGCGACCAAATGGCGGTTCACGTGCCGCTTTCCATGGAAGCTGTGATGGAAGCTCGCATTCTCATGCTTTCTGCTAACAACATTTTCTCGCCCGCGAGCGGGCAACCGATCATGATCCCGACGCAGGACATCGTGCTTGGGATTTATTATCTGACCAAAGTCCGTGACAAAGCGTTGGGAGAGGGTCTTGCGTTCAGTGATGCGCAGGAGGCGATCCTGGCTTTTCAGGACAGACAGATCCATAAGCACGCGAAATGCAAGCTCCGTCTGGCGAATGGCGAGGTCGTGGAAACGACCATGGGACGCATCCTTTTTAACGAAGTTTTGCCCAAGGGATTTCGATACGTCAATGACATCGTGAACAAAGGCAGGCTTTCCAAGATCATCGCAGAATGTTACAACACATTTGGCCATGAAGAGGTCGTGAAGCTTCTCGATAGATTAAAAGCCCTTGGTTTTGCCGAGGCTACCAAGGCCGGTCTTTCGATCGGAATTGATGATATTCAGATCCCGGACGCCAAGGAGGGAATTTTAAATGACGCCCGTAAAGAGGTAAAAGCGATTGAAAGCCAGTATAAACAAGGTGTTATCACCGATGGGGAGCGTTACAACAAGGTAATCGATATCTGGACGCATACCACGGATCGCGTGTCGGACGTGATGTTCGAGGCGCTCGATGCGTTCAACCCTATTTTCATGATGGCCGATTCCGGTGCCCGTGGTTCCAAGCAGCAGATCCGTCAGCTGGCCGGCATGCGCGGTTTGATGGCGAAGCCTTCCGGCGAGATCATTGAAAGCCCGATCACCGCAAATTTTCGTGAAGGTCTGACTGTACTTGAATATTTTATTTCCACACACGGTGCCCGTAAAGGTTTGGCGGATACCGCTCTTAAGACTGCTGACTCTGGGTACTTGACCCGTCGTTTGGTGGATGTGGCACAGGATGTGATCATTAATATCGATGATTGCGGTACTTTGAACGGAATCGTAATGGAGCCGGTGTATGAGGGCGAAGAAGTCATTGTGTCCCTATCTGACAGAATTCTGGGGCGTGTGGCCCTGGACAACGTCGTTGATGTCATCACCGACCAAGTGATAGTAAAGTCTGGTGATCTTATCGACGAAGCAACCGTCAAGAAAATCGAAGAGGCCGGGATTGAGAAGATCCGCGTCCGCTCTGTGCTTTGCTGCGAATCTCCAAAGGGTATCTGTGCAAAGTGCTATGGCCGCGATCTTGCCACGCGTCGTCTCGTGGAACAAGGAACCGCGGTTGGCATCATCGCCGCGCAGTCCATCGGCGAGCCGGGAACCCAGTTGACCATGCGTACGTTCCATATCGGTGGCACAGCGTCCCGCGTAGTTGAACAATCCTATTATCGTGCTCGCAATGAGGGCGTGCTCCAGTCTCATAATTTAAAAACGGTTGTCACGAAGACAAACGAGACCGTAGTGCTGAATCGCAACGGTCAGCTCTCACTTCATGATCCGACGGGCCGTGAGTTGGAGCGCTATACGATCCCGACAGGTGCCTTCATTCATTACAAGGATGGCGAAAAAGTAAAAAAAGGCGAGATCTTCGTGAAATGGGACCCGTATACGGTTCCGATCTTGACCGAAGTGTCGGGGAAAGTTCGTTTTGAGGATATTAAAGCCGGCGTCACGATGAATGAGGAACTTGACGCGACCACTGGTATGACCGAACGTGTGATTATCGAACATAAAGAAGATATGCACCCACAGTTGCTTTTGGTCGGGGACAAGGATGAGATTCTCGCGTTCTATCCGATCCCGACAGGGGCCCACATTGTGGTAAAAGACGGGCAATCGATCACGGGCGGAACGCTCCTCGCGAAGACGCCGCGCAAAGTTGCTAAAACCCGTGATATTACGGGTGGTCTGCCGCGTGTTGCCGAACTTTTTGAAGCGCGCAAACCGAAGAACCCTGCCGTTATTTCAGAGATCGATGGTGTGGTGGAGTTTGGTGAGGTCGTTAAGGGCCAGCGCAAGATCATCGTGAAGAGTTCGACCGGTATGTCAAAAGAATATTTGATTCCGCACGGCAAACATTTGAATGTTTACAAGGGTGACAGAGTTCTCGCCGGCCAGCAGCTTGTGGATGGTCCGGTTGTGTTGCAGGACATCCTTCGTGTTTCGGGAGAAAGAAACCTGCAGCAATACCTCGTGGAAGAAGTTCAGGAAGTCTATCGTTTGCAGGGTGTGAGGCTCAACGACAAGCACGTGGAAGCGATTGTCCGCCAAATGCTCCGTAAGGTTCGTATCGAAGATTCAGGCGATACGGAATTCCTCGTGGGTTCCCATGTGGAGAAACTCAAGTTTGCGGAAGAGAATGCCAAAATGATCAAAAAAGGCAAGGAACCCGCCAAAGGTACCTCGATCCTTCTCGGGATCACGAAGGCGTCGCTTACCACGGATAGTTTTATTTCGGCCGCGAGTTTTCAGGAAACAACACGTGTACTCACGGAAGCAGCTTCCGCCGGCAAGCGGGATCATCTGCAAGGGCTCAAGGAGAACGTCATTATGGGTCATTTGATCCCGGCTGGGACGGGTTTCAAGATTCACCATGACATTGAACTTGAAAAAGACCTGACCGATGTTTTACCCGACCCTGCTGAAACTGGGAAGAAAGAAAAAGCTGCCGAAGAGGCCAGTGCATCCAAGGAGAATTCATAATGGCGCCGACCATCAACCAGTTGATCCGTTTTGGAAGAAATAAATTCAAAGGGAAATCCAAGTCCCCGGCTTTACAAAATTCGCCCTTTCGCAAAGGCGTGTGCCTGATCGTCAGGACTCAAACTCCTAAAAAACCAAACTCCGCTCTTCGGAAAATAGCTCGTGTGCGTCTGACGAATGGGCAGGAAGTGACTGCCTACATCCCTGGAGTTGGACATAATCTGCAGGAACACTCGATCGTGCTCGTGCGAGGCGGCCGCGTGAAAGATCTTCCTGGCGTTCGTTATCATATTGTTCGCGGAAAACTGGATACCGCCGGCGTCGCGGACCGCACGAAATCGCGTTCGAAATACGGCGCAAAAACTCCGAAAAAGGAAACTAAGAAATCATGAGAAGAAGACGCGCGCAAAAAAGAATGATTGATCCGGATCCGCGGTATGGGGATTTTCTGGTCGCAAAATTCATCAATATCGTGATGGAATGCGGTAAGAAATCCATCGCCGAGAGGATCGTGTATGATGCTCTGGATATCGTCAAAGAAAAAACAGCAAAAGAACCGCTTGAAGTTTTTCGAGCCGCATTAGATAATGTGCGCCCTCTCCTGGAGACAAAATCCCGGCGCGTAGGTGGGGCGACGTATCAGGTGCCGGTCAGCGTTTCTGAAGATCGTGGTTATTCCCTGGCCCTTCGTTGGATCCGGAGCTATTCCCGTGAACGCAAGGGAAAACCTATGCACGAGAAGTTGGCCCAGGAGATTATTGATGGTTTCAATAAGACGGGCCCTTCCATCAAGAAGCGGGAAGATATGCATAAAATGGCGGAGGCTAACAGGGCTTTCGCGCATTATCGCTGGTAAACAAGAGTACGTAAAACACAGAATAAATTTAAAATGGCAGACGAAAAGAAAATACATTTTCCGATAGACAGGATACGCAATATTGGCATTGCAGCCCATATTGATGCGGGCAAGACGACTACTTCCGAACGTATTCTTTACTATACCGGTCGTACCTATAAGATCGGGGAAGTGCACGAGGGAACTGCGGTCATGGACTGGATGGAGCAGGAGCAAGAGCGTGGAATTACGATTACCTCGGCTGCCACGACCTGTTTCTGGAGAGATTGCCGCATTAATCTGATCGATACCCCGGGGCACGTGGATTTTACGATCGAGGTGGAACGTTCTTTGCGCGTGTTGGATGGTTGCGTTGCGGTTTTCGGTGCGGTGGAAGGTGTGGAACCGCAATCTGAGACTGTGTGGCGCCAAGCGGACCGTTACCATGTGCCGCGGATTGCTTTCATCAATAAAATGGATCGTACAGGAGCCGAGTTTGAAAAAAATGTTCAGCAGATGCGGGACCAGCTTGGCGCGAACGCTGTTCCGATCCAGATCCCGCTCGGTCTCGAGGAAAAACATCGCGGGATCATCGATCTGGTCGAGATGAAGGCCTACGTTTTTAACGATGAAAGTCTTGGTGCGAAATTCGATATTCATGAGATCCCGGTCGAGTATGCAGAGCAGGCCAAAAAGGCTCGCGAATATATGATCGAAAAAGTCTCCGAATACGATGATGCGTTGATGCACAAGTTTATTGAAGGACAGGCACCCACAGCCGCTGAAATCAAGTCCGCGATCCGTAAGGGGACGATCAGCCTCAAGATGGCGCCGGTCATTGTCGGTTCCGCGCTCAAGAACAAGGGTGTGCAGCAACTTTTGGACGCCGTTGTGGATTATCTTCCTTCACCAAAGGATATCCCTCCTGTGAAAGGCACCGAACCCGGGACGGAAACCGAGATCCATCGCGAAGCGGACGATAAAGCTCCCTTGGCTTGCTATGCGTTCAAAATCGCAAGTGATAAATTCGTGGGATCTTTGACCTATATCCGTATTTATTCAGGGACGCTTTCTTCAAGTTCTTATATCTACAATGTTCGCACCAACAAAACCGAGCGTATCGGCCGACTTCTTCTCATGCATGCCAACAAGCGTGAAGAGATCGATGAGGCGGGTGCCGGCAATATCGTGGCGGCCGTAGGTCTTAAGGAAGTTAAGACGGGTGACTCTCTTTGTGTCGAAAGCAATCCGATCCTTCTTGAGACGATGTTCGTACCGGAGCCTGTGATCTGGATGGCGGTTGAGCCGAAAACGAAGGCGGACCGGGATCGTCTTTCGGACGCGATCGGAAAACTCGTCAATGAAGATCCGACCTTTCGTGTGAAAACGGACCAAGAAACCGTCCAGACGTTGATCGGTGGAATGGGTGAGCTCCATTTGGATATCAAGGTCGACATCATGAAACGGGAATACAATGTTCAGGTGAATGTCGGCAAGCCGCAGGTTGCTTACAAGGAAAC
>JBAZJC010000004.1:0-37527 GCA_041651495.1 Candidatus Omnitrophota bacterium | reverse complement strand
GGTTTAAAGCATATGATGACAATGTGCGTAACGATCCTGAGCTTATGGGACAGTATCTTCCGAAAGACAACGGAGACGGAACTTTTGAGCACCAGGTGTTGCACACGACGACCCAGGACAGCGGCAACCACGTGACCTCCGGCATGATGCTCTTTATAACCAAAATGCTGAACCTTCGTCCGGATGTCGGGATGGGCCAGCTAAGCACGGATTATTCGTCCCTAAAAACAACGATTCTCTGGCTGCTCGGCCGGCTGAGCCATCTTGCTGGTTTTTGGACGATCATCTTTAATGCGCTGTTGGCCGGCATGACCCGTCTGTTCGGCAAATACACGGTTCGGACTGTCGTTGCCGCTGAGGCAGTCGAACCGCGTCCGGGCCTGCCGTTCGGGGCCTACTTCACAAGAGTCCTTCTTTTTTCTGGCGACCTTTTACGTTGGTTGGCTTCAGAACTCAGGGACAATCCGTTTATCACCCAGAATGAATTGGATCGGATACAGCAACAGAAACCGAAACAGGAACAGCCACAGCAACAGGAACAGCCACAGCAACAGGAACAGCCACAGCAACAGGAACAGCCACAGCAACAGGAACAGCCACAGCAACAGCCCTCCAAGAAGATCGTTGGTGCGTGGTCGCTGTTGCCGCGTTTTTGGTTAGGCTTGGAGCATCTGTTGGAGAGGTTTGATCAGCAGACGGAGACACCTAATATGTCTTTTGACCAGAAAACGGCGAACGTCGCAATGAACGGTTTCGGCGGCTGGTCGATGAAATTCAATAATGAAGATGAACAAGTCTCTTATACGGCGACCGATACCTATGCCCAAGCGGAATTCGCACATACGCATGCCCGTGGGATCGCGGCATTTAAAAAAGCAAGAGACTTTTTCATGAAAAAGAATGTCCTGTCCCAGCTTTTCTGGGCCGTTTTTTTACGTCGGCCGTTGCAGTTTCTGATGCTGGGAACGACCCGGCCGCCTTTCAATGTAACCGCTATCGAAATAATTCCGTTGTCGGCGTTTCAGGCCCTCGGGTCCTATGAGCCTCCACTCTTGGGTGTCAAGACGGCTTTGGCGCTTGTTTCGGGGAAGGCCGGGATCATTGATGACCGGCGTGGAAATATAGTCGAAGAAAACGCACAATCGACCAAACTGTGGCCCCGTTCCAATGATGAACCGGGTGAACACCTTGTTAAAGAAGGTGTGGTCGCTCTGGCGGAACAGGCGCGGTTCTTCCATAGCTTTCCGGCGGACGGGCCGAAGGTCCAGTTTGATTGGCATGACTCTCTTGTGCTTTTGGCGCTGGCCGCGCTTCTGCCGGGTTTGTTTTCACTCATGGGAATTTTTATGGCCCAGGTTCAAGCCTTGATTATTTTGGGCGGTTTGATCGGGATGCCTTATCTGGGAGCTCTTTTTTACCGTTGGTCGGTGTCCCGAGGGATCGGTCCATGGATCCGGGAATCATTGAAATGGCTTTTTCTGGATATCGTGCTTATGACCCTGGAAAAGGCTGGTATTAGTGGTGCAAGTTTTGTGAACCGCGTGCTGGATCGCCTGGACAAAGGCAAGTCCGCGCAACGTATGGCCGATTTTAAGCATTATGCTGAAGTGCCGCGCAAGACGCCCTCGGAAGCAGTCATCGGCAAGGGGCCGGAAGTTTTTGAGATCATGCAGGACGATCACGTTCGCCGCGGTCTTGCGTTCGGTACTGGGATAGCAATTCTGCTCGCCGGACATTGGCTGAAACCCGTCCTGTTTGGCGCTGTTTTTTCTTGGGCCGGTTTTGGGATCGGGGTCGTTCTCGCGGTTCTTATCGTTGTGATCCCCGGCATTTATTCCAGGGATTTCTGGCATTTTGTAAAAAGCATCGGTCTTAGCAAAGAAAAAGCGGCGGAGTATCAGGAAAGGCTCATGAAAGGCTCTCTCAAGTCTAGGCTCTTTGCTTTTTGGGACGTGGTGAAGAATGTTGCTCTTCCGTTTTATGGGAAGTCGATCATAGCTCCGATCATTGCCAGATGGCAGGCCCAAAAACTTGGAGATGAAATATTCAGAGCTGAGGATTTCCGGCGGCATATTTCCCACATGATCGGACTATCGGCTTTTCTGGTTTTGACGGGAGCTTTGGTGCCACTGCTGATTCAAATCTTCCCGCTGTTCTGGATTGCGCTTTTTAGTGTTTTGATGCTGTTCTTTGTGTCCGCATTGCACATTGACTTTTTGGCAGGGTTTGTTTGGCCTGACGTGAAGATTGGCAAATTTGTTCTTAGTGGCAATAAACTGGCGTATGGAGTGGCGGTTGTCCTGGGCTACGGCGTTATCCTGGCAGCGCTCGCGACCTATTTTTTCCCTCCGGCCCAACAGTTGTTTTCAGTGCTTCAAGAAAATCTTTTACATGACAGTTTTTTTGTGCCGGCATCGGGAGGGGGCGTGGCAGAAGGTGGCCCTCAAACGTGGTTCGGCCCATGGATGCAGGGTAACTCGCCCTGGCTCCAGGCGATTCAGAACACCTTGGTCAGCGGCACATTGCTTACTTGGGCTGTCGCGGTGCTTTGGTTGATAATGGCGATCTGGCCACTGAAAAGATGGGCCTTCCCATCGGATGTGAACGCACCGAATTCGGCACCGCCCGCTGGCACTGCTGTTCCGCCGGCGTCGGTTAAGCCGTCTTCAGAAGCGACTGGGAGTGAATCTTCCGCGTCGCGGTCGGAACTGCGTGGGATGCGTTCCGAAAACCGGTTTCTCGGTTTTACGGAAGAAAATTTCAAAAAGTATCTTACTGCTGCCGAGCCTCAAGGCATACTAGCTACTGAAAAAATTCTCGAGTATTTCCAAAAGGTGAAGTTTGAGCATATGGGATTCCGCTTTGAAGACGCGCGAAGAGCTGTGGTAGCCTCCTATTTGTTGGGTAAAAAAGGAACAGATGAGTATGACGACAGAGTGATCCATGGTTTAACCGATCTGCTTATTTATATGGATCCGTATGTTACGTTTGATGATTTTTTTCTTTGGGTCCGTTTGTTAATGTCTGAATATTTACCGACAACCGTAAGTTTTCCGCAAAGAGTGTACACTCTTCCTTTTCGGAACCTTCCAGTGTTTTTTCATGAATCAGATGGGGAGATCCTGATTCCGGAGAATGGTGATCATTACAGGCTTTATTCTCCCTCGGCGTTGGTTGAACGTCAAAGTCCCTCCTCGCTTGCGGTTTATATGAGCCCTGTGATCAAAAGGGTGACTTTTTTGATCAAGGGACAGCCGTTTGTCAATGGGGAACCGGTTGAAAATTCGCCGCAAAGGCGGTCGTTGAAGGACGCGGCGCGTCTGGCGAAGCGGTTGCTGGATCAAGGTCTTTACGACCCGGCGATCGGTGAACCCGTTAGCCATGAAAATAAGGCGGCTTTTGCAGAAGATATCGCCAGGGCAAAAGGATCTTTTGTCGAAGGTGAGAACCTTGCCTTAAAAATAGCCCTGCTGCATTTGAAAAGGCTGGAAGAGCAGGGAAGATCCGGCGTTCTCGGCGATGAGACGAAGGCTGTCGACGCGATCGGTCATTTTATGGGTCAGCAGATGCATGATGGCCTTGTGAATGTTGCGAAGTTCAGGCCGTACGAGGGGCGATGGCGCCGTTTCCGTGGTACCTACAAACGTACCGATTTTGAAAAGGCTGTAAGCCAGTCCAAAAAGATCTTTGAGGCATTGCTTCCTGAATTCGTCGATCCATCCTTGCTGAGACGTAGCTTACCGGATATGGAAACTCGGAAAAACGAGCTTAAGCTGAAATGGGAAGTTTTGGTCGAGGAGAGCAGAAGATGGCCTCACACGCAAAAATTTAGCGATGAGGTTGTCCGTAAGGAGATGAACGAAAACTACCCTATAAGTGCGGATTACTCCGATAAAGCGCATAACCTTCAAATGTATGCGAAGGAGACGAGTAATGAAATCCGGTTTCTCATTCAAGAGATCAATGCGGTAAAAGAATACCTTGCCGTCGCAGAACCGGAAGTACCGGTTGAACCCGCAGCGCCGCCTGCGACACTCCCCGTGATTTCTCCTACAGTTGAGCCTTCAGCGGAAAAACCGATGGCACTGCCTACAACACCGGCGCCAGTTGTGCAGTCTGTACCTCTGTTGACGCCCCGGGATGCCTTGGATAATGATCTGCAGACTCTGGTGGATATGCTCTCGGTCGGGAAAAGCGTGGCGGAGGAACCCGTAGATGTTTATTTGCTTATGGGCAATCCGGATGTCCGGACGATCATTGAATTCGCCAGGGCTTATATCGCAAACAAAAAAACAATCCCAATCGTTGTGACGGGAGGTGTTGGCCGCGGTTTTCAATCTCTCAAAGAAGGGACTATAAAATTTTACGGCGATATTCCGGAAACAACAATCAACGGATGGCTGACCGAGGCGGATGTGATGGAATATATTTTGCGAAGGGAAGGGAAGGCTTTTCCCATGGTGGTCCGTAAGGAGAACACTTCGACCGTGACGCTCGAGAACCTGAAAAATGCACAGGGCCTCATTTCAGGGCTGGCTAATAAAGCTGAAAATGAGTCAGTCCGTGTCGGCATTATCACGGAGCCTTCGCTGGAACTTCGTGTTATTGCGCAGGCGCAAAGTTCTTGGGGTGTGAAAGAGACTGGCCGTGCAATGCTGGTTCCTGTGCCGATCAAGGCCTATGATTCAAAAACAAAAGAACTTAGCGATGAGGCGCTCATCGGGTGGGCGGTCTATGATGCCGGTTTGCCGGAGAAATATCTGAAACAAGGGTACAAACTGAATTCTAATAACGAAGTCTATGGGATCCAGGATACGATTACAAAGTCAGCGCCGGGGGTTGTGAGTGTCCAGGTTCCCAAAGACGGGTTTCAAGTTGTCGAAAAAGTTAAGGCGAGCCTGGATGCTTTCCTTTCGGGATACCCCGAAACGGAGAAGACTTTGCGGAATTTGGAGAGATTGACCACACTCCCGAAGCCACGCGTCGAGTCACGGGTGGAGATGCGCTCCGAGATTCGGAATATAGTACAGAGACAAACGCTGGGCGAAGTGATAAATCGAGCTGTTGCGGTACGGTCGGAGCAAAGGGCTTTGGAGCGGAAAATATCAGTGGCCTCGTCATATAGTGGTATTTTCAAGAAATTGATGTTAGTGGCGGTTCAGGCAATGATGACAGCGATTTCCGCGGATGCTGCGACTAACGGTTCTTTTAGCGTTACGTCTGTACAATCTACTTTGCAATCTATCATTACATTCAACTTTTACGATAAGCTTTCCGGTTGGGTGTTGCATCCATGGGGTTTTGGGGATTGGTTTGTTGTCTACTGTATTTTTGGCGTGACGCTATTACTTCTTCGTCTGCTCAATGCCGAGTCTCGTGAGCATGACTGGGAGGATATCGATTCTAACTGGTTTTTCAAAATTGGACGGGGTTTGGTACTGAGTTTTATTCTGCCGGTAACTTCCGCTATTTGGTTGTTTAAAAAGATAAAAAATTCAACCAAAAATATTTTTTGGCAGTTGCTATTTCCACGCGACTATTATTTCCACAATAATGAGACGAAATTTTTATCGTTGGAAAGAGGTGGCACATTAGATTATTTACAAAGAAGAGCAATAACCGGAGAATCTGCAGATCGTATTAGAGCCGTTCTTCTTCTTGAAGAAATCAGGGATTACTCCACTATCCCCACGCTCGTTGCGGCGTTAGATGATGAAAACATGGAAGTTCGCATAGAGGCTATTATCGCGCTTCAAAGTTTTAATACTTTGGCTGAACTTGGTAAAAAGGTAAATAGCAAGTATCCGGATGTTCGCGTAGCTGCTGTTACCGCGCTTAGAAAACTTAATGATGTTCCGGCATTGCGCGATGCTTTGAAGAATGAGGATTTTTATGTTCGCATAGCCGCTGCAATAGCGCTCAACAAAATGGGTGATCCACATCCTCTACAGACGTTTATCAACGATCTTCAAAATGGAAACGATTATGAAAAGCGTTTGTCTATTGTTAAAGGCCTTAGGATGTTTGATGCGCGTTTTGCATCATTGAAACGATATTTCGATTGGATCATTTCTGGTAAGCAGCATTACAATCGGTTGAGTGAAGCGGATTTTCAAATGATTGCGCTTGTGGTCCGGGAGGAAAAGAATTTAGAGGTGCAGTATGGGGTGTCGGAAGTTCTTCCTGTCGAAGAATCCTTTGAGAAAGAAGTTTTTAAAAACGGATATCCTGTTGCCGGAAACCGTACTCGCGAGATAAGCCCTGGATATACACATTTGACCATTCATTTAAAAATAGCAAATCCGCCCACCGGAATGAAAGCTCGTTCCGAGGCTAGAGCGTCGCTTTCGGAAAAGATTCGTGTTGTGCCGACGTCTGGAGCTGCCAAGGTGCCGTTGAAAATGAAAGAGGCGGTAGCCTCGCGAGTGGAAGTCCGTGATAGAACAGCGAGAATGATCGCGGCAGTCGGCGCGTCGGCGGAGGTACGTAAAGAAGTTGTCCTTACAACGGAGGTTTTGAAGTCTGATGCTCTGCGTATGGAGTCGGGAATGATCAGGGTCTTTATGCAAGAGCTCGGTATTACCTCGCCTGCGAACTATCAGGCTCCGAATCGTCAGGTTGTTAAATTTGATCTAAAAACAATTGAAAATTATGTCGCGGTCGCCCGTGTGCTGGGGACCAAGTTACCGGTTGCGATCCCCGCCGAGAATGCCGCGGAGCAGAAGTCGATCCAAGACCGGATTGTTGCTTTTGCCAACGACCTGGATATTCGGGTCGTGGTCGGGACTTTTGAATCCGTCGCGGCTACCGAAACGTTCGATGTGACCGGTTTGAGTGTCTCGGATGCCAACATTCGCTCGGCAGTTATTCAGCTCCAGATGAATGAGGATGATACTCTTGCCAGTGTGCTCAAGACCTACGCTCTCTTGGCACAAGTCGGTGGTATCGTAGTTATTGTCGGTTACAATAAGCCGATCAAATGGGCGCAGCAGCGCAGTGTTTCCGAAGTTCTCGAAGCTCAGATGCGTGCTGAGGAAGCCGTCAAGCAGTCGGCGTAATAGAATGTAAATTTCTCCTGCCTTGGGTTAATTCACGCTGCCAATAAAAGATTTAAGAGGTTTTGTTTCTACTTGCTCAAAGGTGCGGTCGAAAAGCTCGATCCTTCCCTTACTTCAAGTCTTTCCTGAAACAGTATGCTCCGTACACCTTACGCTTTATGATATAATTTCTTTGCTATGAAAACTCCCTTGAAGGTTGCTATCGCACAGATGAATCCGACGGTCGGGGACTACACGGGGAATACCGCGAAGATCCTTCGCTGGATCGATGAAGCAGTGCGAAAAGGCGCGGACCTAGTCGTTTTCCCCGAGGCGGCCCTTTGCGGTTATCCAGTCTGGGATCTTGCCAATAAAAAACAATTTCTGACTGAAGGACTCAAATCTCTCAAGAAGATCACAGCGGCGACCAGAAATAAAAATATCGCGGTGGTAGTTGGTTTTATTAGCAGAGGGGCGAGTTCCGAATATCGAGTTTCGCAAAATGCTTTTAATTCTGTCGCCTGGATTGAGAAAGGTAAGATCCGCACGGTCTATCACAAACAATTGCTTCCGACCTATGATGTGTTCCTGGAGGAGATCTTCTTCCGGCCTGGTTCTGAGACAAAGGTCGTTTCGTTTAACGGTCATAAAATCGGTTTGACCATCTGTGAGGATATTTGGGACAAGCGCTACGAAGTGAAGCCTCTCGTCGGGCTTGCGAAAAGGAAGGTTGATCTCGTCCTCAATATCTCCGCGTCACCTTATTACCGCAATGTGGCCGCGGCCCGTGAGCAACTGCTCAAAGAACAAACTCGTCGTCACGGTTTTCCGGTTCTTTATGTGAATCAGGTCGGAGGACAAGACGACCTGTTGTTCGACGGCCGAAGTATGCTTGTGGATGCGAAGGGCCACGTTCTTTTTCGCACGCCGGCCTTCGAGGAAGGGCTTTTTTTCTGTGATTGGAACAAACATGCGCCGCATCTGTCTTCCAATCGCGCAGGAGCTGGACCTAAAGCGTCCTGTGCGCCAAGCGCGGTCTGTAAAAATTCTGAAATTTCATCACACTCAGAAATTTATAATGCGCTCGTGATGGGGGTGCGGGACTATTTCCGGAAGAACGGGTTCAAGAAAGCCGTGATAGGGCTGAGCGGCGGGGTCGATTCCGCGCTGGTCGCGGCTATTGCTGTGGATGCGCTGGGTAAGGAAGCCGTCAAGGGTGTGACGATGCCAGGGCCGTTCTCGTCAGAGGGGAGCTGGAAAGATTCAGAGGAACTCGCGAAAAACCTCGGGATCGAATTTGAGGCGCGTTCCATTAAAAAAATGTATCAAACATTTTTGCGAAATGACAAACGAATTCCGAATCCCGAGTCCCGGGCTCCGAGTTTAGCCATGGAAAATCTTCAAGCGCGGCTGCGCGGAATGGAGTTAATGTTTCTCTCGAATCACGAAGGAAGGTTGGTCCTTACGACCGGTAACAAATCCGAGCTTGCGATGGGGTATTGCACGCTTTATGGTGACATGGCGGGTGGTCTCGCGGTGATCGGTGACGTTTATAAGACAGACGTCTACCGACTTGCGCGATATCGTAATACAATCGAAAAAATAATTCCGGAGGCTATTCTCATCAAAGCTCCATCTGCCGAGCTCCGGCCTGGCCAGAAGGATCAAGATTCGTTGCCGCCCTATGACGTGTTGGATAAGGTCCTCAATCTTTATATCGAGAAGAACTTGAGCCGCAATGAGATCATTAGCAGGCTCAGGAAGAAAATTTCTGCTGCGGTTATTGCCGATATCATCTGCAGGGTTGACCACAACGAATACAAACGTCGCCAAACTCCGCCTATCCTGCGGGTAACCGAAAAGGCCTGGTTCGGCCGTCGCATGCCGATTACCAACCGGTTTCAGGGGTGAGTTGTAAGTGACAAGCTGCAAGTCAGAATTCCTACCCGTAAAAACGAAATGGGGAATTTTTCGGCTTTTTATAACAAAAAGAGGACTTTATTCCGTGCAGTTTCCGGGACGATATCATCTCGTTCGCGCATCCGGGGCGCGTGAAAAAGTCACTAGGATCATAACGAGTTATTTTAAGGATCCTGCTACAAAGCTGAACTTGAAAATGAACCTTTCGGGTTTCACTGTTTTCGAAAGGAAAGTCTACAGGGTCTTATGCCGGGTGCCGGCGGGAAAAGTCGTCACCTATGGCGGACTTGCAAAGCGGGCGGGGTATACCGGTGCGGCTCGAGCGGTCGGGAATGCCATGAGAAAGAACCGCCTTCCAATCGTGATCCCGTGTCACCGGGTCATTCCCGTTTCGGGTGGACTCGGAGAGTATTCGGCGGGGAAGAAATGGAAACGCCGGTTGCTGGAACATGAAGGATATTGTGCCGCATGATCCGTGCGTCACGGGTATGTTCCACGCCATGCGGCCCATACGCCGTGGCTCGCGGCGCGACTGAGTGCCTGGGCGTTCTTGTGGCACGTCATTACGTATGTTACAATCCACGCAATTTTAACCCGGAAAGGTGAGTCCTCTTGCAGCCTAAAAAGATCGCCGAATTGTTACGAACACTTGCGGAAGACAAGAAGGCCGAAGAGCCGGTGCTTCTTGATATTTCCAAACACTCCAGCATCGCACATTATTTCCTGATTGCCCACGGGAATAGCGACCGTCACGTGAAGTCCGTTGCGATGCATCTTATCGATGAGATGAAACAACGCAAGATGCCGGCCTTCCATATCGAGGGCTTGACGGAAGGGAAGTGGGTGCTTCTTGATTTCGGGCCGGTGATCGCCCACATTTTTTACCATGAAACCCGCGAATTCTACGGCCTCGAGCGGCTGTGGGGGGAAGCGAAGAAAATTTAATTGTCGGGAAACGGGGAACGGGGTACGAAGAAGCCCCTACGTTTGCCGTTCACCGTTACCCGCTGAAACCATCCGATGAAAAACAAAATTGAAAATATTACTGATGCGGCTATAAAAGATTATTGCGAGAAGCAGAAGGCCATCTTGCCGAATGGTTTCAGCTACGACCTCCATCCTCCCAAAGACAGCCAGCATGGGGACCTTTCGTGCAATATCGCGTTCAAGCTCGCCAAAGTGACACACGAGAAACCGGCGCTTATTGCAGCAACCACGATGGGATTAATCCAGGGAAAACTCGGGAAGGATTCTTCAATCGAGAAAATGGTGCTGGCCGGCGGCGGATTCATCAATTTTTATCTCAAAAAAGAAGACCTGGGCGCGGTGCTTCTGGAGATCCATAAACAGGATAAAAATTACGGCAAGTCGGAATTTGGAAAAGGCAAGAAAGCCATTCTGGAATTCGTGAGCGCAAACCCCACGGGACCTCTTACGATCGCGCATGGACGTCAGGCCGCGATCGGCGATTGTCTTGCGCGGATCCTCAAGTTCACGGGCCATACGGTGCATTCGGAATATTATCTGAATGATGCCGGCCGGCAAATGAGGATGCTCGCCCAGAGCGTTTGGGCGCGTTACAACGAACTTCTGGGCATGGAAATGCCGTTCCCGGAGGAGGGTTACAAGGGTGATTATGTCCGCGAGATCGCACGCGACATCATCGAGAAGGAAAAGAAGGATTCGCTCCTCAAGGAGCCCGAGGAAAAGGCGGTCGAATACTGCGGGCTCTATGCGGTGAAATATCTCATGGGTTCGATCGAAGAGGATCTCGCCAGGATGCGGGTCCATTTTGACCATTACTTCAGCGAGAAGACGCTTTATGCCAAAAATGAGGTGGAACACGCGTTGAAGGTTCTGAAAGAAAAGGGCTATCTTTATGAAAATGAGGGCGCGCTTTGGTTCCGCTCGACGGATTTCGGGGATGATAAAGACCGGGTGGTCAAAAAATCCACGGGCGAATACACTTATCTGGCGCCGGATATTGCCTACCATCTCTCCAAATACGAGCGCGGCTACAACATGCTCGTCAATTTCTGGGGGCCGGACCATCATGGTTATATTCCGCGTCTCAAGGCCGCTTGCCGGGCATTGGGGTATTCGCCGGAGGCCATTCATATCGGGATCATCCAGCTGACCACGCTTTTCAGGAAAGGGCAGCCGGTGCGCATGTCCACGCGTGCGGGGGAATTCGTGACCCTCCGGGAGCTTTACGAGGAGGTCGGGGTTGACGCGACGCGATTTTTCTTTGTGATGCGCCGGCAGGAAAGCCACCTGGATTTTGATCTCGATCTCGCCAAAGAACAATCGCAGGAGAATCCCGTTTTTTATCTTCAGTATGCTCACGCCCGTATCGCGAGCCTTTCAAAATACGCCGAACAGGGTATTACCACGAAAGTGGATCTCAAGTTGCTTACTACGCCGGAGGAAGCGGAACTGATCGGCTGCCTTTCGCAATTCTCCGACTATCTTATTCAGGCAAGCCGTTCGACGGAGCCGTACCGTCTTGCGGATTATCTGCGTCAGGTGGCCGCGTGCTTTCACAAGTTCTACAGCCACCACCGCGTAGTCACCGAAAATAAGGAACTTACCAAAGCGCGTCTTCTTTTAGCCGATGCCACCCGCATCGTTCTCCGCAATGGCCTCGAACTTCTCGGCATCTCTCAACCCGAATCGATGTGACGAAAACCACCATTCCTTTTATTGTCGGTCCTACGGCGTCGGGTAAGTCGGCGCTTGCGGTCGCGCTCGCAAAAAAACTTGGCGGCGAAGTCCTGTCCGCCGATTCCATGCTCGTTTATAAAGGAATGAATATCGGGACCGCGAAACCCTCGAAAAGAGAGCGCGGCGGCATTCCGCACTACGGCTTTGATCTTATCCCTCCCGCAAAGGGTTTCTCGGTTTTTGCCTACCGCCAATTCGCCCTCAAGGCCATTAAAGATATCGTAAGAAGGGGCAAAATCCCTATAGTGGCGGGCGGGACGGGCTTTTACGTCAGAGCCCTCCTAGAGGGGCTTTCGCCCTTACCGAGGGCAGATGCCTCTCTACGGCGGAAGCTTGAGCGGGAGGCTCTGAAAAAGGGCTTACCGGCCCTCTATAGGAGGCTCCTCAAACTGGACCCCTCCCGGGCCAAGGCTATTGGATCTCATAACCAGCGTCGCATTATACGGGCGTTAGAGATCTATCTTATCTCGGGAAAGAAGCCGTCCGAACCCGTCCGGAAAACGCCGGGTCTTCGGGAACTTGGCTATAGCCCTGTTGTGATCGGTATTCATCTGGATCGCGACGCGCTTTACCGGAAGATCAACCGGCGTGTGGACGAGATGTTCCGCAAAGGGCTCGTGCGCGAAGTGAAGCAACTTTCCCGCAAGAAACTTTCCAAAACCGCGCTGCAGGGAGTAGGGTATAAGGAAGTCTTGGAATGGCTACAGTGTCATTGCGAGGAGCCCGCCAAGGATTGCGGCGGGCGACGCAGCAATCTTTCTTTTAAAAACAAGATTGCTTCGCTCCCGCCGGTTGCTCGCAATGACGCATCGTTTGAGGAGGTAAAGGACAGAATAAGACAAACAACGCGTCATTTTGCCAAGCGGCAGTGGACCTGGTTCAAACGGGAACGGGGCATTCGTTGGGTCTGGTGGCCGGAGAGTGCCACTGTAGCGCAGGTAAGTGATTTTATCCTGGCCAATTTTCTAAAAAATAAAGAATGAGAGATATAAATGCACAAAAGCACCATAAATACATTTTTTCTTTCACCCCGTTGTTTCTTGGTTTCTTGCTTCAGGATTAACCATGCGCGATAAGGTTTGTCTTGTCATTATCAAGATCGGCGCCAGAGATCTCCCGGATCTTCGGGAGGTACTCGAGGAAATGACCGAGCTTACCGAGTCGGCGCAGGGGGACGTGGTGGCAAGCCTTACCGCGAGCGTTCCTCACCCGAGCCCGAGCCATTTCATCCGCGGGGGAAAGATCGAGGAACTTCGCGAGGAGATTGCGAGGACCGGAGCAAATGTTTTGATCTTTAGCGTGGATCTGACGCCCGTCCAGGCACGGAACCTCGAGACCGAATGCGGTGTGCGGATCGTGGATCGGACCGGTCTCATTCTCGATATCTTTGCCCGGCGTGCGGTTTCAAGTGACGGAAAACTCCAGGTCGAGCTCGCGCAAATGCAATATCTTTTGCCGCGGCTGGTGGGACAGGGTGTGATCATGTCGCGTCTGGGCGGCGGCATCGGGACCCGTGGTCCGGGCGAACAAAAACTCGAGGTGGACCGGCGCAAGATCCGCAGGCGCATCGAATATATTCAGGGACAGCTCGAGAAACTCAGGACACACCGGGCGCAGATGCGCCAGGGCCGCCGGCAAAAAGGACTCCGGCAGGTCGCGATTGTCGGATACACGAACGCCGGAAAATCCACGCTCCTTAACGCCTTGACCGGCGCGGACGCTTATGTAGAGAACAGGCTTTTCGCAACGCTGGATCCCAAGACACGGATCTATGAAGACGGCAACGGTCAGGCCGTTCTTTTTACCGACACCGTAGGTTTCATCCGCGATCTACCGCACGGGCTTGTGAAGGCCTTCCACGCGACTCTGGAAGAAGTGTTGGATACGGATCTGATTCTGATTGTGGTCGACGCCGCGAGCGAACATGCTGTTCAGCATAAACGTGTGGTGGAGGAGGTCTTGAAAGAACTGGGTGCGGAAGCGAAGCCAAAGCTTCTCGCGCTCAACAAGACGGATCTTTTGGGCGATGTGGAGAAGGTCCGGATTCAGGGCGTCTTCCCGGAGGCGGTTCTCATCTCGGCCACGCAGAAGAAAGGACTTCAGGATCTGATCGCAAGGATCCGTCAGACGTTTTAACCTGCCTCCGGGAGAATCGTTGAATGAGCGCGGTACGCGGCTGGGGCCCTGTTGTGCGTTGCCCGTTGCGTGCGGTCATGGTACAATTCCTTCTGTTTTTCCTGCCGCCAAACAACATTATTCACGAACTAATCATGAGGATTCTATGGAAACGTGTACGACGGATTTGCCGAGTATTGAACTCTACAAGGCCGGACAAGGCCCGTGGCTTGATACGATCAGTCGCAAACTTCTGAAGTCCGGAACCCTTAAGGCTTATATCGAGGAAAGCGGTCTTCTCGGCGTGACTTCCAATCCCTCCATTTTTCAGCAGGCGATCAGTCAGGGTGAAGGTTATGAGCAGGACATCCAGAAACTCCTGAAGCGCGGGGCGAGCACGGTGGAGATTTATGATGTCCTGACGACCTTCGACATTCGCAATGCCTGCGATCTCTTTTTGCCGGTTTTTCAGAAGACCCGTGGCGAACATGGTTTTGTGAGCCTCGAGGTGCTTCCGAATCTCGCTTTTAATGAGGACGCGACGATCGAGGAAGCAAGACGGCTTTTTCGTCTTGTGGACCGTCCGAATGTCTTGGTCAAAGTGCCGGCCACCGAACAGGGTGTTCATGCGGTTCGCCGCCTCATTGGAGAGGGGATCAATGTTAACGTGACGCTAATCTTCTCCCAAAAAAATTACAGGGACGTGGCGAATGCGTATCTGGATGGGCTTGAGGCTTTTGCAAAAAAGGGCGGCGATCTTTCCCGTGTCCATTCCGTGGCGAGTGTTTTTGTCAGTCGCATTGATACGGACATCGATAAACAACTCGATGCCAAACTTGTGGCCGAGGAAGATGCCGCGAAGCGGATGCTCCTGACCGACCTCAAAGGAAAAGCCGCCATCGCGAATTCCAAGGAGGTCTACCGGGTTTTCAAGGAGCTTTTTGGTTCCGCCCGTTTTCAGACGCTCAAAAATCAGGGGGCCTGTGTCCAGAAACCTCTTTGGGCCAGTACCAGCTGCAAGAATCCCTTGTACCCGGATCTGATCTATGTGGAGACACTGGTCGGAAAAGATACCGTGAACACGCTCCCGCAAAACACCTGGGAAGCGCTCCTGGCGCATGGCGAGATCCGTCCGGGTTCGGTGGAAGAAAATATCCCGGATGCCGAAGCGGTCCTGTTGACACTAAAGGGCTTTGGCATTGACATCCATGCTGTCTGCGATCGTCTGCAGAGGGACGGCGTGAAATCTTTTATGGATTCCTTTGAATCCCTTATGACAACCCTGGAAAAGAAAAGAGACTCTAAAATGGCCCCAACCGTCAAAGTGAACATTTCATTACCGGGAAATCTTGAAAAAAGCGTGGCGGACATGCTTGCCCAGCTTGCAAAAAAAGATCTTCACGCCCGCTGGCTTGCGAAGGACCCGACGCTTTGGTCGAATGACGCAGCTCACCAAAAAGTGATCCTCAACCGTCTGGGCTGGGTAGAAAATTGCGAGAAGATCACCGGGAAATTGTATGAGATCGACGAACTGCAGGAAAAATTTTTCAATGACAAGATTCGCGATGTTGTTCTTCTCGGCATGGGCGGATCGAGCCTCGCGGCGGAAGTGTTGTCGCTCATTCTTAAGAAGCCCGCGCATAAAGTGAAGGGAGCGCTCAAGGGGATCCGTTTTCATCTGCTCGATACCACGGATCCGGTTAGCATTCTTAAAGTCGAAAAGATTGTACGCTATCCTTCAACGGTCTTTCTCGTGGGCAGCAAATCCGGCTCTACGATCGAGACGCGCTCGCAATATCAGTATTTCTTTGACCGGGTGAAAAAGTTCTACAAGGGCGATGAGAACAAGGCAGCAGAGCGGTTTGTCATTATCACCGACCATGGTTCGCCTCTGGAAACTTTGGGGCGCAGCAAGACCTTTGGCGGGCTTTTTTTGAACCCGCAGGACATTGGCGGCCGTTATTCGGCGCTTTCATTCTTCGGCCTTGTGCCCGCCGCGCTTTTGGGGATCGATGTTCGTCAAGTGCTTGCCGATGCGCAGCGTTTTCTTGATGCGATGCGGTCGACGAAGGATATTTCCAGGAACGAAGGTATCGCATTGGGCATTCTTTTGGGGGTTCTGGCGCTTAAAGGAAAAGACAAACTGACTTTCTGGACCTCACCTGAACTGGCGTCTTTCGCGGATTGGGCCGAACAATTGATTGCCGAAAGCACGGGGAAGGACGGCAAGGGCATTACGCCCGTGGCAGGTGAGCCGCTACTTAGTTTTGACCGGTATGGCAGTGACCGCGTATTCGTGATGCTGCGTCTCAAGGGGGAGAACGAAAAACTTTGGGCGGCGCGTATCAAAGGACTCAAAGCCAAGGGGTTTCCGGTCCTGGATTTTGTGTGGAGCGATGGGGTCAATGTGGGCGGGGAGTTCCTGCGTTGGGAAGTCGCGACGAGTTTTGCGAGCGTGGTGCTGAAGGTCAATCCCTTCGATGAACCGAACGTGACGGAATCCAAGAATATCACAAGCCGGCTTTTGGAAGATGTAAAAAAGAAAAAAGCCCTGCCGAAACCGGAGAGACTTCTTGTCGCAAAAAACGCAACATTGACCTCTAGTGATAAGAAGACGCTGGCGGTCTTTTTTTCCAAACTTCCCAAAAACGGTTTTGTATCGCTTTTGGCGTATGTGGACCGTTCGCCGGCCACGAAGAAAGTCCTTCAGGGATTGCAGAAGTCCATGGCCTTAGCCTTAAAAGTTCCCGTGCTTTCCGGTTTCGGGCCCCGATATCTTCACTCCATCGGGCAGCTTTACAAGGGCGGACCGAAGCAGGGAATTTTTATCGAATTTTTTGTGAAGGACACGAAAGATGTAAAGATCCCAGGCGAGGTCTATGGGTTCAGCCAACTCAAACAGGCCCAGGCGATGGGGGACTATAAGGCGATCTCAAGTAAAGGGCTTTCAATCCTCGCCGTGGATCTGGGAGCGAATCCCATAACGGGACTTAGCATTTTTCACAAAAAGGTATCGGTTTTTTTGAAGAACTGCTCCTAAAAAACGTCCTAAAGCCGCAGGGTTGTTTGGGCGAAAAATATCAACTATGAAGGTCTCATAAAGTGCTATCTCAAATATCCGCAAACAGATTTTCGAACAAGCATGCCTGGATATTCTTCGTCCTTTTAGCGGGCGCAGGTTTCCTTTCCGGCTGCGCATCATCTCCTCCGAGCCATACAACGGCGTATCTGTCTCCGCGTCCGGTTTCGGCGCTTACCACGGTTCTTCCGGCCCCGTCGGGTGCCCCACGCAACATTTATCATGAAGTCGGGCCCTACGAGACACTTTGGCGCATCTCAAGCATCTACAGCGTGGATATGGCGACGATCATGCGCGTCAATAATTTAACGAGTAAGACACAGCTCAAGAAGGGGATGAAACTTTTAATTCCGAACACGCGTGGTCCGCGGGCAAATATTCCGCTTTTTCCGACAACACGCTGGACGCATATTGTGATCCACCATACGGCGACCGATCAGGGCAGTGCCTACAGCATCGACGGACTTCATCATCAGCGTGGGTGGGACAATGGAATGGGATATGATTTTCTGATCGACAACGGTTCGCGCGGGAAAACGAGCGGCCAAATTGAAGTCGGACCCCGTTGGTTGAAGCAGATGGATGGTGCCCACGTTAAACAGGGAGACTGGAACAAAAAGGCGATCGGCATCGCGGTCGTCGGTAATTACAGCGAGACCGGACTTCCTGACAAGATGTTTGATTCGCTGACCTTTCTCGTGATCACCCTCAAGGGTTTTTACCGCATTCCCGACCAGAATATCGTGGGTCATCGCGATGTGCCGGGTGCGGCGACCGAATGTCCCGGAAAATTCTTCCCTTGGAACGAATTCAAGCGCCGCATCCGGGCGTACTAAAAGTCTGGGGAATGATGAACGGGTAATGCTGAACGAAAAAAGATTTTACGTTTCACTTTACCCGAATCCCGCGCTTCGATTTTGGAGCGGTTGTTGACAAATTTATGAAATCTGTTACATTTCTTATAGAAATCGAAACAAAGGAAAATTATGAAAAAGCGTAACCTCAATCAGATCCATAGCTTAGCGAAATATCCCATGACAATCGTCATGGCGCAGGCGTGGTTTCTGTCCACGAAGTGCCGCCATGCAGTTCGCGGCCGTGGGCTTTTGAGAGACGCTTGGGAGGACCTAGCGTAAGCCGGAAGTAGAGTTGGAATAAAACGGAATCATTCAAAAGCCCATGATCGCAAAAGCGGTCATGGGCTTTTTTTTGTTTAAGTCCCTAGGTTAGCGAGCTTTCCCCAACGGAGGAAAGCGAAGATAACCTAGCCGGACGAAAACAACCCCGCCGCTTTCTTGCGAAAGCAAGAGGCGGGGTCTAACGCGCAGACGGCTTAACGGCCTACAATTTGTGAGCGCTTCGCTCCACAAATCGTCTGCTTATAAGAGGAGGTAACAACCATGAACCCAACATTAAGTCCGACCGGCATAGCAAGATATAGGCGGAGAACACGGGATCCTGTGAAGTTGACTGCGTTGATCTACCTCAGAGAGGCATTGATCGCGGAGCGGTACGAAAATTGTGCCGATTTTATTGCGATCGCTAAAGAATTCGGAGCGCTGGATGATGAGATACGTATCTTGCTCGAAAATCCTCGAAGACATCCGAATTCTTAGAATTTGTGGTAGAACCGTTATTTTTGAGTCCTGGGAATATATAGAACGGTTTTTTGACAGTACGTTGAATTTTAAAAAAGTGACGGCCAAAGTGTTTTTTGAGCGTCTTACGCGTCGATCGGAGTGTCTGACCATGCGTGACGACAAGGGGGGGGGGAGTATGTTTTGTCGCTGATTTTTACAAAAAAATCCTGAAAAAATTCAAGATTCAGTCATTTTGTCCGTTAATAATACCAACAAAAGGGGGACACAATGATCAATAACATGGTCTTATCACGTGAGATCGAATGGATCGGATACGAGCATAAGCGCAACATGCTTCAGGTTGAATTCATTGTCGGTTCTATCTACCAGTATGAGAATGTTCCTGAGACGGTTTATCAGGAATTTCTGATGGCTCCCTCCCACGGACGTTTTTTTGAGTCGAATATCAAGAATAAATATCATGTCCGGAAGGTCCGTTGAACATCCCAGTTCTTTGAGGTGGTGCCTCTTTTATTTATTGAATCCCGCATGTTTTTTCGTTAACCTTTCGTCATGAATCAACCCCACCCGAAACCCCGTGAACAATGGGGGACCCGTATAGGCCTTATTCTTGCCATGGCCGCGAATGCTGTGGGTCTTGGCAATTTCCTCCGTTTTCCCGTTCAATGCGCCAATAACGGCGGCGGTGCATTCATGATTCCTTATTTTGTGGCATTCGTCCTGCTGGGCATTCCGCTCATGTGGATCGAGTGGGGGATCGGCCGGTTCGGCGGGAAGTACGGACACGGGACAGCACCTGGTATGTTCCACTACCTCTGGAAGCACCCGCTCGCTAAATATGTCGGCGCGCTTGGCCTCGCGGTGCCGTTCCTTCTTCTGATCTACTATAACTACATTGTTTCCTGGACGCTTGCCTACAGTGTGTTTTCATTTACCGGAAAATATTTTACGGTACCAGATTACCAGGGGATGGTTGATTTCTTGGGCGCGTATCAGGGGAAAACCTCGAACGGCTATTTTCCGACCATTGCGACAGCGTTCCTGTTTTTCGGGATCACTCATTTTTGCGTGACGTGGATCCTCTCGAAAGGGATCAGCAAAGGGATCGAACTGCTTGCGAAGATCACCATGCCGCTGATCTGTTTTTTTGGGCTCGTTCTGGTCATCAAGGTCTTCTTGATCGGAACGCCTGACCCGGCATTCCCGGACCGTAACATCATGAACGGGTTCGGGTTCATTTGGAACCCGGATTTCAGCATTCTTAAACAAAGCAAGGTGTGGCTTGCGGCCACGGGGCAGATCTTTTTCACATTGAGCGTCGGGGTTGGCGCGATACAGACTTACGCGAGTTATATGAAGAAAAAAGATGATGTCGTGCTTTCGGGACTGGCGACAGCCACGACCAACGAATTCTGCGAAGTGATCCTGGGTGGTTCGATCGCGATCCCGGTTGTTGTTGCGTTCTTTGGTTTGACGCAGACCCGGGAGATCGCGGCAAACGGGGCGTTTGATCTGGGTTTTTTCGCCTTGCCGCTTATTTTCCAGAAAATGGCATGGGGGCCTTTTTTCGGGACGATCTGGTTCTTTTTGTTATTCCTGGCGGGCATCAGTTCTTCTGTTGCGATCGCCCAGCCGCTCATGGCATTTTTCCAGGAGGAATTCAAATGGACGCGCAAGGCGGCGGCTTGGATTGTCGGGATCATGACTTTTTTTTTCACGCTTCCGATTATCTTTTTTTTGAAACACGGATTCCTCAACGAACTGGATTTCTGGATCGGGACGGTCGGGATCGTGGCCTTTGCGATCATCGAGCTGATCCTCTTTATATGGGTTTTCGGGGGAGCGAATGCCTGGAGAGAGATCATGTCCGGGGCTGATATCAAGCTCCCGAAATTCATTCTTCCGGTCATGAAATATGTTACGCTGACTTATCTCGTGGCCCTGTTCGGTTTTTGGATGTTCCAGGACGGCTGGGCGCTTCTCATGATGAAGGGGATCCCCAAAGAGAATTATCCGTATGTCTGGTTCGCGCGTTTTTTGATCGTCGGTGTCAGCGCGCTGATGGTACTTCTCGTTCACATCGCCTGGCAGAAAAAACACATCATCCAGCAGAGGATTCCCGAATGATCGTTTTTGTCTTTTTTCCCCATTTTGATACTAAGTCTCAAACGGGATGTTTTGAGACCCGGTATCAGGAAAGAGGGGCGGCACTATGAAATTCTCGGGTTGGATATTCCTCATTCTCAGTTGGGCCTTTATCCTCGTCCTTATGATCGCCTCGTTTGCCAGCGTTCTGCGGAAAAAATAGTTTCTCACGATTCTTCTCTAATGGTGTTTCCCGAGTACTGTTTTATGGTGGTTTTTTTCAACTGATATTTATTCCCTTTCTGTTATCATTGAGTCTACCGCCATCAAAAAACTAGAACATCGGATCGATCAACACCGAAGGAAATGTTTAAATTTTCAAATCCCGGCGAAGGCCTTTTATGCTGAAACTGTTCCACTCATCGAATGCCGGAACTTGCTTTTAAAGCTAAACTTTGATTTTGTCTCGAGGGTGTTAGACTATTTTATATAGCAATATATAGCAAATATAGCTTTTTGTAGCATAAAATAGCCAATAAATATAAAAAAAATACTTTTAAGCCCTTGAAATAACTATAGCTGAATGCTAAACTGTCACATGAGAAAGAGCTAGGAGTGAATTGAATGGAGTGGCGTTTGCTCGAGCGAGTGTGGTCGTTTGTGAGGCCGTGTTGTGTGAGAACCTTTAGAAAAAGAGAAGGCACATAAGGTATGTATATAAAAAGTGACCCGAAGCAGAGACGTGGTATAAGATTTACGGCGCTTGTCGTGGTGTTTGTGTTTACGATGACCAGCGTGACGTGGGCTGCGCCTGTCAGTTCCACAATCATCGATGCCGTAGCCCCGGTTGTTTCCTCGATCGACAAACTTGTCATTCCTGCTGAGATGGGAACGATAAGCAAAGCTTATCGAGGGGAACGGGAAATGGGGAACGGGAAACGAGAAGTCGCAGGCGTTAGCCGATTCCCGTTAGCCGATTCTCGGAATGACAAGACTGTCATTCTCATCCAGGACGCGCACGCCGTGATCGATGCGCAGGAAAATATCGCGAAGATCCTCGGTCATTTCCAAAAAAATTATGGGATTCGTCTCACCGCGCTCGAGGGCGCCAAGGGCCGCCTCGAACCCATTTTACTCCGGACATTCCCAGAACCCATTGTGAAACGCAAGATCCTCGCCGGCTACGAGCAACGGGCCGAACTCTCTGGCTCCGAGATGGCGGCTGTTTTGCAGGAAGAGCCCGGCGAATATCACGGTATGGAAGATTGGGGCCTCTATGAGAAGAATTATTTCGCGTATCTCCGTGCTCAGGAGAAAAAAGAGGCGCTTCTCAGCCGGTGGAATACGTTCAAGCAGACGCTCGATGCCGAGCGTGCCAAGGTCTATGATTCGAAACTCAACGAATTCCAGGAGGCCCGGGAGGACTTTCTCACTGATAGAGCCGCGCTCCTTGATCTCGTTGTCTATCTCTCCAAATTCCAGAATCTGTTCAAGACAGCCTCGGAGTACCAGGAGCTCCCGGGGTTGATCGCTTCGATTGGCTACGAAAAATCGGGGAAGCAGGATGCCCTTGTGCCGCACGTTCGTAAGATCGTCGACGAATTCAAGATGAAGTATTTACGGGGCCTCGGCGTGAAAACTGAAATGAACTTCTACAATCGCTATCAGGCTTTTTTGACCGGACAGATCACGGCCGGCCAGATGCTCCAATATCTGGTCCAGGTGGGAAGCGAAAACGGGAAAGCTGTGAAGCTGACTCCGGATCTTAAGAAACTACTCGGACATGCGGAACTTCTTTCTGAAATCAAGGGCAGCCGGCTTAATGATGAACTCCAGCGTTTTCTGCCCGCGGTGGAAGCCAGTCTCCTCAAGACTCCTGCCCAGCGGGAGATGGCGGAAAAATACCAAAAGCTTTATCTTCTGAAGGAAATGATTGAGCTTGAACTCACTCATGAGAATCTTGCGAAATATCAAAAAGAGCCGGACTCTTACCTTAACCTTATAACTGATTCTACGTTTAAGCAGGATTTTGTGCCTGTGACTGAATTTTATCAGGCGGCACTGGAACGTGACCGGGCATTTATGGGGCGTATCGAAACAATGATGAAGGATGCGAAGCAAAAGACCGTGGTTGTTGTGGCCGGAGGTTTTCACACGAATGGTCTTGAGCACATTCTGAAAGAAAGAGGAATGGCTTATGCGGTTGTGACGCCGAAAATAGCCTCTCTTGCAGGTAGCGAAAACTATGCCAAGGTCATGAAGGGCGAGGTTTCGTTCAAGAATTATCTCAAGACCACTTATTTTGACGCTTTGATGCGCCACGCTGCAAAGGCATTGGTCGAAGCCCTGCCCATTCCGGATCGCGTGAGGACCTTGAAAACGTGGCGTGATAACGTGATTCGCGAACTTGCCAAAGAGGGGCGCATTGCCGAGGCGGGGAAGTACCTGCCCTACATCGATGAAATTCTCCAAAGCATGCCCGAAGCGGCAACTGCCATTAGCTCGAAGTGTCCCAAGGAAGAGATCCTCGACATTGTCCGCAAAGAACTCGAGGGATTTAAAAAAGATTCCCTTGATCGGATGTGGAAAACCTTCGAATTCCAGCTCGACATTTTTACCGACGGTCTCAAACAACTGATTGCCAAGAAAGATCTTAATACCCAGACCGTTTCCGCGCTCCTCGATCGTGCCAGCCAGACCAAGCCGACATTTGTGAACACGCAGGGAAAACTTTTTCTAGACAGCGTTCCTGTTTTTATGGATTTTTTGAAACTTCC
Organism: Candidatus Omnitrophota bacterium; assembly: GCA_041651495.1. Lineage (GTDB taxonomy): Bacteria > Omnitrophota > Omnitrophia > Omnitrophales > Aquincolibacteriaceae > Aquincolibacterium. Next base: position 14,189 of record JBAZJC010000004.1, on the reverse strand, counting down.
GGTATTGTCTTCGGCGTCACGGGGTGTCGATGCGGCTGCGATCGCAAATGCGGTGGCGAACGTTCAGGCCCCGACGGAACAAATACTGAATGCGCTTGGCGCTGGAGTAACGGCTTCTCCGTCTAGCGTAGTTGCGGAGACGGCAGCGGGACTCATTGCTCAGGGGAAGAATTTTGAGCGTGTGGCCCCCGAAGTTAAATCTGTAGCGCCGGCTCCTCTCAACGAAGCATTGAATAATGTTGTAGCGACCGTATTACCAAATGTTCCCCTGGAAAAGGCAAAAGCCGCATTAGCAGAAGCAATGGATGTTGCGCTCCCAGGCAGGATTTTAGGCATTTCCGAAATCCAGGAAGATCAGCCCTCCTTCGCAAAACCCGCCGCGCCTGAAATCCGTCGTTCCGAAATGCAGGTCCCTTCGGTTGTGCACGAAACGATTGCTACTGTGACAGCTCTTGCGGGGGCCAAAGGATCTCGTGATGCAAGCTCCTATGGTTTTACGGGGGAGATCCGTGAAGCTATTGCGTCCATGGGGGAAACAGTCCCGTTTGTGAAGCGATCGGAATTAAGAAAGATCACAGGGCTAAAGGTAAAGGAGGACAGCCTGGAGTTGGCCGTTGAGGATGAAAATGGCCATCCGAAGATTCTGAATCTATCCAAGATCGGGACGGGAGGCTTTGGTGAGGTCTACTTAAGGGAACGAGGGGATTCACGCGGGATGGCTGATGTTGTAAAAATAGCCTATCCCGTCAGAAAAGATATTCCCAACAGCCGGTTCGGTGCCAATTCTTTGAAAAATGAAAAACGCATCTCCCAATTACTCCAAGAAAAAGGTGTTACACATGTGGCTCGTGTTCTCGCAGGAACCGAGGCCGAAGATGGGCGTTACGCGATCTGGATGGAGGGCCCTGCGGCAAGTGACCTTGAGAAAATGCGGGATCAGCTCGATACGGCTTCTCGAATTACTGCCATGAAACTTTATGTTCAGAAGGTTGCAGAATCCCTGAGGGCGGGCGTTGCTTTGCACGATTTACAACCGGGGAATTGTCTGGTGGTTCGTGAGAAGGGTGTCGTGAAAGCTATCGAGGTCATTGACATTGCTGGGGCAAAGGTCGTCTCGGATGAAGCTGGTCTGGACACTTGGATCCTGGACCGGCGTTTTCGAGTTCCGGAAACGACACTGAAAGCCATGGAGAAGGCCGTCAAAAAAAGAAATCTCACACGTGAGAATTTTCTCGGTTTGGTCAGTTTGCTGGAACTTTTGACTACAAGCTACCGATTTGTGCTGAAGGATGATTTTGTGAGTGTCGGGAATCGCGAGTTAGAGACTTTTGCGAACCTTTATTCCAAGGATGTTCGTGAAAAGGTCCTGACCATCTTACAGAAAATACGGGCATTTGAACGTTTTAGAGATCCCACCCTATTTGAAAGAACTCTTTCCGAAGAGCCAGGGTTGAAGGACGCTGACTTTGCAGCAAGGCAACTTGATGAATTGGCGGGTCTTTGGGAGCGATTGTCCCAACTTCCGATTTCTTCCAATTTTGAGAAAAACCAAACGTTTCCCTCCGCCGAGATAATCCCCGAATATCTTAAAAGCTCCTTTAAACGTCAAATGAAGTTTGATGAACTTTTTTCGGCAGTTCAGCGTTTTTATCAATACCGCAGTTCACTGCCTGGGCTCAGGTTCCCTGAAGGTTATTATGTGAACAACCAGAATTTCCCAATCCGGGATTTTGCCGTTCAGAAGCTCGATGAGGCGTTTCAGATCCTTAAAGAGTGTCGATCGATGAATATCATAAAACAATGGAGCAGTGCTGCGGAGGCCTTGAAAACAATAGAGAAGGTGCGAGAGCTTTACGTGATGTTGAAGGCATTGGACCCTGGTCGCGAGATGGATGTGGATGTGGTCGCACATTTGTCCATGGCGCAAGCTGAGTTTGGCAAGATATCTCCTATTCAAGGGGCTCTTTTACGCTGGTTGGGTTCTCGTTTTGAGGATCAGAACCAGACCAACGGATATGGACGGATGTTGCAGAAGATGCAGGATGCGATTATCAAAGATGTAAAGATTGTCCCATATCAGGTGGCGGAGGCTTCAGTTACGAAATCTGATGCTACGGAGCCTGCCGGGATTGTCCGTACCGAAACCCGCCGTCGTGAGCCGGAAAAAGAAATAAAGACCCAGCCCATCTATCGCGATACGGGAAGCAACCAATTCCAGGTCAAGCTGATGAGTGCTTTGGGGGCGGGACTGGATTTTGCGAAGGCTACCATTCAGCGTTTTTTTGCAGGACGCACTCCCGAAGGCAAAACCCGCGTCAATTTTGCTTCAAAATCTGCTGAGACCGTTCGTTCCGAGACGCGGCAGGTTGCAGTGGAACCGGCGGATATCGCAAAATTTTTGAGCAATTTGAAACTGCCTGCAAATGCTTCCGTGTCCACGATCGGTCCGGGTGTTGGAGATAAATTCCTTTCGGGACAGATCGACTGGGAAAATGAATTTCATAAGCAGAAAGCCGTGGCCGAACTCAATATCTATGAACTTCATGCCAAGAAACTGGCCGATACAAAAACCAGCGTTAAGTCCGATTCGCGCATTAATTTCTCCGGAAAAAGATTTTTCGGGAAAAAGAATTCCGCAGATGTGATCGTAGCGATGAGCGTTTTTAGCCAACCCTTCCTGGGTAAAGACCGGGATAAAAACGAACAGGATAAAATAGATCTCGCGCGGAGTATTGCAACCGCGATCAAGCCGGGAGGGTATCTTGTTCTCGGATACTACAAAAACGCGGATCCGAGGGAAGAAACTCTGCATGAAAAATATTTACAAATTTTGAGGGAGGGGGGATTAGACTTAACGTCCGTGGCTCGTGGGATAGACGCGCGACATCATTGGATCATGTTCCACGTGACCGGAAAATCCCGCTCTGAATTGCGGAATATGCTCGAGATTCCTAAAGATATAACGATCGTTACGAATCAAGAAACGGAAGTTTCCATTGCTAAATCTGCTATTACAAAATCCACCCCTGTACGGTCCCAGTCTGTACAAGGCTCCAGACGGGCGAAGGTGATTGAAATGAAAAAAACAAATTTTGGGGAATCTTTATGGAAAGGGTTTCGAAATCTTGTTATGCCGATTATTTTGGCGGCTTCGATGTTTTTCGGGAGTACCACGCAAAGTCTAGGCTGGGACCTTCAACGAGATGACAACCGTGCGTCCGAGTTTTTGGGGAGTGCCACGCAGAGTTTGGGCTGGGATCCTCAACGAGATGACCGCCGTGCGTCCGAAGGGGAGTGGTATATGGGTATCAAGGTGACTCATTCCTGGGGTGGCGAGAGTGGGAGGACTTCAAAACGGGCGGCAAGTGGAAATTTTGAGATGGACTGGCCGCAACGGCTCGGTTTAGCCGGAGTTTGTGCGGCAGGGAGCGCTTTGTTTCATCAACAGGACGAAGGGGTTAGAAATGTCCTGAGCCATGATGCTGTGGAGGCCGTGGGTTTTTCAGTTGATAATGCTCTTCTGGGGGGCGTTTCGGGACTTTTGGTCCATAGCGGGAAAAGATTGTTCGCGCAGACTGTCGATGACGGTATTGGGTTGAGGCTGTTAAGTCGTCTGCCGATCGACCTGAATTTTTCACTGCGGAACAATTTGATTCGCGGTAATGATCCGTTAAGCCGGTATAAATTAGGGCTTGGCCGGATTGACGTTGCTGATCTTTCAAGCACTTATACAAGATATACAGTGAGTAATGTAGGCAACCGAAACGCCGCTGCTGATGCGATCGTCGAGCATGGGGAGCCCTATAGAATTTCTTTGAAAGGCGATATCCCAGATGCAAGTCAAAAAATTCAAAAGATAAATGTAGGATCGAAGGCGTGGGAAAAATGGTATGGCAGTAAAGGCATTTCCAGATCCCGTTCCGAATTGCGTACCGTTGCAGAGGCGGAGTCTCGGGAGACTTTTTCGGTTGGCATAAGACTCGATAGGGTCGTTCACTCCGAATGGGAGGATTTTCTGCTTGGCAGTACGCAACCGGTCATGCTTTCGGCTGGTGGGGCGATGACAATACCGTCCGAGGGTCAGGTTGCGCCGAAGATGGCTTCGATAGTGGAGATTCCGCAAGCATCGGGGGAAATTGTGGCAAGGAAGACACCGGTGGTTGTAAGACCTGCATTGATCGCGAAGTCCATTGCAACGGCTTTGCAAAAAAATCCGCTGGCTGGCACGAATACGATATCGGGCGGGACGGTGGGTGCTTCCGTGACCTCGCCAGGCACAACCCCGAGTGTTTCTGACGAGGCAGCGCGAGTTAAAGAGCTTCGCTTTGCTCTCAAGCAAATGACCCCCGATCAGAACTTTCGTATTTTTAATCTGGTGTTGGGAGGCGATCCGGACGCGGATTTCGACTCAAAAATGGAAATTCTCTCACAAGTTTCGTTCGGTGAATTTCTGGCGCGTCTTGCCCGGCTCTCGGAAGTTTCGCCTCAAGTCTTCATTGACGCTGCCAAAGAAAATCAAATCCCTGTGGAGGTGCTTGCGACCGTTGTCTTGCAAAAGACCAATTTCAAGCCCGGCGCAATGGAAATGAGTAAGAATGGCACGATGGTTGTCGGAATCTGTCTGATTGACTTGCAGACCGCCAATCTTTCCAAGTATTTGAAAAGGGCAATCCAGAGAAAGATTCTTCCGGCAAACACGCCCGTGCCTTTTAAACTTAATAATAAAGATCAGCGCAAGGCATTGATACGCTATCTGCTGGATCCTGTGAAGAATGTCCGATACGAAGCGTTGATGTTTGCCGAAAGCGCGCATGCGACTCAAAATATAGTGTCCCGCTTGGTCAGGGTTCATGGCGCCCAGAATGGGCTTTTGGGGATGGGAACCGATTTATTCAAGACTCTAAATGGCATGAGAGCTTTTTTTGCCGCCAATAATGCCGGGAAGAGGAAGGTAAGCACAAAAGAGGAAGCCGCTGTTTCCCGGGTTCCGGGAACTTCAGATTATTCTAAGATGTTTCCCGCCGGGACTTATGGCGCTGACACCGTGCGGTATTTGCAGTTTTTGGGAAGTTTGTCAAATCCCAACGGGTTACGGACAACATCCGTGGTTTCTGGAAACTTATCAGAGGCGGAAAAGGGAAGCGCGCCTTTGGTCTTGGGAAAAGAAATGCAACCGGCAGGTGTGCGCGTCACTTCACCTGAAGAAACGACCGTCCGTGCCGGGGTGAGGGATGATAGCCGAACAGCAGGAGAAAAGAAAGCTCCCGAGGTTGGGGTAACGAAGGTCCTCAAGACGCAAACAAGCAACAAACAAGAGCCTGTAGTCCAGAGTTTGCAAACCGCGGTCGAGAAGCCGGAAATCCCTGCCGAATCTGTTTCGCGGGAAGTGAAGGGTGAGGGAAAAACTCGTGCTGAAACCGGGGTCTTGGTGCAGACGCCTGTGACGCGTCCTGCCATGGAGCCGATGGGCCAAAAATCGGAAATTAAAACCGGAGAGTTGATAACAGAAAGACCTGTCAAAGCGGTTGATGTAGCGGTAGAAAAAGGTACAGAGAAGGTCCCTTCAGATTTGAGCCAGAACACCGGGGCAGGGCGGGCAGAAATGAAGATCGATCAGGACCTACTGCTGTCGGCAACAGGGGGGGACACAGCGTGGATCAGAGAACTCGCTCTTAAAGCAGGTCCCGATGAAGTGCGAAGGGTTTTGGCCGCAAAGGTCCGGTCTCTGTTGACGGAACGGGACGGGAGGTTTGAAATTCGCATGAATGATTTGATGGCGAAAATTCAAGGGTTGAAAGATAACGAGTTGGAGGCCTCGTTTCTTATGCAAGCTCTGCCGCAATTCATCATGGAAATTTTTGGTGATTTTGGCATGACCGATGCGAAGGCGGCCGAGATTGCGGCCAAGGCCGTGACGGAAAAAGTGACTCCAGCGGCGGCGACTTTGACGGAACTCAAGCCCGCGAATATCGTATGGGATCCTGTTGAGCTTGCTGCGATGGTTCGGGTGAGGGAGACGCTAAGTGTGTCCGTGGACCGGCTTCCGATCGATAAACAGAAAGCCTATTCGCTGGTGACATGTCTGGACACGGGGTCGAAAAAGGACGCAAGGACTGAAAAAATCCTGAATATGTTGAGAGAGTTTCCATGGGCACGTTTGATGCCTCTCTTCGAGAAAGGAAAACGAGGATTTTTCAGACAAGTCTGGGAGGGTGTCGCACAGGTCATTTTACCCGTGGGTTTCCGGAGTAACGGCGCACAACTTGCGGCGGTCCGGGCAATTAAGGGAAGTAATGATTCCGTGATCTGCCTGTGGTTCCAGGATCTTGGTGTAGAGCTCGATGATGCCTTCGCGCTGTCGGCGGCAGAAGTCGAGAATATCACGACCGAAGAGCTCAGGGACCTCGCTATCGAAGTGGTGCGCGCAACGACACTGATCTTTATGGCACAGGACAAAACAACGCAACGGGCGATCAGCCACGATTCGAAACAGATGCTTCCGCTTCTGAAGCAGTACGGCATTCTATCCTGCGTGAAGATTGGCAAAAATGGGCAGTTGTTTGTGGATAGAGATGCATTGACGAATTACTTTGCAACTCGCCAGTATTTCGAATCTGCAGCGTAACACGTACAGAACGCAGTATCCCGCGTACAGAGTGTCGCGGAGTTTTTTGTTGCCGTACTTTTCTTAACAGAAGAATATCAGCGTAATGGCCAGAAAAAGCGGCAGAAGGATTGCCGTCGACCAGGCCATATAGCCGAAAAAGCTCGGCATTTTCCAGCCACGGTGTTGTGCGATGGAGCGGACCATGAAATTCGGCGCGTTCCCGATATAGGTGTTTGCTCCAAAAAATACCGCCCCCGCACTGATGGCCAGCAAAAGTTTTTCCGGCATGTGAAAATAAGGCCCGCCTAATTTTAGACCCTCACCCAGCGCCGCGAAAGTCATATAAGTCGGAGCATTGTCCAGAAAAGATGAAAACCCGCCGGTTACCCAGAAGAATTGCCAGGGTGACGTGACGCCAAGTTCCGCGCCGCGTGCTTCCAGGAGAGCCAAGGCAGGGACCATGGTGACAAAAATTCCAAAGAAGATGATCGCGACCTCAATGATAGGCGTGTAGTTAAAGCCGTTTTCGTGGTGATAGTTCTTGGGGGTGATGTGCAGTGAAACAAGTGCCGCGATGATCATGATGATTTCACGAAAAGGTTCCGGCAGGAAAACTGCGCCGATAATGGCCGCAAAACAGAAAGCGTTACGTCTTCCTTTAAGATGCGGGCTTTTTCCTGTTGACGGTTCCACTGCCGAATGTGGTGTTTTGTCCCATTTGAGAAAAAAAGAATCGACCCAATAGAAAATGGTCAAAAGGATCCCCAGCGCTGTCAGCCAGAGCGGAAAAAGGCGCAGGGTCCAGAAGAACGGAACACCGTTCAAATATCCGAGGAAGAGAGGCGGATCTCCGAGAGGTGTGAGCGCGCCGCCGATATTACTGACAAGAAAGATAAAAAAAATGGGAAGGTAGACGTGGTGCTTGCGATGTGCGTTGGCACGCAAAAGCGGACGGACCAAAATCATGCTAGCGCCGGTGGTGCCGACGAAATTACTGAGTATGGCCCCGGCCGCTAATAAAACTGTGTTTGCAGCAGGAGTACTTTTAAAATCTCCCGCGAGCCAGATGCCGCCTGAGACAATAAAAAGGGAGCCGAGGAGAACCACGAACGAAACATAGTCGGTGAGACTTTTGCCGAGGGCATGGGGCGAGTATTTCAGACAGATGAAGACGATCGGTATCGCAAAGGCGATCGAGACGATGGCCTGGTTTTTCAAATGATGCCAGAAACCCGGAGTAACGAGCGGCAGGATGGCGATGGAAAGAAGAAGTCCGATGAATGGGATCGTCATCCAGAATTCGGGGGTCCATGCATGGTTCATCGCAATCTCGCTTTTTGTGGGCGTTGCAAGTTGTTCTAAAAACTTGTAAGACGTACGGAGTACGGTGTACGGCGAAAAAAATTAAAATGTTCAGCGCTGACGCCGTACGCCTTGCGCCGTACTGGCGCGGCTTATGCGCCCGGCCGTTTTTCGATCATGAGATAGGATTCAAAATGAACTTTCCAGTCCAGAATGACGCGAATATGGAGCAGACCGTCTTCCTTGATTTCAAGGTCCGGCGGAAATGCGTGCTTGTGCCAGCGGAAAAGGACGCTTGAGGTGACGGGTTCGATGTCCATAGGGGGCGTTTTAAGGGTCTGTCCGTCTTCGGTGGAATACTCGATCACCTCTTTATGGAACATTTTGTCCTTGCGCCAACAAGTCACGGCGTAAAGTTTTGCGAAACGGTAGGGGAAGGAAGGGACGTAAAGATTGCTCCGGACGAAGTCGGCTGTGTAGCAATCCTGTTCGCCGGGCTCAAAGTCCTTGCAGACCATGAATTGAAGAAGCCGGATCGTATCGTGGGACATGGGGGAATATTAATCAATAAGGCCTTTCAATGCAAGGGTTGAAGAGGCCTCGGGGAACGTGGAACGGGGAACGCTGAACGCAAACATCAAAAGAAAAAATCTTTTACGTTCCGCGTTTCCCGCTTCCCGCATTTTTCCTTGAAAAATGCTCCGTAAAATCATACAATGTGCCTCACAAGTCGCGGGGTTTAGGGTAGAGTCCGTCAGCATGCTCCTGAACGACTTGCAAAGCCTTTCAAAGTTCCTCGTTCCAGGCCTCATGTTTGGAATATCCGGAGGACACGCAGTGCGAAGTAGTGGGCTATTCGTGTATTTTGCCCGGGCGTTTTTTTACCCGTATTTTAAAGTGACATCATAAACCTCGAACCAAAAGGAATCATAAAATGTCCGAACAAATCCTGGAAAAATCCGAAACAAAATCCGTGAGCAGGAAATTTGTCACCATGGATGCCGGTGAGGCAGTCGCTCATGTCGCGTATCGCGTGAATGAATGTATTGCCATTTATCCCATCACGCCGTCGTCGACCATGGGGGAATGGGCGGATGAGTGGGCTTCCCAGGGTAAGAAGAATATTTGGGGAACGGTTCCTTCCGTTGCGGAACTTCAAAGCGAAGGCGGAGCTTCGGGCGCGGTGCACGGCGCACTTCAGCGGGGCGCACTGACGACGACCTTCACGGCGTCGCAGGGTCTTCTTCTGATGATCCCGAATATGTACAAGATCGCAGGGGAACTTACGTCCATGGCCATGCACGTTTCCGCGCGTTCGCTCGCGGCCCAGGCGCTTTCGATCTTTGGCGATCACTCCGACGTTATGGCGGTTCGCCAGACCGGTTTTGCGATGCTTGCTTCTAACTCGGTCCAGGAGGCCATGGACTTCGCACTTATCGCGCAGGTGGCCAGTCTCGAGTCCCGCGTTCCTTTCCTTCATTTTTTTGACGGTTTCCGCACCTCCCACGAAGTTCAGAAGATCAGCCTTCTTTCCGACGACCAGATCCGGGCCATGATCAACATGGCCAAGGTGCTGGAACATCGCGCCCGCGCTCTCTCACCGGATAATCCCGTGCTTCGCGGCACTGCGCAGAATCCGGATGTTTATTTTCAGGGTCGCGAGACGGTCAACAAGTTCTACGCCGCGTGTCCCGACATGGTCCAGCAGGCCATGGACAAGTTCGCGGGTCTGACGGGGCGGAAATACCAGCTTTTTGAATACATCGGTGCCATGGACGCGGAACAGGTGGTTGTGATCATGGGTTCCGGCGTGGAAGTGGTCGCGGAGACCGTGAAGGCGCTCAATGCCAAAGGCGCGAAGGTCGGCTGCCTCAAAGTTTCGCTTTACCGTCCGTTCGACGTGAAGCGTTTCGTGAATCTTCTGCCGCAAACGACCAGGAATCTGATCGTGCTGGACCGGACCAAAGAGCCGGGAGCGATCGGCGAACCTCTCTTTATGGATGTCGTCGGGGCGCTTCAGGAAGCTTCACAGAACGGCTGGTCGAAGTTCAAGCAGGTGCCGAAGATCTACGGCGGCCGCTACGGACTTTCCTCTAAAGAATTTACACCGGCGATGGTGAAGGGGGTCTTTGACTTCTACTCCTCAGGCAAGACGAAACACGGCTTTACGATCGGCATCAACGATGACGTAACTCACACAAGCATTCCTTATGATCCGGAATATTCCATCGAATCCGACAAGGTCGTGCGCGCTCTTTTCTACGGTCTCGGCGCGGACGGGACAGTCGGCGCGAACAAGAACTCCATCAAGATCATAGGCGAGAACACGGAAAATTACGCGCAAGGGTATTTCGTTTACGATTCCAAGAAGTCCGGTGCGATCACCGTGTCGCATCTCCGTTTCGGTCCCGAACCCATCCGCGCCCCCTACCTTATCAGCAAGGCACATTTTGTCGCGTGTCACCAAACCGTCTTTCTTGAAAAATACGACATGCTCCGGAATATCGTGCCCGGTGGAACGTTCCTTTTGAACGCCCCGTGGAGCGCGGAAAAAGTCTGGTCCAACATTCCTGTCGAAGTCCAGAAACAGATCATCGAAAAGAAACTCAAGTTCCACGTAATCGATGCCTACAAAGTCGCCGCGGACAGCGGCATGGGCATGAGGATCAACACCATCATGCAGGTCTGCTTTTTCGCCATCTCGGGCGTATTGCCGCGCGAGCAGGCGATCGAAGCGATCAAAAAATCCATTCAGAAGACCTACGGTAAAAAGGGCGAGGAGGTGGTCAAAAAGAACCTCCAGGCCGTGGACATGACCCTTGCGCATCTTTCCGAGGTCAAGGTCCCTGCGGTCGCGGACAGCAAGGTCAGGAGATGTGCTCCCGTGACCTCGAACGCTCCTGCGTTCGTCAAAAAGGTCCTCGGTCTCATTATCGAGGGCCGCGGGGACGAGGTTCCTGTAAGCGCGATGCCGGTGGACGGAACATTCCCGACGGCAACGACCCAATACGAAAAGCGCAATATCGCACTCGAGATCCCGGTCTGGGAACAGGATATCTGTATTCAGTGCGGCAAGTGTAACTTTGTGTGTCCTCATGCCGTGATTCGTATGAAGGTCTATGATCCAAAGTATCTTGAGAAGGCCCCTGAAGGATTCAAATCCGCGGACGCGAAGATGCCGGATTTCAAAGGACAAAAGTTCACAATCCAGATCGCACCCGAGGATTGCACGGGCTGCGGGCTTTGCGTGGACACGTGTCCGGCGAAGAGCAAGACAGATCCGAAGAAGAGGGCCATCAACATGCAGTCTCAGATGCCGCTTCGCGCCGCCGAAGCGCCGAAATGGGAATTTTTCCTCTCGATCCCGGACTACGACCGGAAGAAACTTAAAACGTCCATGATCAACCAGCAACAGGCGATGCGTCCTCTTTTCGAATTCTCGGGCGCTTGCGCGGGCTGCGGGGAAACACCTTATATCAAGATTGTGTCCCAGCTTTTCGGCGATCGTGCCGTTATAGCCAACGCGACCGGCTGTTCCTCTATCTATGGAGGCAATTTGCCGACGACGCCCTGGGCCCAAGATGCCAACGGGCGCGGACCGGCGTGGTCCAACTCGCTTTTCGAGGACTGCGCGGAATTCGGTTATGGTTTCCGGATGGCGATCGACAAACAAAAAGAATACGCTTCAGAACTTCTCGTAAAACTCCAGAATAAGCTTGGCGCGGATCTTGTCCAGCCGATCCTGAACGCGGCACAGCAGACCGAAGCCGAGATCTATGATCAGCGGGAACGTGTTGCGGCGCTTAAAAAGAAACTGGCGGGACTGGGCACGGATCCTGACGCTGTACAGCTTTTGAGTTTGGCGGATACGCTCGTCAAGAAAAGCGTCTGGGCCTTCGGCGGGGACGGTTGGGCCTACGATATCGGGTACGGAGGTCTTGATCACGTGCTTGCGTCGGGCAAGAACGTGAACGTTTTTGTGCTCGATACGGAAGTTTATTCCAATACGGGCGGACAAGCGTCGAAATCTACGCCGCGTGGCGCAACCGCAAAATTCGCAATGGGCGGGAAATCAGGCGCCAAGAAGGATCTCGGGATGATCGCTATGACCTATGGGAATGTTTATGTGGCGACGATCGCGATGGGGGCCAATGACCAGCAAGCCCTTAAGGCGATCCAGGAGGCTGAGTCGTATGACGGCCCTTCGATCATCATCGCCTACAGCCATTGCATCGCGCACGGCATCAATATGATCAACGGCCTTCAGGATCAAAAGGCCGCCGTTGCGTCCGGACAGTGGATCCTTTATCGTTTTGATCCACGGCGCACTGCAAAGGGCGAGAATCCTCTTGTTCTCGACTCGAAAGCGCCTACCATCCCGCTCGAACAGTATTTAATGATGGAAAACCGGTTCAAGATGATCGTGAAGAGCAATCCCGAAGAAGCCAAAAAACTTTTCCAGATCGCGCAGAAAGATGTGTCGGCCCGCTGGAAGCGTTTCGAATATCTGGCCCAGGGGAAGCCCGGGATCGAAGCCCCCAACCCGGTGGCGGCTTAAGGGAGATATGACTATGAGCGCAGAAGCTGTGATGACATCCAGAAAAAAAGATTTGAAGGCCCTGTTCGAACCGCAATCCATTGCGGTGGTCGGCGCATCGAGGCGGACGGAAGCCGTCGGCTATGCGATCATGAAAAACCTCATGGACGGCGGTTTCAAAGGAAAGATCTTTCCGGTCAATCCTAAAGCTGAGGAAATTCTCGGTGTCAAATGTGTTTCTAACGCCGCCGATCTCCCGGAAAGTGTGGACCTTGCCATTTTTATCATCCCGGGTGCCTCAGTCCCGGCAGAACTCGAGGCCTGCGCCAAAAAGGGTGCCAGGGCCGCGATCGTGATCTCGGCGGGCTTTCGCGAGATCGGCGGTGCGGGCGTCAAGCTCGAGAAAGAAATCAAACGGATCGCGGACCAGTACGGGATTGCCATGCTCGGCCCGAACTGCCTGGGGCTTATTAATAACGACCCGAAGGTTTCCATGAACGCAAGTTTCTCAGGCCACATTCCGAAGAACGGCAAGATCGCTTTTGTTTCGCAGAGCGGCGCCTTAGCGACCGCGCTGATGGATTACGCTTGCGGGGAGAACATCGGGATGTCCAAGATCATCAGCCTTGGCAATAAAGTCGACATGACCGAGCTTGAGGTCTTGCAGTATTTAAAAGACGATCCGAATACGGAAGTGATCATCATGTATCTGGAGGATATCGTCAAAGGACACGAATTCATAGAGATCGCGCGTGAGATCACGGGCGATATTGCCAAGACGAAACCCATCCTTGTGATCAAATCCGGACGCACGGCCCAAGGGGCCAAGGCGGCCAGTTCTCATACCGGTTCCCTGATGGGTTCGGATGAGGTTTACGACGCTGTTTTCACGCAATCGGGTGTGATGCGAATGGACTCCTCGCAGGAGATGATCGACCTTGCCATCGTTTTTGCGAACCAGCCGCTGATGAAAGGGAGTCGTGTGGCGATTGTGACGAACGCGGGCGGACCCGGAATCATGGCGACCGACGCTTGCGTGAAGTTTGGCCTTCAAATGGCGGAAATGAGCCCAGCCACAGTCGCGGAACTCAAGGAAAAACTTCCGCCGACATCGAACTTTTCAAATCCCGTCGACGTGATCGGAGACGCCCAGCATGACCGCTACGAGCACGCTCTTCGTTGCGTTATTGCAGAACCCAACGTGGACGGCGTGATGGTGCTCCTGACGCCTCAGGCCATGACGGAGGCTGAAGCGACGGCCAAGGTCATTGTGGATGTCGACAAAGAGTCCGACAAGACGATCGTAACTTGTTTTATGGGACACTCGGATGTGGATGCCGGTGTGAAGTATCTGAAAGAGCACATGATCCCTCACTGTTCCTTTCCGGAGGATTCGGCCCGGACGCTGGCGGCCATGAACCGGTATCAGCAATGGCTTAACAGATCCCGGACAGGCGTGAAGCATTACAAGGTGAACCGGCAGGCCGCATGTGAGGTTCTTCAAACGGCCATGAAAGCCGGGCAAAAATTTCTTCCGATCAATCAATCTATGGAGATCTTTAGCGCCTATGAATTTCCTGTGATCCCGTGGGCTTTTGTCAGGACCGCCGAGGACGCGTGGGAGCAGGCCGTGAAGATCGGTTTTCCGGTTGTCATGAAAGTGGTCTCCCAGCAGATCATCCACAAAGTTGATGTGGGCGGTGTGCGGCTCAATCTGAACTCCGCCGATGACGTGCAGCACGC
>JBAZJC010000003.1:0-42035 GCA_041651495.1 Candidatus Omnitrophota bacterium | reverse complement strand
TTCGGCCGCGGAAGGATCTTTCTTAAGCGCGAAGACCTTCTTCACACCGGTGCGCACAAGATCAATAACACGCTTGCCCAGGGGCTTTTGGCCAAACGGCTAGGCAAGACGCGTATTGTGGCCGAGACCGGTGCGGGACAGCACGGTGTCGCGTCCGCGACGGCGGCCTGTGTTTTCGGGCTTAAATGCGTGGTTTATATGGGCGAGGTAGACATGGAGCGCCAAGCTCTGAACGTTTATAAGATGAAACTGCTCGGCGCGGAAGTGCGGCCAGTCCATTCGGGATCCAAAACGCTCAAAGATGCGACGAACGAGGCGATCCGGGATTGGGTCACGAATGTTGAGGACACGCATTATCTTCTGGGTTCGGTCGTTGGGCCGCACCCTTATCCGGAGATGGTCCGGGAATTCCAGTCGGTGATCGGGAAAGAAACGCGCGGCCAGATTTTTCGGACGTCCGAAAAATTGCCGAACTATCTTATAGCCTGCGTGGGCGGAGGGAGCAATTCCATAGGATTTTTTCATCCCTTCCTCAAAGACCGCGGAGTGCGCATGATCGGCATCGAAGCGGCCGGCGAGGGTGTTTCAACGTCTCATCATGCGGCATCCATCACAAAAGGAAGCCCTGGTATTCTTCACGGCATGAAGAGTTATTTGCTTCAGGACAAGAACGGCCAGGTCCTTCTTGCGCATTCGATTTCCGCAGGACTGGATTATCCTTCCGTGGGGCCGGAACATTCTTATTTGAAGGATTCAGGTCGCGTGGCCTACCAGGCCGTAACGGATGGTGATGCGCTCAGGGGTTTTGACCTTTTGACAAAACTTGAAGGGATCATGCCCGCGCTTGAACCCGCGCACGCACTGGGCTATTTACCCAGGCTGATGCCCAAGACCCGGAGTTCGGATATTGTGATAATTTGTCTTTCCGGTCGCGGGGATAAAGATATTCATACGGTGCAGCAATATTTATAAAAAAGGGACTAGCCCCGAGGTGCGTGTCGCGAGTCCCCGGTTGATGGAGTAGGAAACGGAGTCATTCATTTGAAAAACAATTTATCGGATAAAATCAAGCACGCCAAACAACAGAAGGGGAAACTTTTCTGCGTTTTTTTGACGTTGGGTTTTCCAAGTCTCGCGGCAACGGAGCGTCTGATTCTTTCCTGCGAAAAGTCGGAGGTGGATATCCTGGAACTTGGTTTCCCGTTTTCGGATCCGCTCGCGGACGGGCCGACAATTCAGTATTCGTCGGAGCAGGCACTTAAGAAGCACGTGAACATTCGGGATGGTTTCCGGCTAGTGAAGAATCTGCGTGCAACGGGGTGCCGGATCCCGATCATTTTCTTCGGTTATCTCAACCCCATTTATGCGTACGGCGAAAAAAAATTTGCGCGAGATGCACGGGAGGCGGGAATTGATGGATTGATCGTTCCTGATCTTCCACTGGAAGAAGAAAAGGCGTTTCATGCGGAGTGCAGAAGGCAAAACCTTCAATTCGTGCAGCTCGTTGCACCGACCACGGCGGACAGACGAGTGAAGATGCTTGTGCAAAAGTCTCAAGGTTTCATCTATTATGTTTCGCTCCGTGGCGTGACCGGTGCGCGGAAGGCGTTGCCTTCGGACCTTAAGGCCCACCTTACAAAATTAAAGAGCATGACCTCGAAGCCGGTCCTGGCCGGTTTTGGTGTCTCTACGCCGGAACAGGCACGGGCCATTTCCCGTATGAGCGATGGTGTGATCGTCGGAAGTGCGGTGATCGAGCATTTGAAACATGGAATTCCTGCTGCCGAACGTTTTATTGGAAAGATGGTTCGCGCGGTACATGGCGTATGAGCGGTGCGTTATTAGGTCTTGATCTTGGCGAGAGAAGAATAGGGGTTGCGTTTGTACCAACTGGAACAACGATCGCGTTTCCGGTGAAAACAATCGAGGTTAAAGGACGGGAGCAGGTCCTGGTCCAGATCCAGAAATTGATCCTCGAGCATAAAGCGGAGAAGGTTGTGGTTGGGCTTCCCAAGACGCTCAAGGGCGAGATGGGGATTGCAGCGCAAAAAAGAGTTCAAGAGGTCAAGTGGTATCAATCGCGGCTTTCAGTGCCGATGGTAATGTGGGATGAGAGGTTGTCGTCGAAAGAAGTCGAGCGGATGCTGATTGGCGCGGATGTAAGTCGCGAAAGACGCAAAGAAGTCATCGATCAATTGGCAGCCCAGCGCATTTTACAGAATTATTTAGACAGTACGATCGTGAACTCATAAAGGGAAATTATGGCCTATCAATTGACGACGCTTGAAAGTGGACTTAGGGTTCTGACGGTTCCAATGGCAAATCGCGACTCGGCGGCTGTAGCGGTATGGGTCAAAGCCGGAGGTCGCTACGAACACAAGAATATCTCGGGGATCTCGCATTTTCTGGAACATATGATGTTCAAGGGCACGCCGACGCGGAATACGCGTCAGATCAAAGAAGAAATCGAGGGCGTGGGCGGGATCCTGAATGCGTTCACGGGTGAAGAAATGACCTGCTACTTCGCGAAGCTTCTGAAGCAATATTATCCGCGAGCGCTCGAGGTTCTTTCTGATATGGTACTTCATGCCACGGTACCAGCGGACGAGCTTGTCAAGGAAAGGACCGTGATTCTTGAAGAGATCAAGATGTACCGCGATGTGCCTTCCCATCATGTGCATGATCTGATGGGAGAGCTTCTGTGGCCGGATCAGCCGCTCGGTCGCACCCTTTCCGGCCCTCCGGAAACGGTTTCCCGGATGACGCGAGCCGACATTCTGAATTATAAAAAGGATTATTATCATCATAGCAATATTCTGGTCTCTGTTTCCGGGGACATTGATCATGATGAAGTCCTGTCGCGTATTGCTTCGATCTATCAGACGCGCCAACCGAAAAAGCCTTCGGTTTTTATCCCCGCAAAAAGCGAGCAGGCCAGGCCGCGCACGCATTTTTTTGAGAAAAAAACCGAACAAACACATTTGGTGATCGGGCTTCATGCCCTGCCGCGCATGCATCCAGACCGCTACAAACTGGGTCTTTTGCATGTGATACTTGGGGCGAATATGTCGAGCCGTCTTTTCGAGGAAGTGCGCGAAAAACGGGGTCTTGCATATGAGATCAAATCTGGCATGACAGGTTATCAGGATGCCGGGGCTTTTACAGTATCTGCCGGTGTGGAGACGAAAAAGACCGTGAGGGCTGTCGAAGTGATCTTGAGAGAACTTGCGAAGATGCGAAAGAGCTTTGTGAAGGCCGGAGAACTCCGTCGCGCGAAGGATTATTTTATGAGCCAAGTCTCTCTGGGTGTGGAAGATACGCTGGACCATTTGCTTTGGGTGGGCGAAAAGGTTCTTTGCTCGGGGGAATTACCGGATAAAGCGGAGATTCGCCGGGAGATCGAGACTACGACGCTGGAGGACATCCAGAGAGTTGCTCAGGGTATCTTCTGGACCAGGAATCTGAACCTCTCGCTGATCGGGCCGGTGCCTGAAAAGATGCAGCGCGAGATCGCCAAAAATCTAGTCATTGAAGGGACTTGAGGAGAACCTTGTGAAGAAAATAATGATAGCCCCCAGTTTGCTTTCCGCTGATTTTAGCCGGTTGGCCGAAGAGATCCGGGATGTGGAAAAGGCCGGATGTGACGCGCTCCATATCGACGTGATGGACGGGCATTTTGTTCCGAACCTTACGATCGGGCCGCTTGTCGTGAGTGCGATTCGCAAGGTTACGAAGCTGCCGCTTGATGTTCATTTAATGATCGATGCGCCGTCCCGTTATATTACGGAGTTCCGCAAGGCTGGTGCCGATTGGATCACGATCCACGTTGAAGCAGAAAACGATGTTCGCAAAACCCTACAAGAGATCAAAAAGTTGGGAGCCAAAGCCGGGATCTCGCTTCGCCCGAAGACCCCCGTGGAAACAATTCTTCCGTATCTTCCGGACCTGGACGTGATCCTTATCATGTCCGTGGAACCGGGGTTCGGTGGACAGTCATTCATGCCGGATACGATGGAAAAGATCAAAGTGTTGCGTCCGAAGTTTCAAGGGCTCATTTCTGTGGATGGTGGTATTGGCGCCGGGAATGCGTCTCAGGCACTCGAGGCCGGCGCTGATGTTTTGGTTGCGGGAAGTGCTGTTTTCGGAAAATCCGATCGTATGAAAGCGATCCTGGAATTCCGGGAGATTTTTAAGAAATTCTGATGATCCCTTCCAAGATCCGTAATTTCTCCATTATTGCGCATATTGATCATGGTAAATCCACGCTTGCGGACCGCTTGCTTCTGCATACCGGGGCCATCACCAAACGTGAGTTTCGCGATCAAATCCTGGACGACATGGAGCTTGAGCGTGAACGCGGTATTACGATCAAAGCTCGTGCCGTGCGCATCCATTACAAAGGTTATTGGCTCAATCTGATCGATACACCGGGCCATATTGATTTCACTTATGAAGTTTCCAAAAGTCTCGCGGCTTGCGAGGGTGTTCTACTACTCGTGGATGCCGGGCAGGGGATCCAGGCGCAGACCGTGACGAATCTTTATCTGGCCATGGAGCGTAATCTCAAGATTATTCCGATCGTGACGAAGATTGACCTTCCGACTGCGGAGCCGGAACGGGTCAAAAAAGAGATTGTTGATTTTCTAGGTGTGAATGAAAAGGAGATCATCTTTTCCAGCGCGAAGACCGGCGAAGGTACCGAGGAGATCCTGGCGGCCATCATCGAGAAGATCCCTCCGCCGCAAGGAGATCCCGAGAAGCCTTTGAGAGCGCTCATCTTTGATTCTAAATTCGACAGTTATCAGGGAGTGGTGGCCTATTTTCGTATTTTTGACGGGAAACTTCATACGCATGACCAGATCCTGATGATGCAGACCCGGAACCAGCACGAGGTCGATCAGATCGGTATTTTTAATCCGAATCCGGAAGCTGTCGAAGAGCTCGGGGCCGGGGCAGTCGGATATGTGAACGCAAATATCAAGGACATTGCAGACGTAAAGATCGGGGATACAATGACGCTTGCCTTGGATCCAGCTAGGGAGCCGCTACCGGGTTATCAGGACGTGAAGCCCATGGTCTTCTGCGGCCTTTACCCGATCCAGGCCAATGATTTTGCTCTATTGCGGGACGCGCTTGCGAAACTCAGGCTTAATGATTCCTCTTTTGTTTATGAACCTGAGTCATCGGCGTCGCTTGGACACGGATACCGTTGCGGGTTTCTTGGGCTTCTGCATATGGATATCATCAAGGAGCGGCTTGAACGCGAATTCAATCTCCAGCTCATCATTACGGCTCCGAACGTTGTCTACAAGGTACTTACGACTAAGGGGGAAATCCTCGAGATCGAGAATCCTACGAATTTACCGCCAGTGCAGCAGATCGAGATTATCGAGGAGCCGTATATCCGTGCGCATGTGATGATCCCATCTACCTCGCTCGGAGTGATCATGCAGCTTTGCCAGGATCGCCGCGGGACCTATAAGAGTACGGAATATCTTGACGCGACGCGCGCAGCGCTGACTTATGAGATTCCATTCTCCGAGGTCGTAATGGATTTTTATGATAAGATTAAATCTCTTACGGCCGGCTACGGGTCGCTCAACTACGAATTCATCGGTCATAAGCCGTCAGACCTGGTGAAGATGGATATTCTCATCAACGGGGAGCCAGTCGATGCGCTTGCGATTATCACCTGGAAAGAAAAAGCTTATCCGCGTGGCAAGGCGCTCGTGGAAAAGCTTAAGGAAGTGATCCCTCGGCAGATGTTTGAGGTCGTGATTCAGGCGGCAATCGGGGCAAAGGTGATCGCCCGCGATTCGATTGCCGCTATCAAAAAAAACGTGACGGCCAAATGTTATGGCGGCGACATTACGCGTAAACGCAAACTCTGGGAGAAACAGAAGGAAGGGAAGAAGCGCATGAAAAAGATTGGGAAGGTCGATCTTCCGCAGGAAGCCTTTATCAGCATCCTGAAGGTGGAATAATAATAATATGGAATTGAGCCTTGTTCAGGTCATTCAAAAATATCTTTGGATCCTGCCGGTGGCGCTGGTGCTGGCCTACACTTACAGAGCCAAACTTGTCCATGAGTGGCAATTCGCCCGGGGCGAGCCTCGGCGGTGGCTTTTCGAAAAATGGAAGAACTGGGGCGAACCGCTTCTGATCGCAGCGGTACTTGCTATTTTTATCCGCACATTCATTTTTGGACCGTACAAGATTCCGACTGGTTCCATGAAGCCGACCTTCATGGAAGAAGACAAGATCTTCGTCGATAAGTTGAGCTATCGTTTCCGCGCACCCGTGCGTGGGGATATTATCGTGTTCAAGTACCCGCTTGACCGCAAAAAAGATTTTGTCAAACGGCTTGCGGGGCTTCCGGGGGAGGCCATTGAGATACGCAAGGGAGTGCTGCTTGTCGATGGGAAACCGATGACCGATTCTCCATTTTCCAGGAACATTTATTACAATGTTGAGGACTGGATGTTCGGCAAGTCCGGCCAGGTGATCCGTGTTCCGGAGGGCCATTATTTTGCATTGGGGGACAATTCCGCCCATTCGGCTGATAGTCGTCAGTGGGGATTTGTCCCGAAAAAAGATCTGGTGGGGAAAGCCTTCATGATCTGGTGGCCGCCCAAACGGATTAGACTCATCAAATAAAGCGGGATAAAATGAAAACAGGACGAAGAATGGCATGAGAGCCAAGGTAACGTCCGGTGGCTTTTATTCGATATCCTGAACTCACGGAAAAAAATCTCACGATCTCTCCTCTCATTCATCATTCGACATCCAATTTTTATTAAATCTTCCATGCGAGTTGCCGTAAATACACGTACGGAGGATTTAGCCATGCAAACGGAATTATTCGATCTGCCATTACCCCGAACTCTTTCTGAAGAGTCGACGATCCCGAAAACTTCTTTTCTTGAAAAGACCTTTGTTACATTGCGTCTTGATCAGACAATCGGTTTGACACTTGTCCTGCTCGTTATCTATGTGTTGACCTTTTCTTGGGGAGTTGAAAAGGGGAAGTCCTCGCGCGACAGTCAAGTGATACGCTCTGTCCCGGCCGAGGTTCTTTCTTCGGAAACCTCTCAAACTGTCGTCGCCTCTGTCGTGAAGACCCCTTCGATAGCCATGATGGATAAATCTGCTCCCAAAGAAGTTCCGATTGCAGTCGCAGAAGCACCTAAGCCTGTGGCGAAGGTCATGAAATCTGACGGAAAGTATACAATCCAGCATGTGACCTATATCACCCAGTCTGCGGCGGATCGTGAAATCCAAAAACTCACCAAAATGGGATACAGTTCTTTCGTGATTCCAAGCGGTAAGCATCTTCAGGTTTGTATTGCGGTATTCCAATCGCGTCAGGAAGCGTCCCAGCTCCTTAAACAGTTAAGAGGGCAGGGGCTTGTTTCAGGCGATGCCTACGTGCGGCCGATCGTGCGCTGATTATACTGAGTTCGTGTTTCAAATAGCTTCGAAATCAGATCTTTCTGAACTTTTCAGCTATCCTTGTCTTGCATTCTTTTCTTAATGGCTGACAAGGATTGCCCCAATTTCAGAACTCTGAAATTGATAAGAATTGGGACTAGCCATTTTCATTCCTCATTAGTATAATACGCTTTGCCAACAGTGCGACTGTTCGGATCGATCCAATTCACAAACAAAGGAGTTCAGTGTCTTATGTCTCAACACCCTAGCCTGCGTTCTGACAGTGTCGGAGCCAAACACCGAAATGTTTTCAAGCGTCTTGAACGCGTCAAGAAGCTTCAAGAGATGGGAAAATGGAGCGGCCGTGAAACAGTTTACAATCTTCCAAAGGTGAAATCTCTTAAGATCAAGATGAAGAAGGTCAAAGAAGCGAAAGCAGGAGCTGCTGACGGGGCCGTGGCAGCCCCGGGTGCCGCAGCGCCAGCACTTGCCGCGAAGCCTGCCGCGGGTAAGACTCCTGGGAAGCCAGCTGGCGACACAAAAAAAGCTTAACGGAACCAAACGGATTCCTTTATGATCACGATTCGAAGGTCCACGCAAGATGATGATGCGGCAGTGGTCGATCTTATCAGCAGCATTATGGACACCGAGTTCCATGACGCCAAGCACGCCTATCCGACCGAGGATGTCGAATGCATTGAAAAAGCCTATGGCGGGATTGGTGAGGCGTTCTTTGTGGCTGTGGACGATAAATCACACAAGGTTGTCGGGACCGTCGCGATCAAGAAAGAAGACGGCCGTGTCGCGTTGCTCCGACGTTTGTTTGTCGCGCCGACACATCGCAATCTGAAAATCGGCAAACGGTTGATTGATCGTGCGCTGGATTTTTGTCGCGAGGTTGGTTACGAAGAGGTCGTTTTTAAGACCACCTCCAAGATGTCGGGGGCGATCGATCTTTGTCGTAAGAACGGTTTCATCCAGCGTGCGCATATCGTTCTGGGGCCCATCGAACTCATCAAACTATCACTGTGTCTTCGCGAAGATGTCCATGCTATGAAGGGGAGAGCTTAGTATGGGTTTTTTCAGCAAGAAGAAAAATACGGATGCGCCCTCATCGGTGCTTTCGGAGTCCGAGATTCAAAAAAAACTTTACGGTGAGTTTTCTGACAAGGTCTCTCATGTTGTGATGGGGGATCGGGAGCATTTCAAGGAACCCGCGTCGGCGCCGGTGCTGCCGAAAGAGTCGTCCTCTGAGAAAGATACGACTTCCGATCTTTTTAGCGTGCAAAGGGGAGCACTGGCCGGGCCGGAGCTTTCCCCGCGTCAGGTCTCTCCGGAACAAAAGTCGGCCGATCACGCATCACGCTATGTTCCGCTTCACGATTTTGAAAAGAAATCCGTTTCTTCTGCTTCAGAATCATTGGGTTCGGATCCTTACACCCGGTTTCGTTGCAATCGTCCCCAAGAAAATAAACTGGCCGCGTTTCTGGATCTGTTAAAAGGATTTCCTAAAAAAACGGGTGAGATCGCCAAATTTTTTTTAGATCCTAAACAGGTGGCCGTCCGTCGTGTTTTTTATTGGGGCACTGCCATCCTTGTCGTTTTCCTTCTCTTTTGGGGAGTAAACGCACTTAATTCTCAACGGGAAGAAGCGATGCGCGCTCGTTATAAGATCCCCGGTGAGTCAATTCCGGTGAAAACCTCGCCTGTTGTAACTGCGGCCATTCCTGGAAGGTCTGCGATTGAACATTCCGCGGCTATGACTTCGGCTACTGCCGGACCTAAAATAGGGCGTGCTCCCGCGGGAATCGCAACGGCTGAGACTTCGGCGAATGGATCCTATGTAATCCAGGTCGTGACCTATCCGACCCGGCAGGATGCGGATCAGATTGTGAACACATTTCAGCGTGCGGGTCTTCATGCTTTTGTTAAGGAGAATACAAGACCTAGCGGGCGACTTTTTTATCTGGTTCTCCTCGGAGGATTTCGTACCGAGGCCGAAGCTCAGGCTCAACTTATGAAATTCCGCGCTAAAGAAATTGCGCGCCCCTTTCAGGACGCTTTTGTAAAATCGAACCGATCATGAACTCTCTCTGGGATGGTTTTAATAAACGAAAATTTCCAAGACTCCATCTGACTTGTGAGGTGGCAATCCAGTTGGTGGGCAAGCAGAAGGCCTTTACCGCAAGTACTGAAGATGTCGGGCTGGGGGGTGTTTCGGTCATGCTTTCGGAGCCTTTGGAGCGGTTCGATCGTTGTAAGATCAGCCTGGAACTTAAGGACGGCGAGCCTCCTGTCCGGTGCATAGGGCGTAGTGTGTGGGTGATCCCGATCCAGGATCGAAAATCTGCCAAAAAGAATTTTGACACAGGTCTTGAATTTTTAGATCTGGACGAGCTCTCCCGGAAGCGTTTGAGAGCTTTCATCACTTCACCCTCAGAGAGATCCTAGCTGGTTTTCCGACCGATGGCTCAACTATCCTCTTTCGATATCGTTTCTCAAATCGATCTCCAGGAAGTCGACAACGCTGTCAATCAGACAAAGAAAGAACTCCAGACCCGTTTTGATTTCAAGGGAAGTAAGAGCTCTGTAGAATTTCTCAAGGATATGAAAGAGAAAAAAATTCATCTTATTGCGGACGATGACATGAAATTACGAAATCTTCAAGATATTCTCAAAATGAGAATGGCCAGCCGGAAAATTTCTCAAAAGGCTCTTGATTTTAAAACCCCCGAAAAGGCCTTTGACAGCTGTCTTCGGCAGGAAGTGATTCTTACGCAGGGAATTCCCCAGGAGAAAGCCAAGGAGATCGTGAAGATCATCAAAAATCTTTCTGTGAAGGTTCAGGCTGCCATTCAGGGCGACGAGATTCGGGTCTCCTCCAAGAGCAAAGATGATCTTCACTCCGTGATCCAGCACCTGCGGACCGCACCTCTGACTTTGCCGATTCAGTTTGTTAATTTTCGATAACACTTTCATTTATAATAAGTTATGCGATTTCACTCCCTTTTTCTCAGCTCGGTCATTTTTATGAATAGCAAAGATTCAAAGAGAGCGGTTTTTCGTCAAAAAAAATCGTCTTGTTTCCTTGTAAAATCCAAATCCATATGTTATCGTTCGACTAGCTGATGGTGTTTTTGATTTATTAAACGCATGAGAAAGGCTAACATTTAGCCAGTAGAAAATGATTTTTTTCGGCCTTGGCGGATGTAAAAAAGTAGGGGGGAACAATGGAAAGAAATAAGCGCAGGTTCAAGCGTTTCGACGCGTATATGAGCGTGAAATTTACTGGAACTGAGTCGACATCTGTGAGAGGGATCGGGTTGAGCAGAGACCTTTGTTGCGAAGGTCTGAAGATCAATTCAGACAAGTCGCTTCAGGCAGGGACTCCATTGAATTTGGAAATTACGATTCCGGATGATCCAAAACCTATTTTTAGCTCTGGGTTGGTCATGTGGTCGAAGTCTTCCGAGGGAGAGAATCAGGGTTATGACCAGGGAGTTCGATTGCTGAACATAGATCCGGTCGATAAATTCCGTGTCCTGGATTATGCATACAATCACTGGCTTGAGACTAAAATCAGTGATTACGCGGATCCGGAAAACGCTGAGGAGTGGTAGAGTAAGACCCTTGAAGGCGTTTTGTTTCAATTTCTTTTCTACTTGTCCGTCATTGTCGGTTTTTTTTGTGTTTGGATATTCTGTAGTTTTGGGATTCTTCAGTTCGAGAGTGTACCCTCCGGCGTTCCTCGACGCTATAAGGTGAATAGTATTTTCTGCCGATAACCCTTGTGTGATGGATTTTTTCTCTTTTGGAAAAAAAATCAAGCCTCAGGTGAAAGAAGGATATTTAACGGAACCGCTCTCTCTTTTTTCGTCCCTAATGCCGGCAGAACAGGCCCTGATTGAGCAACATTCCCGATTGGTGGGTTTTAAGCGTGGCGACATTGTTTACGAAGAGGGAACGGTTCCAGACGCCTTCTATATCATTGTTTCAGGACGTTTCCGTCTTTTCACCCGCGCGCGCGGTCCGGAAAAGGAAGCCACACTTCTTTTTTTCTATCGCGGAGAGCATTTCGGCGAGACCTCTCTTTTAACT
The DNA here is from genome assembly GCA_041651495.1 of Candidatus Omnitrophota bacterium. Taxonomy (GTDB): domain Bacteria; phylum Omnitrophota; class Omnitrophia; order Omnitrophales; family Aquincolibacteriaceae; genus Aquincolibacterium. The sequence goes on along the minus strand of JBAZJC010000003.1, from coordinate 30,506 downwards.
GGCAGTGTGCATAGCGCGTCAGTGGAAGCCAAAACCGATGCTGTGGCGCTCAAGATCAGCGCTGAAAGTTTTCAACAACTTCTTCACGAAATTCCGGCACTGGCGCTTCATCTAAGCCGCTCTCTCGGGCGACATCTGACCCGCGAAGATTTGGGTTACAGTCACCACAGACGGGAGGTTCGCATCGCGGCCTTTTATTTTGCGGCTCCCACCACGGAAATGGCGTGCTTCCTTGTGGATTTCATTCGGACCTTACGGCATGAAACCCAGAGCAGGGTGTTGCTTCTGGACCTCTCGGGAAAATTAAAGAATCTTCTCCCGGCCGAGTTCCGTCGGGGGGATCTTTTCGGGTTCGATCTTAAAACAATGGATCCGTCTAATGACTCATTGATCCGAAAATCTATCCTGTCTCATGAAACCAGCTTCGATCTCCTTCCCTTTACGGTGAATACAGCTTTGGACGAGGATGAAAAAAAATTCACGACGCTTCTGACCTATTTGACCTACCATTATGACTACCTCGTACTCTGCCTCCCGGATCGCATCACCCCAGTCGTCGTCAAGGCCCTCAATTACTCGGATCGCGTTTATCTTTGGGCGGAAAAAAGAACAGACGTCTTCACATTTGCTTCAAAAAAAGTGGCAGAACTCTGCCAGGATTTTGGGTTTAGCAGGAACGAGATCAAGATCATCATGCCATCCCAGGAGGGAAAGGTTTTTTCCGTGCACGGTCTGGGCGCAGCCGCGGAGATACAGCTTTTTTCCACGCTCCCATCGCTTCAATGCCAACGTTATCAATACGAAAAAACCATGACCTTTCTGGCCAAGGAATGGTCGGAACGGCTGGTGGGGTTAGTTCTGGGCAGTGGTGCTGCGTATGGTCTTTCACACATTGGGGTGCTTCGGATCCTAGAACAGGAGAATATCCCTGTGGACGTTCTTGCAGGTTCCAGTATCGGAGCTCTTATCGGTATACTTTGGGCTGCAGGTTATGATTCGCATGAGATAGAGAAGATCGCCAAATCCTTGGACAAGAAGAACGCGTTCTTCAAACTGCTGGGTTTTCGGGACATTTCTGCAATCCATCGCGGATTTTTTAAGGGGAATCAAGTCACTCAGTTCCTGTTTGCGTATTTGAAAGATATGACGTTCTTGAATCTCAAGATCCCGGTCAAGGTGGTGGCCACGGACCTTTTAACCTCGGAAGAAGTGGTGTTGGACTCTGGGAGCGTGCTGAACGCGGTTCGCGCGTCAATTTCGATCCCGGGTTTTCTGCGTCCTTACCCCTACAAGGGAAGTTATTTGATTGATGGCGGGATCGTGGATCCGCTGCCGGTAAAGATTCTTTCAAACATGGGCGTTCGCAAAATCATTGCGGTCAATGTTCTGCCGGCTCCCAAAGATCTAATCGAGCGCAATGAACTGCGGCGTAAGGCCTTTCACCAGGGGTTCCAGCAGCGGGGCTATTGGCAACGGATGGTGATGAAGACCTTGGATCGCGTTCAGCGGCGCTACACGTCCAACATCTTTAACGTCATGATGAGCTCTATCATGTTCACTGAATTCGAAATTGCGCGTATGGAAGGAAGCGAAGCCGACATTTTTATCCACGCTGCTGTTCCCGACGCCCACTGGATCGAATTTTTTTCTGTGCACAAATTTATTGATGAAGGCATGAAGAAGACTCGTGAACAACTGGCGGATATACGCCAGCTTCTGCTAAAATAAAATCCTGAGAACTTTGTAATCCTAACGGAGAATTTCCGAATGAAAGAGATTGTTATCGCGGGTGCAGTCCGAACAGCTCAGGCAAAATTGGGCGGTGCTCTCAGGGATCTTACGAATCAAAAGCTCGGGGAGGTTATCCTTCGAGGTCTTTTGGAGCGTACGCATCTCGATCCAAGAGCCGTGGACGAAGTTATCTTTGGCTGTGTGGGGCAGCAATCCGATGCCCATAACGTGGCTCGTGTCATTGCTTTAATGGCAGGTATTCCGCAGTCGGTTCCAGCCTTTACCGTTAACCGGAACTGCGCTTCAGGAATGCAGGCTATTGTGAGCGCGGCCCAGATGATTCTGGCGGGTGATGCTGATGTTGTGGCGGCGGGTGGGGTCGAGGTCATGTCCTCGGTACCTTTCGTGAATCGAGATCTCCGATTCGGGAAAAGACTTCGTGATTCCAAGATGATTGACTCTCTATGGGAAGGACTCCGGGATCCTGTGTCTGGGATGATGATGGGAGAGACTGCTGAGATTCTGGCCGAAGAGTTCAAGATCAGTCGATCAGAACAAGACGAATTTGCGTTCGAATCCCATCAAAGAGCTTCTCAGGCAGTACGGTCCGGAAAGTTTAAAGCCGAAATCCTACCGGTGATCTTTCCGCCAAGGTCTAAGAAGGATAAAACCCCGAAGATCTTCGTCGATGATGAAAGCCCCAATTCGGCATTGACCCTCCAGGAGCTTCAGGACTGTCCACCCCTTTTTAAAGAACAGGGGACTGTGACGGCTGGAAACTCATGCCCTATTTCAGATGGTGCTGCTGTAGTACTTGTGACCCATCGTGGCAAGGCCGAAGAACTTGGCATACCGGTCCTTGCGACGCTTCGGAGTTGGGCTTTTAGCGGGGTGGATCCTCGTCGTATGGGGATCGGTCCGGTGGATTCGACCCGGAAGGCACTTCAAAAAGCAAAACTTGCTCTGGAGGATATCAAACTGGCGGAGATTAATGAGGCTTTTGCGGCGCAGTGCCTTGCAGTGGTAAGGTCGCTCGCAATCGATAACGAAATTGTCAATGCGAACGGAGGTGCGATTGCCTTGGGGCATCCGGTTGGAGCGACGGGGGTAAGAATGGTTGTGACCTTGCTTCACGAAATGAAAAGGAGGGGTATCTCGCTGGGGATTGCTGGGCTGTGCGTGGGGGGTGGCCAGGGTGGTACGCTGATCTTTGAACAGAAATAAGTCCGAAGCAACCCTTAAGAAAAAACAGATTTTTTCGATAACGTTTTAAGCTATAATGACACTCTCGCGGCAGCGATAAACGGATCCGGAATTTTTGTAAACAAAGAAAGGGCGTTATGCGTAAGCTAAGTTTAGGGTTCGCATTGCTGTTCCTGCTCCAACTCGGAGTTTCGGCTCCCCAAAGTTCTGTCGATCCCAAGCAATCCTCTTCGTCCTCCAAAGGATCCGAGAAGCAAAAATCTTTATCCTTGGTGGCAACTCCCCAGACCCTCGGAGACAAGATCGTTAAATTCTTCGGACGCAAAACCGACAAAAAACTTGTGACAGAAAAGACAAAAAATGTGGCTGGTGTGGAGGCCGTTGCTTCACAAACTCTTGCTAGGAAGTCTTCTGCGCGGATCGCAGCCACCGTGCCCATGAAACCGGGATATGTGCCTCCGCCTCCGCGGGCTTCGGTGCCCCAGATTCGTCAGGAAATTCAGAAGATATTCGAGCTGAGTAAGAAAATCAAGAGTGTGCAAAGCAGGCGTTCCGCGCAGTTTCAGCGCGTTCAGGAACAGGCACGTATCCACCAGAAGATTCTGGATACACTGGAAGCTTCCCAGAAACAAACGGGTGGTCAAAAAGCTTCCGCGAAGAATGCCCTTTTGGCGCAAGAAAAGTTACGCATTATTCACGAAGAAACCCGGCGTAATGCCCAAGCGATCGAAAATCTTAAAGAAGTGCCTGCCGAGACGGCCTCCAAGCCCGCCGAAAAAGTAAAGACCGTCACTTCCTGAGAAAAGGCCTATGGCCAAGAAGCGTTCCGGATTTCCTCCCGATTGCGTCGAAGAAAATGGCAATCTGGTCCAGGTCTTTCGGAACCGCGCTCGTTTCTTCGGATCCAAGAAAGCTCTTTTCTATAAAATCCGTGGTGAATACACAGGTTTTTACAGCTGGCGGGATTGGATGAAAATCGTCCGCGAAACCGCGCTGGCGCTTCATTTGCTCGGTATCCGTAAAGGCGATCACGTCGGGATACTCTCCGAGAATGGTCCTGAATGGACGTTCGCCGATCTCGGAATCTTGAGTCTTGGTGCTGTGAGCGTGCCAGTCTATCCCACCGCATCTCTGGAGGACATTCGCTATATTATTAATCACGCCGATCTCAAGGCGCTCTTCGTTTCCTCAGAGGAACAGTACCGCAAGATTGAGGGATTTAAATCAAAGTTTCTCCCAGCGGGCATTATTCTTTTTACTCCGGGGGATCTGAAAGATGTTTCGACTTTAAGAACATTCCGGAAAATGGGGCGCTGCCATGATCTGAATCACGGTGATCTCTATGAGCAATGCGTTAGAAACGTCGGGCCGGACGATCTCGCGACTATTATTTATACTTCGGGGACGACTGGCGCACCTAAAGGAGTGATGCTGACGCACCGGAATTTTATCGCTAATTATCAAGGTTCCTTCCAACGCATCCAGATTGATGACCGAGATTCCGTCCTGTCGTTCCTTCCACTTAGCCATGTCTTTGAACGTTTGGCGGGCTATTACTATCAAGCTGCTTATGGAGTTTCAATCGCGTATGCCGAAAATTTCATGACCGTTGCAGAGGACATCCGCAAAGTCCGTCCGACCATCGTGGTTGCGGTTCCGAGGTTCTACGAAAAAATCTACGTGCGAATTTTGGAACAAGCCCAAAGAGCACCCATCTGGAAGCAGCGGCTTTTTGACTGGGCGGTTCGTATCGGGACAAGAATTGCGCAGATGAAGATACGTGAGCACCGTGTTCCGATCTGGTTTGGCTTTTATAACTGGATTGCCAAAAGAATCGTCTTTGACAAGATCAAACAGGCTATGGGCGGCAGGATCCGTTTTTTCATCTCCGGCGGCGCGCCGCTTTCCAAGAACCTCGCGCGTTTCTTTTACGCTGCGGATATTATGATCCTGGAAGGCTATGGTCTGACGGAGACATCGCCTGTTATTGCCGTCAATGCCCTTGATGATTTCAGGTTCGGGACCGTAGGAAAACCCATCCCCGGGGTTAGCGTTAAGATCGCAGAGGATGGCGAGATACTGACCCAAGGGCCGTGTGTGATGAAAGGTTATTATCGTAATCCTCACGCGACGGAAGAGTGTATCAAGAACGGCTGGTTTCATACGGGGGACATAGGTCACTTTGATGGCGAGGGTTTTCTCCATATCACGGATCGCAAGAAAGACATTATCGTCACCGCAGGAGGGAAGAACGTTTCGCCGCAGAATATTGAAAATCGCATTCTTGCTGATTCTTTCTTCCTTCAGGCCATCGTGCTCGGAGACAAGCGCCCCTATCTCTGCGCGCTGCTCGTTCCCCATAAACAAGAAGTCCTCCATTATGCCGAGCAGCATCGCATGGGCGATCTCTCCTATGAGAAACTTCTGGAACATTCTGCAGTTCAAACTTGGGTTCGGGAGCAGCTTGAAAAATGCATGGATGGTTTGGCGGGTTTTGAGACCGTGAGAGCTTTTATCCTCCTGCCGCATGAATTCACCTTGTCCGCCGGCGAAATGACGCCGACTTTGAAGATCAGGCGCCGTGTTGTAACGAACGAGTACCAAAAGGCGATAGATGAGCTTTACCGCAAAACTGACCACGAGTGGAAGAAACGACAACGTTCGTTGACATGATCATTATGGGGGTTAATTTGCTATGACCCTTCACACTGATTCTGTTAGTGTCTCAAAAAAATTTAATGCGAGGGAATCAAAACAATGTTATCCCATAGTTCCAGCGTCGATTCAGTACATGGAACGGTCAAGCCTTTAACAGGGTGGATCCAGGATCATTTTAAAAGCTGGGACGGAACGAAGATTTTCTACCGTTTTTATCCGGTATCAGGGGCACGGCATGTGGTGATCATGCTTCATGGTTACGGAGAGCATTCCGGACGTTATGAAAAGTTTCCAGACAGAATGGGGTGTCTCCCCGCGCAGTTTGCGGTAATGGATTTCCGAGGAATGGGGCAGTCGGAAGGCACACGCGGCCATGTCGGCTCCTTTGACGATTATCTCGGGGATGTAACGGCCTTCGTCGAACACCTTCGAAAGAAACATTCGATTTTCCGAAAGTTCATCCTGTTCGGGCACAGCCTGGGAGGTCTTGTGGCCGTGCTTTGGGCCATGAAAAATCCGGAACCAGTGAAGCTTCTGATTCTCTCCGCGCCGTTCCTGGGCCTTAGATTTTCGTGGATTATTTGCCCTCTGAACCGTCTGATCCAGGTTTTTGCTCCGGGCTTTATTTACCGGAATCCCGTGCGCTCAAGGACCCTGAGCCACGATCCGGTCGAGGTTGCGTCCCATCGAAAGGATCCGCTGATTCTTCGGCGTATCTCCGCCCATTTGGTCGGAGAGATCGCGCGGTGTACGGAAACTCTGCGGAAACAACACATTCTCTCGGTCCCTTTTCCGGTTCACGTACTTGTCCCGGGGAAAGAACGTATCGTCGACCCGGCGGCTTCGCGCCGCTTTTTTGAACGCTTGGTGTCTCCCTGTAAGGAACGGACTTTTTTCAACGGTTTTTTTCATGAAATCTTTAACGAGCAAGATCAGCAAAAAGCCTTTAATGTTTTGAAGACAATCATCGAAGATTGTGTATAATACCGCCCTGTTGTTTCGGATTTTTCCGCCCGAGATGTCTTGGGGGGCCTGTAGCTCAGCTGGTAGAGCGCTGCATTCGCATTGCAGAGGCCAGGAGTTCGACTCTCCTCAGGTCCACCAATTTTGTTGTTCCGGCCTGTAGCTCACACTTGTTTCTAATTAAAATTCCAAGGTAAACAAGTGTTGTCCTGATTTCTAATAGATTTTTTTAAGGTAAATCAGGGCAGCTGGTAGAGCGCTGCACCTGCCAACAGGCAGGTTGCAGAGGCCAGGAGTTTCGACTCTCCTCAGGTCCAGTTTTGGTTAAGGGGCCCCGCAGGATTTTCTGGGAGGCTTTTTGATTTTGATACTAAGCCAGTCCTGTCGACCATTTGTGAAATGAAATTCAGGGCAGATGCAGGTCCGCCATTTTTCAGCATGCTGCTTTTTTAAAGCGCGTTCGGCTCTCGTTTAAAGCCATTCTTTTGATAATTCTTTGATAAGACGAAGTCACTTTTTGTACTCTCGAATGCTATGAGAAATTCTAAGGAATCCTTAAAAAGTTAATGTTTTTCCAAAGAGCAGCATAACTTATTGACTGGCAACAGGTTACATCATTAAAGTTTTTTTAGCCCGGCTTGACTGGGAAGCTTTCGTTGTGTATATTTCTTCTGAGGGTGGTGGGGCTTTGGAATAAGCCTTGTATTGTAGTGATTTAAAAGCTTGTGACTACTAGAGTGATTCGAGAGGACGGCAATCCGATGATCAGCTGGCAAACACACAATTTCAAACCTTGGCTCAGGACCGTTGCACTTTTGACGGTCTGTGTGTTCACCTTCACGTCGGTCGTTTGGGATGGAGGCGTGAAAGCCTATGCCGCTGCGCCCAAGCCCGAAAATCTTACCCCGGCTGAAATTTTCAAAGCCGATGTCGCATTGTCCCTGATCGACCGTCCCGACCTTCCGGACAGCTATGGAACGATTAAGAGCTTCTTCAAGGGAAACCGCCAACAGATTGTCCTTCACATCCAGGACGCGCATGTCAACGAGGAAGCCCAGCGCAACATTGCCAATATTCTTCGTTACTTCTCGGAAAAATATCAACTTGGCCTCGTGAATCTCGAAGGCGCTTCTGGCGAACTCTATACCGAGCTTTTTTCTTTTTTCCCCAACAAAGAAGCCCGCCGGAACGTTGCGGATTATTTCCTGAGGGAAGGGCGCCTCACTGGCCCGGAATATCTGGCCATTGTCGAAAAGCCCGCGATGACACTTTATGGCGTGGAAGACAAGGAGCTTTACGAAGAGAACCGCAAGGCCTACGTGGACGCGCTCCAATTCAAAGCCCGCGACGAAAAGATCCTCGCCGGGCTGAATAAGGTTCTTGAAGGCATCAGCCGTTTTGTGTTTCCCGAAGAGATGCGCGAACTAATCCGCCGTCGTGCCGCATTTCAGGAAGGCGGACCTGAGTTGACCTCTTATGTCCGTTATCTTGTGGAGCTCGGCCGTAAACACAATATTGCCCTTGATGAATATCCGGGGATGCATTCCCTGATCCAGTTGGTGGATCTCGAAAAGAAAGTCGATTTCGACAAGGCCGAAAAAGAAACCGACGAACTGATCAATGATCTCAAGCGCGTCCTCTCGCGTGAAAAGCTTTCCCGTTTTCTCACCAACACCGTCCATTTTCGCATGAAGAAGATGAAACGCGCCGCCTATTATGGATACCTCCAGGACGAGATCCAGGGTGTGAGTGTGGTTCAGAGTGGAGGGGAAGACCTGACCGCGAAATATTCCAATGTCATCGCTTACATTCGATATATGAAACTCTATGATGCGATCGATGTTTCGATCTTTGACGAGATTGAATTCCTTGAAAGGACCGTCAAGAACAAGCTCTTTACCACCCCTGAGCAGGTGAAGCTCGACCACATCCTTCGTATCTATGACATCTACTGCAAGATGTTCGATTTTACGCTGACCAAGCAAGATGCTGAGTTCTATTACACTTATCAGGATGAGTTCAAGGCTGAAACGTTCTCAAATTTTCTCAACCCGCTCATGTCGAAATACCACTTCACCTACGGATTGCCGTCCCAAGTGAAGACACTCGACCAGGATCTGCCGCGTGTGGAGCGCTTTTATAAAGCCGCTCTGGAACGCGACCAGGTACTGGTCGAGCGAGCGGTTGAGAAAATATTTGCTACAGGGGAGAAGATGTCTGCCATCATTACAGGTGGTTTTCACACGCCAGGTATCGAGAAGTACCTTCGCGAGCAGGACATCTCTTATATAGTAGTTGCCCCACGCATTACCAAGACCATCGACAAGAAGAAGGAAAGTGCGCTTTATGACGCTGCACTCCGTGAGACCCCGCTTCCGATTGAGAAAGTCCTTACAGAAGCATTTTTACAGCCCAAGACCGGAGTCCTCAACGACCCGCGGTTTCAGTTGTCTGCCAAGAAAGAAATTCCATCGGTTCAAGATGTAGCATCTATTCCGCAGGATTTAAATGTTGCTAGGGTGGAAGTCCGTTGGGCGGGGCTGGAAAGCATTTTTCTCAATCCCGGAAAGACTCCTGCGGAGACTGTTGCGGGACTTCGAAGCGAACTTCGGAAACTTCCGACGCAGGCCGGGATTGATTTTGGCGAAGCCGCTTTGGCTGGATTGGAGGAAGCTCAGTTTGATCCTCAAAGAAGGCTTTGGGATCTCGCGGCCAGAGATGCTAAAGGAAACATTCCTGTTGTTATCAGGATGGATAGCGTCGGTTCCCGCGGTGAAGTGACGATTACGGGAGTTCGCGGCGGGCGCACTACCTGGGACATGCCGAACGGCATACGCTATATTTTTGCTAAAGTTGGCGATCTCTATCTCCCCACGAAATTGGCGACCCAAATAGTGGCTCAAGCGCCACTTCGTGCGACTGGTAAGGAGAGACTCGGCGCGATCGAGATCACTTCGGGTGTGATCGCGCCGAAAGTGACTCCAGTCGCAAAACCCACAACGCAAGAAGAAGGTGTTCCTTTTGGAGATGAGATTGAAAAAGCCCAGCAGACCGTTGCCAAGCGGCGTTATGACGACAATTTAAAGGCACTGAATGCATTCTTGCGGGTAACCGGAGCGCCTGATGGGTTTGACATCAGTAAGTCGGATGAACTGACTGCGGACGAATGGGAGCGGTTACTTTCAAGCATTGGTTTTGCGAATAAGTTTAATAAATTGGAGAAGGCCTGGCAAGAGCTGAAAGCGCAGGGCCATCAAGAATATTTGACGCGGAAAATGATCGTTCGCTTACTCCAGAGATCCAGCGCGGATAAGATCAGTGGAGTTCCGGCGAAAATAGCTTTTATTAGCGGGCTTAACGAAAAATATTTTGCAAAAACAAATATAGGTGAGAACAAAGGTCTCAAAATCAGCGAAGTGACTATCACGTTCAGGAACGAAGTTATTGAACGAATGATGGGGGAACGCCTTCAAGAACTCCAGCAAAAGGCGTTTGATAAGGGAGCGCCTATTGGTGCGAATGTCGGTCTACTGCTCGACCAAACGCTTACGGTCAAAGCCGCCAAGTCTGCCGCTGAAGCTCTTAAGGCAACTGAATCTGCCAAGCCAATTGGAACACCGAAAGAGCAGCTCTTGGCGCGACTCAACGAATTGTCAAAGTCCCAATCCCATGGCGAGGATTTTCTTCATCAGGCCGCAGCTATTGATCTGGCTCCTGGCATGAATGTGCTGGCCGCGGCCCGAACTGCTTATATCAATTCGCAGTACAATCCCATTTCGCTAGGAGAGGCGAACGTCGTTCATATGCTTTCTGCGGGGCCTTCTTGGGGCAATGGACTCAATCTTTCATTCCTACAGGAATCCGATCGGAAACGAAAGATTGAAGAAGCTGCGGCGTTGAAATGGGATAGGGATGCTAGTGCTGACGGTAAAGAGGCGTTTGTCCGTCATTTTCTGGAAGTTGGAATCAAGAAATTAGGAGAAGAAATTGCGGCGCGGCAACGCCAAATGGAATTGGCAAAAAGTGCTACCACACAACCGGAACCGACCGCTAAACCGACTGCGACTGTCAAAGGTATGCTGGGTTGGGTTTCTGCATTGGCCCAAAAACACTCCCAAGACGGATCTCCCGTCAGAGTTCGTGAAGGATTCGAAGGGGCCAAAGGAGTTGTCGAAAAAGCAAAAGCATTCTTCGGCGTTAATTCCATTCAGCATGTCGAATATCAAAAAATGGAAAACGATCTTCCAGCACAGCAGTGGAGCAAGGCTCCCGCAGCGCAAGAGATCGCTGAACGGTTAAGGATGCGTGGCCGACTTTCCCGTTCGGAGTTCTTAAATCTTCTCAAGATGTTGCATCAGGAGATCCAACCTGGGAGCGTGATGTCGTTCGAGCAATGGTTGGATAGTTTGACGTTTTCACAATGGCTGGCACTTCAAGATCGAATGGCCGCAAAGAGCCGTCAGCTCCACAAGCAGATAGAACATGGCCGCTATGCGCATGGTATCAAGGGACATATTAAACGGATATTTGAAATGGCCGTGGAAGAAACGGCAAAGACCAAGGCTCGGGTCGAGGCCCTGAAACAGACTGCCGCGAGGGGGGGAGGCATCGGCGCTTGGGTGCTTTATTTTATAAAAGTAGCTCATATTATGCTGCTCGTTTTTCCGCTCAGGGTGGGTTTAATCCTGCCGTTGCAGGACCTGGAACCGTGGTTGTGGGGACCGTTCCGTGTTCGCTTGGCCGAGCTGCTTTTTCATCGTAATCATTCCTTTATGTCGGTTCCCGAATTTGCAAAAGTTTTCTCGGAAAATGCCTTGGAGCTTTTCAGCTCTTCGGACAAGGGACCACAGACTGTTAGCGCCGCTCTTAAGGAAAAGGTCAACAGCTGGCAGGATTTCAAAAAGGCAATATCGTTGTTCTATGAGCGTTTGCTTACACACCCTTCCAAGGCCGTGCGAGTGTCTGCCCGGGTTATTTCCACGGGGTACTATTACATCCCCGGGGGATTTGTCGAGGTCCTGAATAACCGCATCTCGCTTGCTATTATCGGTAAATATGCCGGAGGAATTCTGGCTCCGCTGGTTCCCGGGGCTCTTGCAAAAGTGACGATTGGGAGTCTGCTGGCCGGAGGGTTTGGGCCCGCACTCCTCATTTTGGGGGTTGCCATCCTTGTGTTTTTTATCGTGAAAAAGATGTCAGGCGATTGGAAAAAAGCCGCGGTGAGCAGTGGGATCTTACTCGCCGTTTGTGGGGCCCTCTTCCTTATTACGGGTGTGAATGTCGCGGATTTTGTCATGCCGTTTGTGACTCGCCTGCCGTCTTTAATCACACACATACCGCTTATCGGTCCCGCGCTCACAGCTGTTTTTGGGTTTACAGTGTCAGCTGTTGTAAAGGAATTTGTCCGGAGTATCGGCGTGATGGGGGTTTTCCATACTTCGATCATGGTGCTTTTTATCACGATTCCGCGTGTTCTTCCGGGATATTTGAATATGCAGAGAGACCTTCGTTTAGCTGCCGAGGCAAAGCGGAGCGGCGTTCTTCATCAGTCCACAATCTCGTGGATCGAAGGGAACGTTGCGGATCAGATGAAAAAGACAGGCGAAAAAGAAGTGCCCGTCGGTCGTTATGGCCCGCTGGATTTTCCAGTTGTTTCACAAGCCGTTAGCGCACTTGTCGGAAAATATCTGCAGACAAAAGATCAGGCTAGCCGGCGCGAGGCATTAGCGAGGCTGGCGGAAGCTTACGATGATCTCAGGAAATTATCGGCTGTTATCAGGACCCAGATTAAAGGACAGGACCTGTCCATGAAGAGTCTGTTAAAGACTCTGGAAGGGATATTGACAGATGAAGGCGTAGGTCCTACTCCGGAGTCTGCTCCTATTCCGCAGTTCACAGGCCGCGATCAGCTTGTGATCATAAGGCGTGCCTGGAAGACGATGCTGACAGACCCGTATTTTTGGAAAAGATGTGCCAACCAATTCCGGGGCATGATCATGGTCGGAGTGGCCATTCAGGGTGTTGTGAATTGGAATGCCACGATTGATAGAGGTATAAGCTATGTGACCGGAACGGAATTTCACGGCTTTTGGCAGCTTGCTTCAGCAGTTGAACTTGGGAAAGGGGAAAGTATCATCCCGTTCGGTGGAGCGATGCACTGGGGCTCGGCACTTGTTGACTCTACAGAGTCAGCTCTCGGGGTCTCTATTTCTGACAGCATTTATCATGCGGAGAGTCAATTCCTGCATGCTGTCGGGATCCGTACGGAAATGGTGGAGTATGGCGCTCGTGGGCTCGGAATGGCGGACGTTCGATTCGTTATGGAGAGCGAAGATGCCTTAGGCCGGTATCGCGCCAAGAATTTGGATACCCAAGAGGCGGAAGCACAGCTTGCGAAGATTAAAAGTGGCGCTTTTAGCCATCTTCCTCGGGAAGGGCGTGATAACGAGAATTTCCGTTTCAACTTAAGCCTTCGGAATGCCGAAATTGCCCGGCAGATAGCTTCCGTTGCGGAAGAAGGGCCGGAAGGCCGGAATGCCAAACAGATCTTGGAGCCCAAGCTTAAGAAGCTCCAGGATCTTGCAAAACAGCCGGTTATTACATTCAAACCCCATGAACTAGAGAATGCTTTCATGGAGATAGGGAATATTATTCGTTTCGCCGAGATTGCAAAGAAAGTACGACAGGAGGCGGATCAGCGTTGGCCAGAGCCTAGCGTGGAAAAAGCAAAGTTTTTAGCCGCGGCTCAAGCGCAGATAAAATTGTCGTCCCAGGAACCGCTGGAGGTCGCGGCGAAAGTTTTGCCGGTAAGTGTGTCAGAAGCTCCGAAAGTCCAGGAAAAAGGATTGCTTGCCAGTGTATTGAAGTTTATTCCCAAGACGATGCCGGTGGCGACAATCGGTGTGTCGCAGAAAACCTGGCAATCATTTGGGAAAACAATGGCGAATAGCCTTGATTCCAATCGGGTTCCTAACGAAGTGGTGATGGCTGGAATGGGCGGGCCGGCCGCTATGCCTGGTATCTTTCAGCTTGCTAAAGGGGGAGGCGAACCGAGAATTTCCCCAGCCAATGCGGCAACCCGGCAAGTTTTTAAGGATATTAATGCTAGACGTCCGTACATTACAGACAGATATTGGCCGACTTTTCAGCCACAACCTTCTTATAAGCAAATCACTCCTATCCAAACAACACCTGAAGCTGTACCGCCGCTCAAGGCACCGTTTGACGAGCCGCTCAAGATGCCTGTTGTGAAGACGAATGTGGTACCGTCCGCAACAACGCCGATTTCGGTGACCAATGTGGTGCCGGGAAAGGTCATAGCACCAACGAACGCGCCGATGGAGCCGGCGGTTCCGACAATAGCTCCTGAAGTGCCTCTTTTAAAAGAAAAACCAATCATGCCAGTCTCTACTAATGCATCTATGATTAGCCAGAAATTAGCAGCGGTTTCTGCGGGTCTTATGAATTTCGGGGCAGGTGTCCTGGAATTTTTTTCACCCGCGTCAGCAATGGGGCATGGAGTTTCGCCGGCCAATGAGGCAACCCGGCAAGTTTTTAAGGATATTAATGCTAGACGTTCGTACATTACAGACCGATATTGGCCGTCTTTTCAGCCACAACCTTCTTATAAACAAATCACTCCTGTCCAAACAGCACCTGAAGCTGTACCGCCATTCAAGGCACCGTTTGTCGAACCTCTTAAGGTGCCCGCTGTTACGCCGGTGATTCCGACGAATCGTGAAATGGTGCCTGGTGTGAAGACGAACGTGGTGCCGTCTGCAACAACGCCGATTGAGGTGACCAATGTAGTGCCGGGGAAAGTCATAGCACCAACGAACGCACCGGTGAAGCCGGCTGTGACGCCGGAGGTGCCAGTAAAAACTCCTGCCATGCCGCTACCTTCTGAAAAAGCTCCAGGACCGAAAACCGATATTTTTGAAAAGAGACCCGTTTTGGTTGCGATGGCAGGCTCTTCTTTGCCTCTTGGAATTTTTGCGGTGGATCAGGCTGTTGGAAAACAACCTGCCGTGCTCACGAGGACTCCTGAAGCTTCCATCACAACTGTTGAGATGAGTGATCAGGTGAAAATGCGAGAGGAAATCGGATTTTTTATCGATGAACAATTGCCCGAGATTGAAGATCCGGTGATTCGTCAACAGGCGGCAGAACGGGCTGAAGAACTGGAAGCAAAGGTTCTTTCCGGAGAGATGAAGACTCTCCAGGAATACAATCTTGCGATCAATCAGATCGTGAACAAAGTCGCCAGTCTCCAAGCGGTCACTCAAGCGAAGCCTGCCGAAATTCCTTTGGCTGAGCAACCTGTGACCCGAAGTGTTCCTGCTGTGGAGTACGATCTTCGGGCGGCCCAAAAAACTTTCGCCGGTTCCCAAAGAAACCTGCTTGATTTTCTTAAAAAATCGGGTCGGCGCGATGCTTGGCAAGCGGCTTATGAACAAATCCAGGGCGGTGTTGTAAACGGTGATACTCGAGAAGATATCGTTCTCGGTTTCCGCCGGCTTTCTCGCGATGGTTCGGATTCTATACGAGCTGGTCTTTCAAAGATCCTGCGAAGTCAGGAGGATACGGAAGAGCTCAATCGCCGGATTGGTGACATGATTGCCGCTCAAAAGAATAAGGAAACTTTCCAAGCCGAAATGGGCGCGATTCCGGAGGCAATCCGTAAGCAGAACGCAGCCCTGACTGCAATGGATCAACGTCTTGCGGGTTTGAAGATATTGGGATTTAGACGGTTGCTTGAAGAACGCGCAAAACTGGATCCCGTATCTCCGGAGTTCATGGCTAAAAATGAAGCGATCAATGAATATCGCGAAGTTATTCTGAAGGCGATCCGGGATGGAAAAGACTCTGCTTTCCCGAAATCCAAACGGCCCCTTTTCTTTAACAGGGATAGACCGTGGAACAGCGCGTGGTCGAACAAGGCCGCACTGGAGGACAGGATTGCCTCCGGCGATGTCCGTGTCGGTCCCGCGTTTCGTGTTGAAATAGAGCGCTTGGCAACAGAAGCCGGAGTGATCGTGAAGCCCCAAGTGGCTGAGCCTACAGCTCCGGTTTCCGCAGAGCCAGAAAGCCCTATTGTACAACCAGCGGTCGCGGGGCCGGTTGCAGCCGCACCGGTCGTAACGGAAACGGGGAAGACGTCCGGTGTGGGGGCAGCCCTTGCTGTTGCCGGCGTCCCCGGCGCTGCTCTGGATACCGGAACAAACATTGTTGCGAGCGTATTGCCACCCACAGAGGCGGAGCTCACAACGTCCCTTCAGAACCTGAGAGAATTCTTCAAGAATACCGTACCGGTTGACAGTCCGTATGGCGACGAAATGAGCTTATATATGGATGAACTCGCCGGGAAGATGCGCCAAGATGGCTTGTCCTATCACGATGCCATCAAAATGGCGCAACAAAAACTCAAGGACATGGAGGGCGCTCCGGAAACACCAGTAGCGATGCCGCCCTCAACCTCCGAAGAACATGCAAAGAAACTCGCCCGAGACCTCGAGTTTTTTAGTATGACAAGTTTCGCGTTGGGGTTAGGGAGCGAAGTAGTTGTACAAGCGATCGAGGGAAATTTTAAAGCTCCGGCTGTCGGGGAAAAAGCTGGTCCGGTAAAACCGACTGAAGAAGTAACAACAGGGCGAGCGCCGGAAGCCCAGATCGCAATTGATCTTTGGGAACAGCTTAAAGATATGCAAGGTAAACTGATTGGGT
This sequence comes from Candidatus Omnitrophota bacterium, assembly GCA_041651495.1. Taxonomy (GTDB): domain Bacteria; phylum Omnitrophota; class Omnitrophia; order Omnitrophales; family Aquincolibacteriaceae; genus Aquincolibacterium. The sequence goes on along the minus strand of JBAZJC010000003.1, from coordinate 14,228 downwards.
TAAAAGGACAGGCACAGACCCTGGAGAAACAGGGCCGACAAGCCGACCCCAAGGCCCGGAAGGATCTTGAAAGTAAGATGGCGGAACTTGAGGACAAGATCAAGGCCGCTCGGAAAGAAACGAAGGCGGCGGTAGAAAAATCGCAGAAGAAAATGCGCACTAAACTTGCTTCCGAAAACAGGGAAATCGAAAAGTTGCAGGCGGAAATCGCCCGTGAAAAGGCAAAAGAGAAGGGTGTGGATACGAACCTTGGGGATCTCACCAAAAAACTGGCCGAACACGCCAGAAACACCCAGCTGATCTATCAGAGTTATTCGACTGTTGTTCGTCCCGAACCTGTCAAGGGGAATGTGCAAGACTGGTTTCGTGCGGCGAAGGGCCAGAGTCATGCGGTGAAGCAGGCCGAGTTCGACAGGGACATAGCGAATACGATCTATGAAGGCTGGTCTTTGCGACACCGGCTGTTTACCGCGGATTTGGATCTCTCACTGAATTTGCTGCCGCGCGAGCTTGCTGTCTATCAAAATGATCCGACCACACTTTTAGGCAACGACGTGAATTCTCCGCTTGCTTGGACGTCAGATGGTCAATTGGCCATTCCGTGGTACCAAGGGGACGAAAGTACCCGGACTTATACCTACACTTATGAGGAATATGTGCAAATCGGGACCGATTCCGCAGGAAACCCGATTTATGCGATCAAAACCGGTACAAGATCCGCTGTAAATCCTGCTGCGCCGCCGCCGAGTACGCCTGCCTCCCAAAAGGATGTTGATAAGCTCTATGGTAAAACCTATGAGGAAGATTCGCGTTATTCAAGGGTCGGTTACTGGCGCGTGGGTTTAAATGTGATCATTGATAACGGAGGAATTCCCCAGACGGTCGGAAACGCTTCAGAAAATATGCGTGATGCGGCTTCGAGCCAGAAAATCTTTGCGAGTTTCGGTCTTAAACCCATGGATCTTCAGGAATTGAGCGAGGGTGCAGGCGAAGAGGCTAAGGTGGGTAACAAAACAGGTCCTCACATCTTGTGCATCGGATTTATGTCCTATCATTCGGCTCGCTACAATAATCCTTTGAACACCGAGGAACCAGATCTAAAAAATGTTTACAACGGTGCGACGCTTTCCCAGATTATGGATTCATTCGCCGAAATGCAGAGAGAGGTCGAGAAACGGCTGAAACGGCCCATCAATTTTACCAATCCGAATGATACGGCGCTTGTGAGTTATTTTGCCCGCCTCCAGTGCTATGACCCGAAAATGGCGCGGGAGGCGCTGAACGAGCGGGACTGGAATGCGAAATTGACTTTGCGTCTTGAGCTTATCAACCTGTTCCGGAGTCGCCAGCGGAGGATCTCGGAGGCGGGTGCAAAACGCGCTCAAGCCCAGCTGGATATCACCAAGGACGATACCGCTGACGCCCTCATGCAAAAATTCTTCAAAGTCGCCGAACTCAACGATAACCTTCGGGCGACCAATGACCGGATTATAAGGCTCGAGGCACTTCTCAGACTCCAGCGGCGGATGCCGGGACAAGCTGTGGGAACTCTTACCCAGAACCAGATCGAGGATGAGATTCTCAAGGCTCGCAACAGTCTCATTATTCTGAATACCGACCGGGACCAGACAGCTGCGGACATCGTCCGGACATCTGGTTTTGGGACCGACGTTGCCATGAACGTTCCGTGGGATCAGATCACGCTACCGTCAATCGCCGATGTGTTCATGAGCGAAGGAATGCCTAACGAGCGCATCCGTCACTCCATGTCGTTCGGGATTGCCGAAGTGGAATTGAAGATGGCGGAACGGGCCACGTGGGGCGGCCTGAATGCGACCTTGGCGGTACCGCAGGTCACTTGGGATATCTTGCGCAGCGCCGGTATCTGGAGTCTCGGAGACATTGTGACGATCGATTTGATTCGCGCGGATCTTACCTGGCAGATCTCAGCTTTGCACGACCAGAAAGTGAAAGATGCTGAGATCGAATCCGAAGCCGAAAAGTTTGCAACAAGGATTCGGACACTCTATGAGAACCGGCTTCTTATCCGGCAGGCGATCCCGGCCCAAAAAACTTTTCTGGAACGACTCAAGAGCGCCTATGCGACCCAGCAGGCCGTGGTCGAATCGATAAAAAGTGATCCGAACCGGGGTTTTCTGCGCGATCTAAGCCTCGCCCAAGCCTACGTTAATCTTGACGGATTGGAAAAGGATGTCCACGGGGCTGAAATGGCCTTAATGATCCTTGAACAGCGGGAACGGGAATATACAAGTCTGGACGAGACGGTGCAGAAGACTATCGAAAAGTTCAAGAAGGAACATGGCACAGCAGGGAAGGCCAAGGTCGTTGAAGACAAGATTGAGGCCATGCGTGAGAACGTGCAGAACGGTTGGCTCTCAACGCAAGGTTCTGCCATAAGTGTTGAGGCCGATGTGCAGAAAGGGTTCTGGATGGCGGACCACTTTGCTGACAATGTTGATCCCGCTCAAAAAAGGGCAAATAAAGAAAGAATATTGAGATCGGTCCAGGCCCAGAGGAATGCCGAGGTGGAAAGTTTGGTTGCTGTGGGTATGATGAGATATGATGTCCTGAATTCTTTTTTCGCCTCTGCTGGATTTGCTATGGGGACGGGTTACACCGACCGTAACGGAAAAGACGTAACACAGATTGAACCCGGATTTCGTTTTCTCAGTGCAAACGCTTGGTTTCGCGCGACACTGGCCGCGGCCCCAGGATCCGGGATACGCGCGGCGCAACGCCAATCTGCTAAAGCTAGTACCGATAAGTATCGCGGTCGCGAGCGCGCGGTCGATGGCGAAAATCTTGCCGGCTGGATCAACAATATCAAGCGTGGAGCCGAACTGGTGCGTCTGATCGAGCAGGAGTTGAGAGTTCGAGAAGTGGAATACCAGAAGGCGGTCAAGTTGGCCAATGACGCACTGGCCCTCACGACGTCTTCACAAGAGTTTACAGAAAAAATGGAACTGTCTGCAGAACAGCGGTATCCATGGGCCGACCTGGCAAGGATTAAGAGCGCGGAGGCAAACGTGGAACAGGCAAGGGCCAAATGGGATGCGGCCCGGACAAACCTTGCAGATGTCACGGTCCGGTTCATGATGTTTGGGTTCGGGAAGAATGTCGACCTGAAACAGATCATTCAGGGAGAGACCGCAAGCGATAAAGTGGTCCAGGCGGAAGCCAAATCCAAGGAAACCTCAATAGCACTGGAGACTTCTGTTGCGACGTTGCTTGGTGAAAAAAACAAAGTGCTTCTTCCCAAAATTGTGAGCCGAATCGAAAGTCTCATCGCCCTCGACCGGAATGTGGATGAGATCGTCCGGGTGCCTAGAGACGCAGGGGTCCGCTTCAGCCGTGAAGATCTCAAAATGATAAAAACACAGGTTCAGGCAAGGATCGATGCGAAAAAAGCGGAAGAAGCAGCCCGTGATGCTGTGTCCGGGCTCGTTACGTCGCCTTTTTCCAGGATTACAGACCCTAATGATCGCATTACCCAAAATGGTCTCGAAGATATCCGGGCGTTTGGCCCGAAGTTCCTGGATCTTCGCGTCGGGATTAAGAAGGTTCGGGAAGATCTTAAGCCCTGGATCGGCAAAATGTCCAAAACTGAAAAAGAGCAGGCGGAAAAACTCGATAAGCTGAATGAACGAATTGCTCGCCTGCAGGACGATCTGAAGATCATCATCGATGGGGTGGAAGGTCGTAGAACACTTTCTGATGCGGAACGCCTGACAAAACTTTCAATGCTTTTCAGGAACTATCTTCATGTTGTGAATGACCACCGCACGGTGCTCGGGACCCTGGCGCATGAGATCGACGCGATCGACAAAAAAGCGAGAGACGGATCGTTGCGGGCTGATCAGGTCAAGGACCGAGTCAGTATTATTGTGACCTATCTCCGGCAACAGGATCAGTTAAAGAAAGAGTTCAGCGCGATCAATGAACAAATCAACAAGGTCTCAAAGATCAGTGCTATCGAAGAGATTCTCCGCAAACAGGATCTGATCCAGTTGAATTGTGAAAAAGCCTTGAACCTTGTCCTTTCAAAATGGCGGACCGGGATTTCAGTGGGTTACAGTGCAGGTTTCGATAAATATGGAATAAATGGCCAGATAATTCCGGTCGCGCCAGTTCTCGACATACTAAAATGGGGAGCCGATCAGGTACTTGACCGGGGGATTCCGTTTTTCGGGATTGGTGATTTCCTGTCCCATTTTGTTGGGGCGGATCGGACCGCTGTAGAAAATGAGATCCAACGTCTCATGAGCGATATCCAGGGCGACCTTATTTTGGCGAAAGTCACCCTGAACAGTCTTGACCGGATGGCAAGCGATGAGTCCGAAAGGATAGGGAACCTTAACGAACAGTTGACCGGGCTCAAATCCGGGCTTGCTGTGGCCGTGACGTCCTGGATGGGCCATCGCGCAGCGGTCATCTCGGGATCGGATATCGGGCGTATTAATGCCATCACGGACGATTGGGATACGGCTAAAACAGAGCGGGAATTCGGCGAGTTTCTGGAACTCCGGGTAAAAACGGAGCACGTCAAAGCAAATATCCGCGATAAATGGAACCGCCTCCGGTCCAGCGGTGTTTTTCTCCCTTTAAAAGAGACGAAAATAGATACTGCTGACTCGATAAAAGATGAATTCACGACAGGAAGGGGGACCCGGGCTGGAAGGGTAAGCGATAAGGAAAAAATGGGACGGGGTGAGGAGTCCCTGGAAGCGCTCGCGAAGAGATCGTCGCAGGCCCAGATCGCCGAACTTGAGGCCAAGCTTGCGTATTTGGAAGCTCAGGTCGCGGATCGTGGCCAGTCGGCCGTTTATTCGGACAGTTTTATGCCGGATGATCCGCTTATTGCACCGTTCGCATATCCACTGGTGTATGAAACCGGGGTCGATACGTACGATGAGAACGGTGAATGGAAGGATCGTGAAGCAGACCAGTCTTCCATGGAACCTGCGCGTGTTTTAAACACAACCACGGATTTAGGACAGCTTGTCTTCAATTTTTCGGGTCGTGCTTACCGTGCCCGGGCGCGAAAAGCCGATGCAAAAGTCGATGACGTTGTCAGGACTCGGGTTGAGGCCATCGCCAGAGCGGACCATGATTTTCAATCCCAAGTGGCGGTGATCGAGCGATTGGAACGCCAACGTAAGGAAATGACCGTTGAGATTATTACCGGAATCCGGAACAGAGGTTCAATTTTCTGGGCTTCCCGGAATGAGCAGAATGAGGCGGAAGGCGAAGCTTTCGCAGCCGCAGTTTCCTATATGGAAGCCCGCAATGTTTTGTATGAGGCCCGCCAGAGACTTTACGATGAGACAGGTTTCCGGATTGAGCGGTTACCCAGCGGACTTGGAATAGTTCCCGAAGGCTCTCCAGCCATGCCCTTTGATTTGGGGGAGCTTACCAAGGCGCTCCAGACTCAGGGCGGGAGCGAAGGCCTCTTGGCAAGGATGCAAGTGGCGGGCATGAGAAATTCGAAATCTGCGCAGCCCGAGAACGAGCTGATAGCTATTCAGCAGACAAGAAAGGCCATTCACAGTAAACAATACACGAGTGTCTGGTCCAGGGTGGGAGCTGACAATGGAGGCTTTCGCGCCGAGATCAGTTATAACATAAGGCTTGCGGGCGGGGATTATGGCGTCAACAAGGAAGTGAATAAACTCCAGCAGGCGAAAGTTGGGGATCAGATCACGGAAGCGGGACAAGCCCTTCTTTGGGAAATGGATAAAAATCTGCGTTTGCTCGAAAGTTCGAATGAACAGCTTAAGAACGCAGATTTAAGATTCCGGAGTCTCCTTATGGGGAAGACGGAAGCTATTCATGGTACTGCTATCAATGCTATTAGTGGGGATATCGGACTCGGTTATGTCCGTCGCCTGACGGAAGCGTTTTTTGCCGTGATCTCGACCGAGCGGGCGCACAACATGAACTGGATGAACTACGCCTTGTTCTGTCAGCGGAATAATATTGACCCGAAGATCTTCGGGGGGATCCAACTCGAGGCACAGGCTGAGGTCCAACTGACGAATGCAGAAAAAGTGGTGAGGACGAATGATTTTGACAAGGCCAAGACGGCGCTTTTCGATCGCTACCAGGTCCCGGCAGAGCAAAGGCAGACTTTTGTGGACCGGTGGCTCGGTCGCGAAGGTGCTTCCTCTGAAGTTTTTAAGGATTATGTCCAGGGGAAAATTGATCTTAAAGATGTTTTAGAGGAATTTGAGAAATTCATCAATGATTCCTGGAAGAAACCTGAAATCGTGGATCTCCAGACCCTTGACATCGACAAATTCAATTATATCCGGCCGGTTATCACACAAACACCAGAGCGTACGGAGTTTGAACCGATGGCCGTGGATCTGCTGAAGGCTTTAGGCATAGACGTGATCGCTGCTGCTGGGGAAGCATCCAAACAAAAAATAGAAATCACGAAGATAAACAATGAACTTGCTGTAGCCCAGGCTTCTTACAAGGAAATTTCGCAGCGGGTGGCTGATTCAAAAAAAGCTTTTGACCAGGCATTCGCATTGAAGTTATCGGAAAGATTGGGTGCCAAGTTTTTGGGGTTTGATATCAGAGGGCCGGGTTGGCTGCTATCTGTGATCGAGTGGCGGGAAGGCTTGAAGGAAAGCATGGTGCGATGGGCTGTAACGAAAACAGGATGGCATTGGCTTGAAGGGCTCAAAAAATGGGATCTTGTTCGATTCAAAAACGCCACTGAAGAAGGAGGATCTCAGAATGCTCGTGAAAAAGCGGAACAGGAACTAGTAAAACTCCAAAATGAACAGGCGTCCGCGAAGCAAAAAATGAAGAATGCACAGGAGGCCCGAAAGAATGTTCGCGAGAGGGTGAAGGCTCTGCAGGAGATCGAGGCTCTTAGGGTTCTAATGCCCAAGATCCTCGGCGCGAACGCAGATGTCGCCAACCTGACGAAAACACTCGGGATCAAGGGGATCCAGACCCGGTGGCTCAAACCCTTGATTACCCTTGCTCAATATGACCGTGAACACGGTCTCGTTAAGGCCCTTTTTGGCGATGACTCCCAGCTTCAGGCTTTCTGGGAACAGGATCTGAGTACGGCCTTTTTGGCGGATTCGGAAACAACGGACCGGCTGAAGGCGGCGGGAATCAATTTGCGGCACCTCGGTGTTTTGAATTTTGTCGCACGGCATGTGGACTGGGCTCTGGAGAATCCCGAATTTCGCACAAGAGCTAAAGTCCGGGGCCCTGACGGGAAGATTCATACGATCAATGATTCTGAAGACCCGGCCCAGGCTGTGACCCAGTGGTTCATGGAACTTTTAACGTCACTGCCGAAGGCGCGCGAGCTTCTCCAAAAAAACTATCGCGCTTTTTCACCTTCAGCGCTGGAAGGGATACCGGACGAAACAATCCGGCGTAAAATGAGGCAGGGGATACCGCTCAATATGAACAGCCCGGATGAAGCCGGCATGATTTGGGGATTTGCCTACGATGCCAAACTACGCGGGCTGGATCTTACTGAGAAGGATATTTTAAATCGGAAAATTACTCAGGAGGTGGATCTCGACGGTGACAGAAAACCGGAGTTTATATCCCAGAGCATTTATGCCAATGTCCTCGAAAAGAGCTTTCCGGATTATTCGCTCAACAAACGTTGGCGTCCCGTCCACGATCTGCGCATAGATGCCGATGCGCGACACCGAGGTCTGGACAGATCGGCGCGTTTCCGCACGATTTCTGAAGGTACTCTTGATCGGGAGGGAAACGTGGTGCTCAAACAGATCCCGCAGGACAAAACAGTTGAACAGGCACGCACTCGTGCGACCCAGGCGGGTCTCCGCCAGTCCGGTGTCATTGCTCCAGAGTACGATGCGGCCACGGCCAAGTTGGAAAAACACCGGTGGGTCACGGAAAAGAAGGAACAGGGTCAAACGCTTACAGATGAAGAAGAACAGATGATCCTGTCTCAGGAGGAGGAAGCGAAGCTTGATGAGATCGTCATGCGTGTGGACCGTGTCGCGTACGTGGTTTTGAAATTCCAAACGCTTATGGTGCAGAGCATCCCCGAGTCTCAGGAAGGTTTTAAAGCGATCGAAGCCTTGATTCAAAGCACTCAGCTTAAACTGGACAGGGAGCGAGGGGTTCAGTTAACGTCTGAAGATGAAAAGAAGATCCTTTCCGTCAAGGCCGAAGAGGAATTCCGCGCGAAGCTTTTGAACGACTCGTTCTTGAATTCCCCGGCCGCCCGTCCCGCGCGTGAGGCACTGACCCGCCTCATGCAATTAAAAGAGGAGCTTAGCGCCTCGGACATACTTGATTACTACGAGATCATCCTGACCTCCATGACTGATGTCCGTGAAGGCATCCGCGCCGGCCGTGCCATGGGACTCCTGAACATGTTTCTGTACGGCTCCGGATACGGGACGGACATTGAGCGGGAAGATTGGATTAAGAGGCCGTTAGACATGCGACTCAAGGAAATGATGGCCAGTCTTGAAGTGACGTTCAACCTCAGCCGCAGCTTGCAGGCCCTCTCGGATGAGACTTCTTGGACAGGGAAAAGTGACCTGTATAATTTGGTCGGAGATGAAAAAGGAGACATATTTGGTTTGTTGCTCGCTATCGGGATGAGGCTGAGTCAGGGCCAAGACCCGGCTTTCAAAGGTATTTTAAATAATAATGGCTCGGTTGCAGACGAAGGCAAAGCGTGGACGCTTTTTTATGTGCTTCTGCCCGATACCGGCGCTGAAAGCGGCGCTAGGATGATCGACCAGTATTTGCGCGATACCGATGAGACCGGCGAATATGGCGTCAAAAATGTTCGTTCCCGGACCGGTGATGTTATGTCCATGGCCCGTGTGCTGACGCTAAAGCTTGCTGAGGAAGGTTTTGCCCCGGAAGGGTCGCATTCCAGCACGATAAGTCCCTCCGGTATTCTTGATGGAGCTAACGAAATCCTGAGCCGGAGACTCGAAATATATCGCGCAAGCAGAAAAGAAGGTATTGCGCTGGATATCCCCAGGGACGATCTTGATGCTGAGGATCTGGCAATCCAGGAGTTGCGCAAGGTCGTTGCGCCCGACCAGGATTCGCTGGAGTTTACAAAAGCATTTGCAACACCGTATTACACTTGGGTAAAGACCTTTCTTGATTCCAAAGCAGTGGTCGGGGAAATGTGGATCGAACGGCTTCAGGGTTATAAAAACCATCCGGAAACGATGCCCAAATGGATGGGACCGACAGAACGTGACAGAATGCTGAATTTCATCCAAAAAGATCTTCAAAACGAAAAGAGTTCAATCCAGGCCGCCAAGGCATGGGTTACTCAGCAGGTGCTATGGGGTTTCGCCAGGCCGGATAAAATGGAATCTACGAAAAAGACAATTATGGACCGCGTTCAGTATGAAATGTATCTTCAGGCGGCTAACATGCTTTATCACGTTTCTGAAGGGGATTTTGATGTTCCGATTTTACGTAACGGTTTAAGTCAAAAATCCGAAAAAAATGTCGCGAATACCCTTGTGCGCGCGGTTTTAAAAGAAGTAACTGGAAAAGAGATCAGCGAGGAAGTGCTGAAGAACATAACGGAAGCGCAGTTTGTGGAAGTCTTTAACCGGATCCTCGCGATGCCTGATTTTTTCAGTCGCGTGGCCAAACAAATCGATGTCTCCAGACTTTCCGAAGATATCAGGAATATCCTGGAAAAAGCAGAGACCGCTGAAGAAACCCTTAGCGACGTAGAAATCAGGTCGCTCAACCGGGCATTGTTGGAGCAGCTATACGCCCAAGCCATCAAGGCGAGGCGTATTTCTGCTCCCTTTGATTTTGTTGTATCGGGCTGGCCCCAGGTGCTTAGTGATGGGAAATTAGCAGCTTTTTCGCGTGTGGTTCTTCTCAGAGGAAAATTAAATCCCAACGAGGCAGGACCGGTTCTTGAGAACTATGCGAACCTTTTGAGAACGGACGGATTAGAATCCGCGGCTTTGGCGGGGCGTGAAATCCCCGGAAATCCCTATGCTCCTTTTGTGAAGGACAGGGTTGAGGCGACCGTTCGCTGGCTTAATAGGCTCGGTCCCATCAAACACAAGAATTGGAAATCGGTGGATGAGGCCTGGGTCAGGGCGAATCACAAGGGCTGGGCCTCGGAAAAAATCTTTGGACAACTCTCAAGAATACTTGAAGGGCAATCTTGGGGCCAGGGATATCTTCCCGATAGCCCGGACGGGGTCCCTCGTTACCTTTACGATCTTATCGAGGATGCGGCGCTGATGGACGCTGTGATTTTTGTGATCCATGGAGAATTCATTTCTAACGAAACGTTGACCTCGCTTGTACGGACCGAGCGTGGCGGATTCCCCAAAATCCCGCTTGCGGGGAAGGCGGTCGTAAATCTTTCATGGATCAATCAGTTCCGCAATTACATGTTAAACCGTTTTTCCAACAGTGACCTTATAGAGAACCCCGAAAGTGGTTCCTGGAATTTTCTTCTGAATAAGTATTCGTCCCAACAGTTCCACGATATTGATATCCGGCCTTTGGGTAACTATACGGATAAAAACGGTCATCAATACGATCTGGATGATATCCGGAAGATCCGTGCCGGATACCGGTCGGTCTACAGGACCAACATCGGCGATGAAAACCTGGAGGATCCTCGCTGTAAAGAGCCTCTTCATACACTATGGTTCAGTGACAAGCTGGGAAAACTGGAAGAAAAACTAGCCAATGCAGGAGTGCCCGGAGAAGACATCGTCGCTGCAAGGGATTCATTCATGATTGCGATGCAGGAAGGCAGAGCTGTTTTTATGCGAGCGGTTTACGGCTCCTCCTCGGATTTATCCATCCTGCGTGACCGCACGGCGGCTTCGAAACCTATGAGGGCTTTTTTGGACAACTGGGCGGAATGGCTGATCGTGAATTACAAGACCCAAATGGAACGCGAAAAAGCAGAATTGAATGGTGAGCGCCGGAATTTCGAATATGAGATTCAGAGCCGCCGAGAGCTGATCGACGCCCAGAGGAAAAACCGGTTGAAAAAGATAACGGCCAAATTCAATGAAGGGAATGTCGCTTACAAGGATATATTGCTCAACGCCTTCGGGGAACTCAGTAATGTCCTCAAAAAGTTGAATGCCACAGAACCGGCCTTGCGTCAGTTCCCCTTGAAGTTTAGCAATCAGGACTTGTTGTTATCGGCCGGAGAAATACTTCACACGGGTTATTCGCCGGAAGAAACACTTCTTGTTCACGGCTATATCCTGCCCGAAGTTTGCGTGAGTGAAGGATTGTCCCGGGATACCAACGTGGACGCGCTGGATGACGTGAACCTTATGTACAGGATCAAGCACCGTGCGAGAGAGATTCTCGACAGGGCTGAAGCTACGAGGCCTGACCATCTGGTCGAAGGGATTGTGGAACAATTAGTATTTTTTCAAGAAGTCCACGAACGCGAGATCTTGCTGAAAAAACAATTTGCCAGCGTTGCCGCAAGTGCCGGAAGACGCCTTTACCCGGGTGAGGGAGTGGATAGTAAAAATGTTATGTATGAAAGCCGGAAAGCTTTTGATGATGAGATGCAGAGGATCGCGGAAAATAGCGCGAACCGCCTTATTCCCCAACGCTTTCTCGAAGATTGGCTGAAGCTGGCCGAGACGATGGTCCTGCAGGTCAAAGCCGCAGGCAACAAAGAGGCCGATCTGCGCACAATTCTATACGGCGCCGACAGCCTTCTTAAAGTGGGATTGGCGGCCCAACCTCAACCCCGGGTTTGGAACGACCGGGAAATCGAAGCCGTGTTCAATGATACGGTGGGCTGGATTTTCGATCAGTCCGCTCAGAAGGATTCCATTGACCTTTTTCGTCTCGTTCCCCAAGTTAATGGCGTCCCGATTACCGGAGAGAAAACAGCCTTGTACTCGCGTCAGGCCTATGAATCGCGGCTGACCCGCGAACGTAAAATTCGTGAGAGATGGACACAGCAACCCGGCTTGCGGGAAAAGATGCGTACCCAGGCATTGGACCGGATTAAGGATCTGGCTCGTTATGGAGCGATCACGCCACTGGATCTTTATGAATTGATGAATCTGACCCGCACCCAGTATCAGGAGATCTTGGACCAGGCCTATCAGGCCGCGCAGAAAAAAGTAGCAAGCAAGGATCTGCCCAAACCGCATGATGTTCCGCCACTGACAGTTTTAATGACCATGGACCTTCAAAATCCGGACAAAGTCAGGCGTATCGGTTTTGTGGACATCCTTTTCCCGGAAATGGCCGGCAAGGACTTTTTGCGGATCGACGCTCAAACCGGTGGGCAGATCGCCGCCGTTGCCAGGCGCACTGACGAGCAGTTTGCGGATCACTACAGTTCGGTCCCGGACTCGGACCGCTCATGGCTTTCTAAGCGGCTCACTTTCGATCACAAATGGCTTAATGCCTCGCAATCGAAATGGATTACTTTCAATACGGACAAGAACAGGAATCCTTTTCTCAACAATATCGCTGTCCCCGCATTTTTGCTGGCAGGCCTTATATTCTTATTTAGGATCATCAATTTCCTGTTTTTTAAAACGATTCCTTACGCACGCCGGATCGGTTCCCGATGGACGGAAACGACGCCCCCGCCTTCGCCGGAAAGCCTTGTAACTCCGCCGCAGGGATCTTCTTCTTCCGCGGGGACCGGAAAAGAGGTTGCCGGGAGCGAAGGCCCAAGGTCCGAAGTTCGCGAACAACCCTCTGCCGAAGTGAACTTGACACCGGAGCAACTCCGACAACAAATCATGGCGACCCGGATCGCCCATGTGCGTATCGCTCTTTTTAAGTTTCTCGTGAATTTTACCGCCATTTTCATGATCTTTTGGACATTAGCGTGCCTTTCGCCGTTTTCCGTCGCGTCGTCCGCCATCTTTTTGATCCTTTACGCCAAGTACCATCGCCGTCTGTATTCCCAATGGGCCTACAATCCCATCGCCTATTTGACCGGGAGTCTTAAATATTCCTTACCACTTCTTGGTATGGGTGGGATCGTGGCACTTATCAGCGACCTTGTCGTCAAAACAGCTATATGGCCGACCATCGTCTGGTTTTTCGCCGCGCACCCCGTATTCCTTGTTGTGCTGGCTGCTTGGGCGCTGATGGCCATACTCATGCTCCCCAGGATTGACAAGTCTCCGGGGGTTATGAATTACGTGCCGGATAAGGAGGAGCAGAAATTATTCGATGATGCGCGAGCTGCGAACATCATGGTGGAACTCGACGCGATCCGGGAGATCGGGGAGGAGAGTGAGGCTGGCGAAGCGCGGATACAGGCACTGCAGACCCGACTCGATGCTGAGAGAAAACGAGGTGATGCCAAGGCCGAGGGACATATCCCGAGGGACAAAAAGACTGTGATGCTCCAGGTTTCGCGGGTCGTCTATGATGAGCTTGATGAGGTGGTGGATGTGACGGCGCGTCAGCTTATCGCCAATAACCTCTCGTCATCAAGGTCCATTCTCCTGGTGAATGGTCCGGAAATCGGCGCTTGGTATGTCAAGAAACAATTAGCGCGAGATGGGGTTTCGTCGAACTCAGACGAAGGGAAGAAAATTTTGGCGGCGGAAGGTGGCAGAAGCGTTGACGAGATCGAAAGCAAAGAAGACGCAAAAGCCGGAAAAGCAAAATTTAAATATACTTCGGAAGAAGTCATGAGAAAAGTGAGAGACCGCCTCGAACTTTATTGGAAAGTTTTGGGTTATACCGATGAAAACGGTGTGCAACACCGCGGCGTTGAAAGGCTCCAGGTCTGGTACAGGGGAGGCGGGCGGAAGCCGGTTCCGAACATCCTGATTCTCGGAGCGCTGTTTGGCTGGGGCGAGGATGGCTTGCTGGGACGTCTCCTCGGCCAGATCTCAAGCAGAGGGAAGGACCTAAGCAATCTTTATTGGGATTTCAAGATCTTTGGCCGCCGGATCCTTTTAGGACCGAGCTTCATCATTGATGAGATTGAAAAAGAAGACAAAAGCATTCTGAGAATAAGTCTCTTCTTTGACGGAGCGAACAAGCCGTTCATTCTGGCTGTCGCGACGCCCGACAACGATACCGGGTTTAAAGCATATGATGACAATGTGCGTAACGATCCTGAGCTTATGGGACAGTATCTTCCGAAAGACAACGGAGACGGAACTTTTGAGCACCAGGTGTTGCACACGACGACCCAGGACAGCGGCACCACGTGACCTCCG
>JBAZJC010000002.1:0-42704 GCA_041651495.1 Candidatus Omnitrophota bacterium | reverse complement strand
CGCCGTCCTGATATTACCAAGGCTCAAAAGTGTCTTTCATGGACCCCTCGAGTCGCTCTGGAGGAAGGGCTGGAACATACGATCGAATATTTCAGAGAAGCGCTGAGGAAGAAATAATGGCGACTTACCTCTCCGTGGTCATTCCCGCTTATAACGAGGAGAAACGCCTGCCGCAATCCCTCGCGGCCGTGCTGGATTTCCTGAAACGACAACCTTACGGGTCGGAAATCATTATTTCCGATGACGGCAGCCAGGACCGGACGGTTGCTGTCACACAGGAACTATTACAAGGATTCCCGCACCAGGTATTGGTGACACCGAAGAACCGCGGGAAAGGACATGCGGTCCGGCAGGGGATGCTCGCGGCGGCCGGAGAGTACGTCCTTTTTACGGACGCAGATCTTTCGACGCCGATCGAGGAGGTCGCGAGGTTTTTGACGTATCTCGAAAAAGGTCAAGACGTCGTGATCGGTTCCCGGGCGCTTCCGGACTCCCGAGTCGAGATCCATCAGAATTTTCTCCGGGAGACCATGGGAAAAATCTTCAATCTTATAGCGCGGGGGTGGGCCTTAAAAGGCATTCACGATTCGCAGTGTGGGTTCAAGTGTTTTCGCCGAGAAACCGCCCAAAAACTGTTTGGCCTTCAAAAACTCAACGGATTCAGTTTTGACGTGGAGATCCTGTACTTGGCCCAGGAACTCGGGCTCCGTCTCTTGGAGCTCCCCGTGATCTGGCGCAATTCCGCCCAAAGCCGTGTCCAGGTTTTACGGGATCCTCTCGCGATGTTCTGGGATGTCGTGAGGATCCGTCGTCTCCATTCCTGATGAAAGCCTTCCGTTTTTCCAGCGAAACCATCCTTTTATTCGGAATTCTGACGATCGCCATTCTTTTGCGAATAGGGGGAGTCCAGTTCGGTCTGCCGTTTCTTTATCACGCGGATGAACCGATTATCGTTAACCATGCCTTGGCGTTCGGGATGGGGGATCTGAATCCTCACTTCTTTAATATTCCCCCGCTTGTCAGCTACCTGCTTTTTATTTGTTATGGGATTTATTGCCTTGCAGGTTGTGCCGCAGGCTTTTTCCATTCCGTGCGGGACTTTGAACAGCTTTTTTATCTTGATCCGTCGTCGTTTTACCTGATCGCTCGGCTGGTTTTCGGTGTCTTCCTGGGGACCGTTTCCGTCTATGTTCTTTTTCGTCTTGTGAAGCGTTTCGGGAATGCGCACTCAGCCCTATGGGCGGCTTTTTTTCTCGCAGTCAATTTTCTTCATGTCCGTGATTCTCACTATGTCTATGCCGACATCCCGCTCGTTCTTGTTCTCCTGCTTGGGTTCTTTGTTTTTTTTCATGTCTCCGAAAGTCCCTCCTCGTGGAAGGGGCACCTGCTTGCGGGGGGAGTGATTGGACTTGCGGCGGCGACCAAATATAACGGCGTTTTTCTCGTGGTTCCCTATGTCTGGATATGCTTCCGTTGTGTGTCGTGGAAACAGTGGCTGGTGTTCTGGTTTCTTGCCGCCTTGGGGGCGACGGGGGTCTTTGTGGTGCTAAATCCTTACTCGATCCTCGACCATGCTTTTTTCATTAAGGAGGTTGCGGAACAATCGGCCGCGAATTCCGGGGGAATGCCGTGGTTTCACTATCTGACCTACTCACTGGCCGGAGCGTTGGGCTGGCCGATGCTGATTCTGGCGATCTCGGGGGTTTCCCTGGCGCTTTTGTCTAAAAATACGAGGTCCCAGGCCCTTGCGGTGTTTGTCATCGCCTACTATCTTGTTCTTTGCCGCTTTGGGCAACCGTATGACCGCTATGTCCTGCCGCTTGTTCCATGCATGGTGATCCTGGCGGCTGAAATTTTAGACTGGCTCAAGATAAAATCCAGGCTTCTGTTCTGGGTCTTGATCCCGTTTGTGATTTTACCCTCCCTTATCAAAACGGTTCACTGGGATTGGCTGATGTCAGCACCGGATGTCAGGACGGTCGCGAAGAATTGGGTCGAAGCCAACATCGCTGCCGGGAGTCGTCTGGCTTTGGACGGGGGATTTTATATGCCCCGACTCGCATTTTCTTCCCAACAACTCGAAGAAAAAAAATCGCGCGCGCTTTCCGGTTTTCAGTCGGAGGCAAAGATGCGCCGCCTTGACGCGTTGTTGGCAAAATCGTATCAACCGTCCTATGAACTTTATTTTCTGAGCGAAGATCTCAAGGACGCCGGGTTCCTGTTTTCAGAACCGCGTGTTTCTTTTGACCTGAAGGCGCTGAAGCAAAAAGGCATTCAATACATTCTCGTGGTCGATGCGCTCGGTTCGGGAGGAGAACTTTTTAACCATGCCCTTCGGAAGAATGCCGACCTGATCGTAACGTTCTCACCCTATCGAAATCGGGAAGATTTGACGATTCATGACCCGCAGGCATTGACCGGGGGCCCTTTTCTCTGGAGCGATATTTTGTTGCGCGACCGGGGCGGCTATCCGATCAGCGTTTACCGTCTCCGCTCGTAACTGTTGCTTTGAACGGGGCTTTTCGTAAAATAGCAGCATGATTTGAATTTTCGGCTCGAGGAAATTTTTTTATGGAACACGAAAAAACACTTGTGATGGGGAATGTCGCGATGTCGGAGGCCGCGATTCGGGCCGGCTGTCGGTTCTACGCAGGCTATCCGATCACCCCCCAAAACGAGGTTAGCGAATATCTGGCAAAGCATCTTCCGGAGGCCGGGGGGGGTTTTGTCCAGGCGGAATCCGAACTGGCTGCGATCAATATGGTCTTCGGTGCTGCTTCGACGGGGGCGAGGGCTATGACCTCCTCCTCGAGTCCCGGTATCAGCCTTATGCAGGAAGCCATTTCGTACCTCGCCGCGGCGCAGATTCCTTGTCTTATTGCCAATATCATGCGGGGAGGCCCCGGCCTTGGTAATATCCAAGGCTCTCAAGCGGATTATTTCCAGGCGACGCGCGGGGGAGGACACGGGGATTACCGTTTGATCGTTTTGGCCCCATGGTCGGTTCAGGAAATGTACGATCTCACGATCCAGGCTTTTGAACTTGGGGACCATTACCGCAATCCGGTCATGCTCTTGGCCGACGGTATTCTGGGCCAGATGGCCGAGTCGATCGAGCTGAAGGATCCCGTCCAGAAGAAATCAGTCGCGAAAGACTGGGCCCTTACGGGCTGCGCGGGACGGAAACCCAACGTGGTCCGGACGCTTTATCTCCAGCAAAAAGACGCCTTGGAAGAAAAGAATATGGAACTTAAGGCGAAGTATGAAAAGATCACGGCGGAGCTTCAGCTTTCCGAGACGCGTTTCGGCGATGACGCGGAGATCGCCGTGATCGCTTATGGAACACCTGCCCGGATCGCCCACTGGGCCGTCAAACATGCCAGGGAAGCCGGCGTTAAAGTCGGTCTCTTCCGGCCTGTCACGCTTTGGCCCTTTCCGGCCCTGGAACTCCGGAAGCTCGCCGCGCGTTGCCGAAAGCTCCTTGTGGTCGAAATGAGCGAGGGGCAAATGATCGAGGATGTGCGTCTTTCGAGAATTCCCGCAACGATTGTTGATCCCAAGATTGAATTTTTGGGGCGTGGGGGTGGCTGGTATCCCAAGCCTAAGGAACTTTTGGCGAAGATCATGGAGATTGCAGAGCGATGACGCCCGAAGAAAAAACAATCAGGTCCGGACGGATGCACTACTGCCCTGTATGCGGGCATACGATCACACAGCGTCTTATCGGGGAAGTGATGGACGAGTTGGGGATCCGGGAACGGACGATCGGGACGGCGCCGGTCGGTTGTGCGGTACTCCTCTATGATTATTTTAACTGCGATATCATCGAGTGCCCGCACGGAAGGATTCCGGCTGTCGCTACAGGGATCAAGCGGATGCGGCCCGACAATATTGTGTTTGGATATGGAGGCGATGGAGATCTTCTTTCGATCGGTCTCGCGGAAACCATTCATTGCGCTAATCGCGGCGAAAATATCACGATGATCTTCATCAACAACGCGGTGTACGGTATGACGGGCGGACAGATGGCGCCGACCACTTTGATCGGACAAAAGACCATCACGACTCCCGAAGGAAGGATGTCGACCGAAACCGGAGCGCCCCTGCGGATTTGTGAAATGTTCACGACGTTGGCCCGCCCTGTTTTTATCGAACGTGTGGCCGTGCATGATGCGCCTCATATGCAGCGTGCAAAACAGGCCATCCACAAAGCCTTTCAAAACCAGATCGACAGGAAAGGGTTCTCCTTCGTCGAAGTTCTCTCAATGTGTCCCACCCATTGGAAAATGGGGGGGAAGGAAGCGTGTCAGTTTGTGGGGAATGAGATGGCCAGTTATTTTCCAATCAAAAAATTCAGGGACGTGGACGGATGATGGAAGAAAAGATCTTTGTTGCGGGTTTTGGGGGCCAAGGAGTTGTCGTGGCCGGGAATATTCTCGCGCATGCCGCGCTGGAGGAGGGGCGTCATATTTTGGGGATGGTCTCTTACGGCGTGGAGGTCCGCGGAGGGGCTTCCCACAGTTTCGTGATCATCTCTGATCAGGAGATCGATTGTCCCATCATCGATGAAGCAACGCTTGGCTTCGCATTAAGCCAGGCGGCCTACGAGAAATTCAAGACTAAAACACGTTCCGACGGTATCTTTTTTATTGACTCTTCCCAGGTTGCTAACATCGATCGGAACGGGACCACCGGTCGGCTTATTGAGATCCCCGCAACGCAGATCGCCCGGGAGATCGGAAACGAAAAGGTGACGAATATGATCATGATAGGCGCGGCTATCCAGAAAACCGGCATCGTGAAAATGGCCAGCGCAGTCGCGGTCCTTGGGAAAGTGTTTAAGGGGCTTCGTAAAGATTTGATCTACGTCAACGAAAAGGCCCTTTCCGTCGGTGCAGATCTCATGCGTCAGAAGTATTAATCTTTTTTTTCGAGGGTTACTTTCCAGCTTTGTAATTCTTTGAACGGCGGTATCCCCAGAACTTCAGACTTTCCCAGAGGGCAAAACCCATGATCTTTATATTGACCGAGGATTTTCCTGCCTGCCTGCCGCGGTGGTTGGAGGGGATCTCTTTGATGTGGAAACCGAGATCGTGAGCCTTGATGATGATTTCGGGCAGAACAAAAAGTGATTTGGAGGTCAGATTGATCCGTTCGAGAACCTTTCGGCTCCAGGCTTGAGACCAATTGTAGTCGTTGATGCGGATTTTGAAGAGATAATTCAGCATAAAAATATAGACTACGGAGAGAAAAAACCTGAAAAGCTGATAGGCATTTCGCTGCCAGCGTACTCCCAAAAGCACGTCAGTTTCGCCTTTGCGAAGAATTTCCACAAAATCAGGGATCTCCGAAGAATCAAACTCTTCATCGGCCCCGACATACATAAGGTATTGTCCCCGTGCGACTTTGAGGCCGTCTTTCAGTGATTGGGTATAGCCTTGATTTATTTTGTGGATGATTAGTTGGGAATTGGGATATTTCAGAACCTCGGCTTCCAGAACTTTTTGAGTTCTGTCCTTGCTTCCGTCCTCGATCAGGATGACCTCCCAGTTCCATTCCGGATGGGTAGTGAGGACCGCGAAGAGATTCGCAAGCATTCTTGCGATATTCTCCTCCTCGTTATAAACTGGCGTGATAAAGCTGATAAAAGGTGTGCTGAACATAACGTGTAAGATTATTATTTTTCGGCCTCAATGTCAATGCTCTCAACGAGTACTTTTGGGGCAGTTCTTAGCATGATTTTTATTGCGTGCATTGTTTTTTTCGACTAGCATACGGCCCATTACCAATGGCAAATTTTCTACCTCTTAAAAATTCTATCCTCTTTTGCCTGAATAAGCTTATTGGTGAGTATAACTTGCGTCCTGGCTTTTTAGACGTCGGTTGCGGGATCGGGAATGTTAGCGGTTTTTTGGCAAAAAAAGGTTGGCAGGGGACAGCCATTGACATTTCGGAGGATGCGCTCGCAACGGCCCGGCGGAAGTTAGCAGCGTTTCCCTCAGTTGCTCTTGAAAAAAAGGATTTTTTCGAGGTCGCCGGAATTTACAATACGGTACTTTTGCTGGATATCCTGGAGCACCTACCCGAAGACAGGACAGCCCTTCAAAAATTGGCTTCCTTGATCTCGGACGGGGGCTATGCGGTCATCACGGTTCCGAGCAACCCGCGTTTCTGGCATTGGGATGATGATTTTTATGGCCATGTTCGAAGGTATACGGCGAAAGGGATCAAGAAGAAGCTTGAAGATGCCGGTCTTACAGTGGTGGCGGTGTGGGACTTCACCTTTCCTGTATTTTGGATGATGCGGTACTTCTATACGAAAATCATGCGTCGCCCAACGAAAAGTGCCGTAACTGACACGATACAATCACGGACTTTGAAGAGCGGCATAACACCTGAATGGCAAAATTCTTTCTGGGTAAACTGGATCGGGAAGGTTTCATTCTTTTGGAATTGGATTTACAAATTTCAATTCAATTTTTTTAAACACAAGGTCCGGTGGGGTCATGAAATGATCATTTTGGCAAAAAAATGGAGAGCGTAACGTCTCATGGATAAAACGGGGAAAAAAGTAATCGTGATCATGCCGGCTTACAATGTCGCGAATGTTCTGGAAAAAACGGTCTCTGGAATTCCTAAAGGTTGGGTGGATGAAATCATCGTTGTTAACGATGGCAGTACTGATGGGACTGCTGAGGTCGCGAGAAGGCTAGGCCTGTCGCTGGCATCCCACTCCAAAAGCCATGGCTATGGCGCGGTTCAGAAAACTGGATACAAAGAGGCTTTAAAACGCGGGGCGGACTTTGTGGTGATGGTCCATGGCGACAATCAATATGATCCAAGTTTGGTGCCGGAATTTGTGAAAAAGATGCGCGATGAAGGATATGATGTTGTTACCGGAAGTCGTATGATCCTCGGGGATGTTTTGAGGAATGGTATGCCGCTTTGGAAGTATATCCCGAACCGTTTTCTGACTTGGCTTGAAAATACTATTTTTCAAACCCATGTGACGGATTATCACAACGGCTATCGCGCTTTTACGGCCGATTTTCTCCACCAAATCCCGCTCGACCTCTTGAGTGATAAATTTGACTTTGACACTGATATTTTGATCCAAGCCGCTATCCGGAATGCCCGGATCGCGGAAATCCCACATCCGACCCGGTACGAAGACGAAAATTCACAGATGCCGTTCAAAAAAGCCGTCCGGTACGGACTTATGATTATGGTAACAGTAGTGCACTATTTGTTTCATAAGGCCGGAATATGGAAGCAAAAGGCATTTGAAATCAAGCACGTCAAGGTGGGCTAATGGCAAATGTTCTTGTCACGGGGGGCGCCGGTTTTATCGGGGCGCATGTTTCCCAAGAGCTGCTTCGTCAGGGACATGATGTTTGGGTGCTGGATGATTTGAGCGGCGGGTTCAAAGAAAATGTCCCCTCGGGCGCATCGTTTGTAAGAGGGTCTGTTCTTGATCCGGACCTGCTCAAGACCCTTTTTGAGAAGCATTCTTTCCAATACGTTTTTCACCTCGCGGCCTATGCTGCGGAAGGCCTGAGTCATTTCATTAAGCGTTTTAACTACGAAAACAATCTGATCGGATCTGTCAACCTGATCAACCTTTCCGTGCTGCATCAAGTGAAATGTTTTGTGTTCACATCTTCCATTGCTGTTTATGGCAAGAACCAAGTGCCGATGTGTGAGGAGCTGATTCCGCAACCCGAGGATCCTTATGGTATTGCTAAATATGCTGTCGAACAGGATCTCAAGGTGTCTCATGAAATGTTCGGTCTGAACTACATTGTTTTTCGTCCCCACAATGTTTACGGTGAAAAACAAAATATCGGCGATAAATATCGCAATGTAGTGGGGATCTTCATGAATCAGATCATGCAAGGTCTTCCGATGACCATCTTTGGCGATGGGACACAAAAACGCGCCTTTTCGTATATTAATGATGTGGCGCCGGTCATTGCGCGTTCGATCGGTGTGACAGGAGCCTACAACCAGGCTTTCAATATTGGGGCGGATCAACCCTACACCGTTAATTATTTAGCCGCTGAAGTTGCCAAATCGCTCGGGGTTGTGCCGAAGATCGAATATCTGGAACAACGCAACGAAGTGCAGGAAGCCTATTCCGACCATGCGAAGGCGCGCGAGGTCTTGGGAGCGATTCCCAAGGTTTCTCTGGAAGAGGGTCTCAGAAAAATGGCCGCATGGGCTCAAAAGCATGGCGCTCGAAAAAGTCAGGAATTTCAAAACATTGAAGTTTCCATCAAGTTACCTCCGTCCTGGAAACGCGCTTGATTGTCTTGAGCCTCGGGCAATCCGATGATGTTTAGCCGAAAAGACATTTTTGCGGTTTTTGGATTACTCGGATTGCTTCTTTTTTTTTATCCTGATCTTTTTCTGGCGAGAACAGCGCCGCTTATCGGTGACCATCTGGAACAGCATTACCCTTGGGCATTTCAGCTTGCCTGTTCTCTCAAAGATTTCAAATTGCCGTTCTGGACTCCCTTGATCCAGTGCGGTTTTCCGCTTGTGGCTGAAAGCCAGATCGGTGTTTTCTATCTCCCCAACTTGATCCTCTACGGACTTCTTCCATTTCAGATAGCGTACTCGTACATGAACCTGTTGCATTGGTTTATCGCGGGGTGGGGGACTTATGCATACGCACGACGGATGAATCTGGAAGCCATGCCCTCGTTTGTTGCGGCTGTGGTCTTTGTGTTCGGATCGGCCTATGGCGGTGCTTATTACAATATGACGTCTCTGAAGACGATTTGCTGGTTTCCTGTCGTGCTCTATTTTTTGGAGCGTTTTCTGGAAGAACGAAAGGGACGTTTTCTTTTCGGGATGGCCCTTGTTATCGGTCAATCACTTGTGGCGGGTTATCTTCAGATGGCAGTACTGACTTGGCTGATATTTGGTGTTTATATCCTTGTGAGGATCTTCATCTTTCCTGAAGAATCGGTCCCGTGGACAAAAAAAGCTTTAACTCTTGGGATGTTGGCAGGTACCGCTGTATTAGCGCTCGTGATCGCTTTGCCCCAGATCTATTTGACATTTCAGCTTGCTATGATGTCAAACCGGACTGGTCTTGAAGAAGGTTATGCTTATGTGGGATCGATGTCACCGATGGTTCTTGGCACTTTGGTTATCCCGAACCTGTCGCTCATCTTCCGAGGCAATAACCTTTATGTCGGATCTTTTGCGCTCTTTCTGATTCTCTACGCGTTGATTTCACCAGACATGCGAAAAAGCCAGACTTTGAAGCTATGGGTTGTGATGACGCTTCTTGCTCTTTTGCTCGCTTTGGGCCGATGGAGCCCACTTTATGTTGCTTTTATCAAGATCACAAAATTCTATTCTTTCCGTGTCCCGGCAAAATTCCTTGGATTTATCTCCTTCGGGCTTGCGATGTTGAGTGCGGCAGGTTTTCAGGTTCTTTGGCAGGGAAGATCGACTCAGGCTTTGATCAAAAAAGCATTTTATTTCTATCTTACGATCGTAGCAGTTTTTGTAGCGCTCATGGGCGTCGGGAACCTGCTCCTGACCGC
Source organism: Candidatus Omnitrophota bacterium (assembly GCA_041651495.1). GTDB lineage: Bacteria > Omnitrophota > Omnitrophia > Omnitrophales > Aquincolibacteriaceae > Aquincolibacterium. The sequence goes on along the minus strand of JBAZJC010000002.1, from coordinate 33,144 downwards.
GGGAAAAGATATCGCCATGAAGCTGGGTGAATTTTTCGTGATGCGATTTATTTACGCCAAACCGGGGCATCCTCATTCTCTGGAAACCTATCTTGAGGGTGTAAAAAACTATCCGGGGCAGGTGTTGAGATATCTTTCTTTCAGCGATTCGGCGAATATCCGGATGATTGCGATGTCGGTTTTTTGTGTGGCTCTTCTGGCGGTGTTTCTCCGGAAAAAGATCCTCACGAGATTTTTGTTGGTTGTGGGAATCTTGTTTCTGGTGGTGGATCTTTACGCGGCATCTTTCCTGGATATCCGGTATGATCTCGCTTCCTACAAAACGACTTTGGTTTCTTCGCCGATCCTTGAAGCCCTTGAACGGGAAAAGACGGCGGGAAATGTCGGAAGGGTTTATGGCTTTCGTTCCGTGGGCCAACGATTGCCTTTTGTCCCAGGACAAAACATGCTTTATGGGATCGAGGATATCGGAATTTATTCTCCCTTGGTTCCTAAAAGATATTATGAGTCGCTAGGCCTTTTAGGGAATGTTAATGATTCGAATTTTCAGCGATCGCCTTCTCCGGAATTCGCATTACAAAGGCTTCCGCTTCTTGGTTTTCTGAATGTTTCGCATGTGATGAGCGCGCAGCCGCTTGAACATGCTGACTTAACGCTTTTGGATCGCGATAATCAGCTTGGGAGTTATCTTTACAAGAATGCAGAAGTTCATCAACAGGCGTATTTTATCAGTCGGGTTGAGGTGGCTGAAACCTGGGACGATCTGCGTGTGAAACTGATGGCACCCCAGTTCGATCCAAAACAAACTTTGTTGCTTGAAAAAGAGGAGCTCAAGAAGATCAAATCTTTCGAATTGGAAGCCCAAAAGGATTCGGAGGCAACGATACGGCTTCAAAATCGTCAGGAGAATCTTGAGGAATGGCAAGTTGAAACCACGCAGGCTGGCTTTTTTGTAGTTTCCGAGACGTTTTATCCGGGGTGGAATGTTACGGTTAACGATGAACCCGTCGCTATTCTAAAAGCCGACGGACTTTTCCGTGCGGTCAGGATCGATGGCCCAGGAATTCATAAAATACAATTTTGTTATAAACCTTTTTCGAAAGATTAGAAAATGAGCCAGGGGCCATTTTTTGCTATAGCTTTTTGGTTTGTACTACTACCCACCTTATGGAATAGCGGTTCGTTTGTCGGGTTTTGCCTGCGAGAGCGAAACCCTTTGTTTTCAGGAATTCTTACATTAGGGTTTGGGCTGGGCCTCTATGCTTATTTTATGATCCTAGCAGGCTCTTTGAGTTGGCTGAAACCCGGAACAGTTTTATGTTTTTTCGCCCTTTCCTTAATCTTAGGTTGGCGAACGGGGAAGGGGGTCTTTCGATGGTTTAGAGATGTGTTACGGTTTTTTGGGGAAACGCACGATATTTTTAGCCGCATCTGTCAATTTTCGTTAATCGGAACATTTTTTTTAACGGCGTCGTTCTGCTTCCTCCCGGAAATCGCGAACGACGCTTTGGCAATCCAGCTTTATGTCGCAAAGCTTTTTGTGAAGAATGCCTCGGTTTCTCCATCCTTTTACGATATAGCTTCATATCGTCCTCTCTTAATGAGCGTTTTTTACTCCACGGGACTTTTATTCCAGAATGTTACGATCGCGAAATTTTTTCACTGGTTCTGTGGATTCCTTCTTGTCAGCGCCCTAACGATTAAAGTTGAAGAAGTTTCCAAAAGCAAGAAGCTGGCGCTTTTTTGGGGTTTGATGTTGTGGCTCACTCCCACTTTGATGAACCAGATCACCACCACCTACATCGATGCAGGGGTGTCTTTGTTCATATTCTTGGGATGTTGCGTTGTCATCGAAGGTTTTGATGATCTAAATCCAACGGCTTTCTTTTTCGGGGGACTGCTGGTCGGCTTAGCGGTTGCGATCCGCTCTTTATCTCTGGGCGCTTTTTTTGCCATCATGGTCATGCTCGGTCTTCGGGCGTTTCAGCGTGGTGTCAAAACACGAGTCGTAATCGTCGGGGCTTACTTTGCGTTGGGTGTGTTGTTGGCCTCCGCGTATTGGTTTATAAGGGATTGGATCTATACCGGGAACCCAATTTATCCCTATTTAGGTTCGTTATTCGGAACCGAAGATCTCTCACTGTTTTCCTCGATTTATTTTCGCATGGGGCTTCCGAGATCTCTGGGATCTTTTTTAGCGATCCCGTGGGATATTACATTCAAGCCGCTGTATTTTGATTATCACCATTGGGTAGGCCCCTTCTACCTGTCTGTAATTCCATTTGTCGGCTATGCGGCATTCAAGATGAAAAAGTCTCTTCCGTATCTCCAATTCACACTTTCTTTTACGGTCTTTTGGTATTTTACGGGTCAGAATGTCCGATATCTCATGCCAACCTTGCCGATTTATTTAGTGGCGGCGGCTATGGGGTTGAGTGATTTGAAGAACAGTGTCTCTCAAAAACGGTGGGAAAACTTTTTTACGAAAACTGTGGCTGGTCTGGCCATTGTGTCCATGTTGACTCTGACTGCCTATCATTTTCGTTATCAATTCCTACGGGTGTCTGGAGTTTGGAGCAGTGGAGAATATCTTGAAAAAATGGAGCGAACAATCCCAATCGCCCGATGGGTCAACCAAAACTTACCTTCAAACTCAAAAATTTTGATATTGGAAGAGGTCCATTTGTTTTATTTTGACCGGGAAGTTGTTCTGGATGCTGATTTTAATATACGAACCCATTACAAGAATCAGAATTCTCCGGCAGCTATGGCGACTATTTTGAAAGAAAAGGGAATCACGCATATTTTGGATACACAAGAGGTCGGCGATCGCACTCGGCTTGATGTTCCCGCGGAAAATCCCCGCCCGATTGATTCTTTCCTGAAAAGTAGAAATCTTAGTCAGATTTTGATTTCGCACCGGTCATTAAATGTCCTCGATAAGCGGTACCAATATATTCTGTATAAGCTGATCTAGGTGTTTAATGCTACAATAGAGCCGAACATTTTAAAAAGGAGTTGTACTTTATCATGAGAGTTTTGTTTGTTTATCCGAATAACATGGGCTATACCAGGATTCCTCCAGGAATCTCTATTTTAGTTTCAATTTTGAAAAAAAACGGACATGAAGTGAAAGTGTTTGACACCTCTTTTTATAAGCTGTTTTCCGAAAACGATGACGATATCCGCACAAAGACGCATCAAGTTAGATTTGCCGATTTGAATCAGTATGGAGTTACGTACCAGGCGGCTTCGGTTCAAGACGTTCTCGCGGATTGCACTCGAGTGATAAAGGGTTTCAACCCCGATTTAATCGCCTTTTCCGTTATGACAGAAGATTGTGCTGATTTCAGTCAGTTCTTGGCCGCGGGGATTCGAAAAGCATATCCTAAAATGCCGTTTATTTTTGGAGGGATTGCGGTCACGATGTCCCCTGAAGAGTACATTGCGCATCCTTTTGTCGATGTGATTAACATTGGCGAAGGAGAGGACAGCCTTCTTGAATTTATTACAAAAAGCGAGAAAGAGGAGGATATTAGCGGAATAAAGAATATGTGGATCAAACGAGATGGCCAGATTATTAAAAATGAAGTCAGGCCTTTGAAGGATCTGAACGAGATACCCATTCCGGATTTTGACGAATTCAGTGAAAAGCATTTTTACCGTCCGATAGATGGTGTGGTCTATCGGATGGCCATGGTGGAATTTACGAGGGGTTGTCCTCGAAGGTGTACGTATTGTAATAACCATGTTCTTCAAAATTTGTATCAAGGTAAAGGGGCCTATATTCGCCGGAAGAGTATTGAGCGAGTTATGCAGGAAATGGAGTTCTTAAAGAAAAAACACAATCTGACCATGATTTTTTTTGTGGATGACGATTTTACCTTGCTTCCTCTCGAGGAGATGCGGGAGTTTACCGATCAGTATAAAGAGAGAATCGGTTTGCCATTTGTTATCCAAGTGGCTGCTCCCACGATATCTCGTGAAAAGGTTGTGTTGTTGCGAGATGCGGGGTGCGTTACATTTTGTATGAGCATTGAAAGCGGAAATGATTTTATTAAAAACAAAGTGTTCGACCGATACATCTCGAACGACCAGCTTGTCAAAGCTTTTGCCACCATCAAAGCTGAGGGTGTCCGGGTCTCCTCAACGAACATAATCGGAAATCCTTTTGAAACAAGAAAAATGGTATTTGACACCATCGAGATGAATAAAAAAACGCAGCCCGATGGTTTGAGTAATTGTTTTTTGGTGCCCTACAAAGGGACCCGGATCCGAGAAATGGCTCTGAAAGAAAAATTTATCCGCTCGGATATGAAGCTGGGGCACGGGACGCGGGGAGAGCCTATTTTGGATATGCCTCAAATTTCAAAAAATGAATTAAAAGCACTACAAAAGATGTTCCCATTCTATGTCCGTCTTCCTAGGGTGTTTTTCCCGGTTATTCGATTTTGCGAAAAAGACAATATTTTTTCTGGTTGGGTTCTCAAAATTTTGTCCCTTTGGCTTGCTTCTATAGAAGAATCCATCCGCAATAAGCGGCTTAAGCGATACAATATGTTTATGAAGCATTCCCCATCGTCTCTCAACGGATGATTCTCACGACTGTTTTGTAGTGTGTTTCGAAAAAATCTCTTTGAACAGATTCCCCCCATAAAAATGGGTTTGTTGTAGTGGCGACATTCCTAACTCGGTTGTAAATTTTTAGTCTTAACAATGAAAATCTCGTGACATCTATTGACATCTAATGGTGTTAAAGTTATATTATGCTATAAATATAAACAAGAAGGGTTATATGAAAATTGATGAAAACGATTTATATACGCCCAAAGAGACCCAGGAGTATTTAAAGATCTCCCCGAGTACCATGTTGCGTATGATCAAAAGTGGGATGATAAGGGCTGCGAAGATCGGTAAACAGTACCGAATCATGGGGAAAGAACTTTTGCGTGTCTTATCGCCAAAGATTGAAGATCGAGTTGGCAAGGTCTACAACAAAGCCAGGCATTGGGTTCACAAGGATATTGACGAGTAATAGACTGAAAGGAGTTTTCCATGCCGAAATTTAAAAAGAAAATTCTTGTCACGGGTGCGGATGGCTTTATAGGCTCGCATCTTGTAGAGTATCTTTTGGAAGAAGGCTATGATGTTCGGGCCTTTGTTCTTTACAATTCCTTTAATTCCTGGGGGTGGCTCGATACGCTGCCCGTAACAGTCAAAGACACCTTGGATGTTTTTTCCGGGGATATCCGTGATCCCCACGGAGTGAAAAAGGCGATGCGGGGCTGTGATGCTGTGATGCACCTTGCCGCTTTGATCGGGATCCCTTATTCCTACCATTCGCCGGATACTTACATTGATACGAACGTCAAAGGCACTCTTAATGTTCTGCAGGCTGCTCGCGAGCTAGGACTTTCGCGGGTCATCCATACTTCTACGAGCGAAGTGTATGGAACGGCAAAATTTGTCCCTATTACCGAAGATCATCCGCTACAGGGACAGTCACCTTATTCGGCGAGCAAGATCGGAGCCGATCAGCTTGCGATGTCTTTCTTTTGCTCTTTTGGAACGCCCGTCACGATCATACGGCCTTTCAATACCTACGGCCCGCGGCAATCTGCCAGAGCCGTGATTCCCACGATCATTACGCAGATCGCAAGCGGCTCACGTACAATCAAGCTCGGGAGTTTGCACCCTACTCGGGATCTCTCTTTTGTCAAGGATACCGCACGTGCCTATTCGGCTGCTTTGGAAACCCCGAAATCTGCAGGGGAAGTGCTCAACTTGGGGAGCAATTTTGAGATTTCGATAGGAGATATCGCGCAATTAATCGCTGAGCTTATGAACTTTAAGATCAAGATAAAATCGCAGTCCGAACGCATCCGCCCCCTCAAGAGTGAAGTGGAGCGCTTATGGTCCGACAATTCGAAAGCTAGGAAGCTATTAGGATGGAATCCGGTCTATGGCGGTGAAGATGGCTTCCGAAAGGGTCTGATGGAAACAATACAATGGTTTACGGACAGAAAAAATTTGGTTTCGTATAAGATCGACACCTATAATGTCTAACAAAATCCGTTTTGCGGTTACGGGCGCTACGGGATTTATTGGCCACGCACTTTGCTCTGAGCTATTGCGTCAGGGGTTTGCGGTGCATGCGTACGGGAGAAAATGCGATTTTAGAGCAAAGCCTGGAATTGAATATACGCGTGTTAAAAATTATCTCGAGGTCATGGGTACCCCTGACACAGTTTGCGTGCATTTGGCGGGTGATAATAATGTCCTCGCAGTGGAAAGCCAGACCGATTCGGCCTTGCCGGAAGCCGTAGCGCTGGCCAAACACCTCTGCACTCAACGTTTTGCCCGAGTGGTATTTGCATCGAGTGCTGCTGTTTACGGAGATTTGTCCGAAGCGCCACATCGCGAGGACGAAGCGCTCAGTGTTTCCGGTGCTTATGCACGGCTCAAATATGCAGTTGAAGAAGTGATCTTGAGAAAACACCAAACCGTGGCGAGAATAGCGAACGTCTATGGTCTTGGGATGTCAGAAACAAGTGTTCTTTCCGGTGTTATGAGACAGTTGGGTCAGTCAGGACCGGTGAAAGTGAAATGCTCAATGCCTGTGCGGGATTTTATTTATGTTGCAGATGTAATTTGTGGATTGATTTGCCTGGCGACCCGCAGTCAATATGGGATTTTTAATTTGGGAACAGGCATTGGAACAAGCGTAGCGAATTTGGCGCGAGAATTGTTGGATATTGCGGGGCAGAAAAAACGCGGCGTTTGTTGTGTGGATCACGATCATATCCGTTCCTCTCTTATTTTAAATCCATCCAAAATGAAGACGTGTTATGGATGGAGCGCGCGCGTTAGCTTGCGGGAAGGTTTAAAAGAATTGGTTGCTTCGTGGGTTTGAACTCTTTCGGCTGAAGTTAAATAACATTCACTTTTGATGGAGGAGTAGCGATGTCTGATTTTAAAATTGGGGGACGCAAGATTGGTCTGGATCAACCACCTTTTGTGATGATGGAAGTTGGAATCAATCATGAAGGGAGTATCGAGAAAGCGATTCAATTAGTGGATGCGGCTAAGGAGCACGGAGCCGATTGCGTAAAATTTCAGTGCCATATTACCGAGGAGGAGATGATCCCGACCGACATGAAGCCGGGGAAAATATCGAATGAGCGGCTTTGGGACATTATTAAACGGTGCGAACTGACGCCCAAGGAAGAGGTCGAAGTTCAAGCCTACTGCAAAAAAAAAGGTATTTTGTTTTTGAGTACGCCGTTTTCACGAGCTGCGGCTGATCGTTTGAACGGAATGAAGGTGGCAGGGTTTAAGATTGGCTCCGGTGAGTGCAACAATTATCCGCTGATCGAACATATCGCGAAGTTCCAAAAGCCTATTATCTTATCGACGGGTATGAACGACATGGAGTCGATTACCAGATCGGTCCAGATCATTCAGGCCCAGGGCTGTTCGCTGATGCTCATGCACTGCACTTCCATGTACCCTACGCCTTACAATAAAGTTAGGTTGGCAGCTATTCACAAACTCAAAGAAAAATTTGGTCTGGAGGTTGGCTTAAGTGACCATTCTTTGGGCATTTATACATGCTTAGGTGCCATCGCTTTAGGTGCTACTGCGGTGGAAAAACATTTTACGATCAGTCGAGATTGGCCGGGGCCTGATATCCCCATCTCCATTAATCCGGAGGAGCTAGGTGAGTTAGTCAAAGGCGGTCGTGCCATTTGGGAAGCCCGTGGAGGGGCGAAAACTATTTTAGCTGAGGAACAACCCGTTATCGATTTTGCCTATGCTACGGTAGTGACAACGAAACCTATTCGAAAAGGTGAAACTTTCAATAGCGAAAATACATGGGTTAAAAGGCCCGGCACAGGTCCGATTTTGGCAAAAGACCTTGATAAGGTGCTTCACAAAATTGCGGTACGAGACTTGTTGGCCCATGCCCACATCCGTCCTGAAGATGTTCTTAACTTTGAAGGAGGTCCGATTTCATGCGAAAAATAGCGGTTTTTACAGGGAATCGGGCAGAGTATGGACTTCAATATCCGATACTAAAAGCAATTCAAGCGCATCCCGCGTTAAAATATTTTCTTCTTGTCTCCGGAGCCCATCTTGATAAGGATTTCGGGAAGACACTGGCTGAGATACAAAATGACGGTTTTGAGATCGCTCGTGAGATCAAGATAGAAATGTCGCAGGACTCGTTGTTTTCAACCGCGCAGGCCATTGGTTCCGGGGTGATTAATATAAGTAAGGTCCTGGACGAACTGAAACCGGATGTTCTGGTGGTTTATGCGGATCGTTTTGAAGGTTTTGCGGCCGTGATTGCAGGTACTCAGATGGGGATCCCGACGGTCCATATTGAGGGCGGGGATATTACGGAAGGAGGCGCGCTTGATGATTCTGTGCGCCATGCGATGACCAAGCTTGCTCATCTTCATTTTACGACCAATGAAGATGCTGCTCGTCGAATACGTACAATGGGAGAGGAGCCATGGCGAGTTTTCAATGTCGGATTTCCTGCAATCGATCTGATTGCGGCTGGAAATTATGCGTCAAAAGCTGAACTTGAGAAACGCTATGGGATCGATTTTGGAAAACCTGTTATTCTTTTCACGCAACATTCGGTGGCTACGGAATGTGACGATGCCATGGTGCAGCTTAAGCCATCGCTTGAGGTCTTGGAAATTCTGGCAAAGGAAGGCTGTCAGATTATTGCAACTTATCCCAATAATGATGCCGGAGGGAAGAGGATCATTGATGCGTTGAACGCTTGGAGTTTGAAAAAGATCAAAGGCGTGCAGGTCTTCAGCAGCCTGGGACGGTACAACTACCATGGAATCCTCTACCATTGTGGTTTAGGGGGAGGTCTCGGCGTTTGCGTTGGGAACTCATCAAGCGGTATTAAAGAAACACCTGCTTTGGGATGTCCTGCAGTGAACATCGGATCAAGGCAGCAAGGGCGTTTGCGCGCAACGAATGTTCTTGATGCCGGGTATGTTCACGAAGAGATCAAGATGGCTATTCGTAAGGCTCTTTTTGATGAGGATTTCAGAACTCATTGTAAGAAGTGTGAAAATCCGTACGGGGTGGGTGATGCCGGCAAAAAAATCGCAGAGACCTTAGCCATGATTGAGCTTGGATCTGAATTGATAAAAAAGAAGATGACGATATGATTTTCACTCCTTCCAAAAAAACTAAAATGATGCCCGGGAAGTTCGATACTCTCGGTTTAATTACTGCACGAGGCGGATCAAAAAGGCTTCCTGGGAAGAACGTCAAGAACCTTTTGGGGAAGCCGCTGATTGCATGGACGGCGGAAGCGGCCTTGAAAAGCCGTTTTTTGGATCACGTTATTCTCTCAACAGATGATCGTCGTATCGCGGCGGTGGCAAGAAAGTGGGGAGTCGGAGTTCCTTTTATGCGTCCGGCAGCTTTAGCGAAAGACGGTACTCCCCACATGGATGTTCTCATCCATGTTCTCAGATGGCTCGAGGAACATGAGAAGAGACTTCCTGAATATATCGTATTGTTGCAACCGACATCGCCGCTGCGGACGGCCGACGATATTGATGCGGCAATTGAAATTGCCATTAAAAATAATGCGGATGCGGTGGTAAGCGTTTTTGAGATACAAAAAAACACCACACTCGTATGGCAGTTAACCGGTAAGGGCATGCTCCGGAAAATAAAATATTATCAGGACCGTCCGGTTGCGGCATGCTTCGCGCCTAACGGTGCGATTTATGTTATTCGCAGCTCAGTTTTGAAAGAAAAAAAGACGTTATACCCTCGCAGATCTTTCCCGTACATAATGCCCGCTTCTCGATCTCTCGACATTGACACGCCGTGGGACTTTCATATGGCCGAATTAATTTTAAAGAATAAGATGCCGAGCCCAACGAACCGCGGGATCACGGTTGTGCGTCGATGAGATTGATTCCTAGGTTAGATATTAAAGGTTCCAATCTTGTTAAGGGGATTCACCTTGAAGGATTGAGAGTCCTTGGAAAGCCGGAGAATTTTGCCCGCTATTATTATGAAGCTGGGGCAGATGAGCTTATTTACATTGATGCAGTTGCTAGTTTGTATGAACGGAATAGCCTGATCCATATTGTTGAGAGAACATCACGGGAAATATTCATTCCGTTGACGGTGGGAGGGGGTCTGCGAACGCTTCAGGATATCAAGGCAATTCTTCGCGCCGGTGCTGATAAGGTGTCGCTGAACACGGCTGCAGTCCGGGATCCACAATTGATCTGCGAGGCTTCGCGTGCATTTGGTTCTTCCACTATTGTTATATCGATGGAAGTTATTAAGCGCAAAGATGGAACCTATGAGTGTTTTACGGATAATGGCCGTATCCCGACAGGACTTGAAGCTGTGGCGTGGGCAAAAAAAGTTGCTGAGCTCGGGGCAGGAGAAATATTGTTGACGGCGGTTGATCGTGAAGGAACAGGCAAGGGATACGACATCGAATTAATCCGGAGCGTTTCCGAAAGCGTTTCTATTCCGGTTATCGCCGCGGGAGGGGCGGGTACCGTCGATCATGTTCTTGAAGCTATCGTGGATGGAAAGGCTGATGCTGTTGCCATGAGTTCAATTTTGCATTATCAGTGCATTAAGGTTGCCAAACAGGATGCCAATGAGTTTACTGAAGGTAATGTTAATTTTATCCAGAGCGGCGAAGGATATTCAAAAGTTGATACAGTTGAACTTTCAGATTTGCGAACATTCCTTGTGAATCGGGGAATTTCTTCTGCTCGATGAGGGTACGTAATGAAGTCTGTTGCGATTATTGATTATGGTTTGGGAAATATCTTCAGCGTGAAGCACGCTTGTGAATATTGTGGGATGAAGGCCCTTGTAACCAATGCTCCTCGCGATATTCAGAATGCAAGCGCGATTATATTGCCTGGAGTCGGTGCTTTCGGAAAGGCTTTGGCCGATCTTAAGGCCTTCGATCTGGAGGGGGTTCTTATTGAGGAAATAAAAAAAGGGAAACCTTTTATTGGGATTTGTTTGGGAATGCAGCTTTTGATGACCCAGAGCCATGAATTTGGACAGCACAAAGGGTTGGACATAATCACGGGAAGTGTGCTGCCGTTGAGAGAGAAGTTTGGCACTGCCCAGAATTTGAAAGTTCCGCACATTGGCTGGAACGCGATTTTTTCTGAGGAAAAGCATGATCGATGGGGAAATACCCTGCTTTCCGGGATCCCGCAGGGTACCTCAATGTATTTTGTTCATTCTTTTTATTGCGCTCCGGAAAATAACGAGCTTGTGCTTTCGCGGACTGAATATGGCGGGTTCCGTTTTGCGACAGCGATCCAGAGTGACAATGTTTATGGTTTTCAATTTCATCCCGAACGGAGTGGCGCAAGTGGAATTGCTATTTATCAGAATCTCTCGAAAATGATCTCGCGTGGTGGAGCGTCATAAGAGTGATTGCTCTTTAATGGAAGTTTATCATAATTAATATTATGGAAAACAGGAGGAATGTATGAAACCGGAAGAATCGAAAGAAGAATGCCAAGCTTATTTTGGGTTGCCTCCCAAAGTGGTTTATTGCAAGAAATGCGTTGAGTCGAACCAGAGAATGTTGGGATCGGTTCAGCACAAGGATACGCCTACGACGAAAAAAAGGACCGTTTTGTTCGATGACGAAGGCGTTTGTCTGGCTTGCCGTTATTATGAAAAAAAGAAAATGATCGATTGGGAAGAACGGGAAAGGGAACTAAGGGATTTGCTGAACCGGCATCGTCGCAAAGACGGGTATTATGACGTCCTGGTTCCCGGGAGCGGAGGCAAAGACAGTGCTTATGTAGCTCATATGCTCAAATATAAATATGGAATGAATCCGTTAACGGTCACCTGGGCACCTCATATTTATACCGAGATTGGATGGAAAAATTTTCAGGCGTGGATTCATACGGGCTTTGACAACGTTCTTTTTACACCGAATGGAAAGGTCCATCGGAAATTAACGGGACTTGCATTTGAAAACCTGCTGCATCCCTTTCAGCCTTTTGTCATAGGGCAATATAACTTGGCCCCCAAGATTGCGCTGGAAAAAGGGATCAAGCTGATATTTTTTGGCGATAGTTACGCAGAAAGAGGATTTGGCGGGGATGTGAAATGGGATGGCCCCTGCATGGACCCAAAATTGTTTACACGTGAACAAAAAGATGAGATTTTCCTGGGAGGCGTGCCGATCAAGGATTTGTCTCAATATGGAATTAATATGAAAGAGCTAAATCCCTATCTGCCCGCGGAAGCCGACCGGCTTTTGAGCTCAGGGATCGAATTTCATGTCATGCCCTATTACATGAATTATGACCCGCAGAAAAACTTCTATTATGCGATAGAGCATACTGGTTTTTCTGTTAATCCGGATGGGCGAACGCCGGGAACATACAGTAAATACGCCAGTTTGGATGATAAAGTAGACGATTTTCATTATTACACGTGGTTCATTAAAACAGGGCGGGGCCGTTGTACAGAGGACGCTTCGATCGAAATTCGGAATAATCATATTACCCGCGAGGAAGGTGTCTCTCTTGTTCGCAGGTTTGATGGGGAGTTCCCTGAGAGGCATTTTAAGGATTTTCTGGAATATATCGGGATTACCAAGGAGAAATTCTGGGACATCATTGACAGATATCGTTCGCCGCATTTATGGGAAAAAATTCATGGCGAATGGAAACTAAAATTTCGAGTTTCATAAACCCATGTTAACCAGGAGCACCTAAGATGAAAGATTGGGAGAAGACTCTTGTTTTGCCGTCAGATTCTATAAAAAGTGTTCTGAAAACGATTGATGCCAGTTCTGCACAGATCGCGGTCGTGGTCGGGAAAAGAAGAAAGCTGTTGGGGACGGTCACTGATGGAGATGTCCGTCGCGGGATATTAAGGGGTGTTTCCCTCGACGACAATGTTCAACTGGTGCTGAATCCAAAGCCGATCTATGCGAAGATGGGGCAAACGGGCGAATCATTGTTGAAGAGGATGGAAAAACATTTCATCCATCAAATCCCGGTTCTGGATGCAGGAGGGAGTGTTGTAGGGCTTGAAATATTGGATGATCTCATTCAGTCAAAAAGTCGAGAAAATTGGGTGCTTCTAATGGCCGGTGGTCTTGGCAGTCGTTTGAAGCCGCTTACCAATGACCGTCCTAAACCGCTTATTCATATTGGCGACAAGCCTATTTTGGCGACGATCCTGGAGAATTTTGTTGGGTTCGGTTTTAAAAAGTTCTATTTGGCAGTTAACTATTTGGATGAAATGATCCGTGACTATTTTGGGGATGGTTCCAAATGGGGCGTCGAACTGAAGTACCTTAAAGAGAGCCGGCGATTGGGAACGGCAGGTGCGCTGAGTCTATTACCTCAAAAACCCAGAGAACCGCTCATCGTTATGAACGGAGATTTGTTGACCAAGGTCAATTTTTCGCATCTGTTGAATTTTCATCACGAAAATAATGTTTCGGCGACTATGTGTGTTAGAGAATATGATTTTCAAGTTCCTTTTGGGGTGATTACGATGGATCAACAATATATTCGGGCGATTGATGAAAAGCCTGTGCATCGTTTTTTTGTGAACGCCGGAATCTATGTGTTGGAGCCCTCACTTTTGAAGTATGTCCCCCAAAATAAGCCCTATGATATGCCGCAATTATTTGACCGATTGATTGATGAGAGGAAAAGAGTGGCTGCTTTTCCTATTAGGGAATATTGGCTCGATATCGGCCAAATGGAAGATTTTAATCGCGCCAATGGCGAATATCAGAAATTCTTCGGATGAATGCTCGCAATCCCTTTGGACGGTCCGTTAATTCCAATCTAAAAAAATGTTCTCGTTTTGCCGTGAAATCTACGGAACAAGGTGTCTTCATGAACGCGATCGTTTTATCTAATAAGAAGCAGTTTGAGAAGTTCGAAGAGATGAGGCTCTCAAAGGACGAAGTCCTGTTCTTTTGTGACAACGAAAGGTTTTACGAATTTCTTAAAAAAAAGAATATCTGTTTTGAGAAGCTCAATGAGTTTTCACTGAAGGATCGGTGGAAGGAAATAAATAATTGGGGGATTGGTGAAGCGGGGGAATGGATCCGGATTTGCAGGGAGAAGGGGCTTTTTAAAGTTTACGACTATGCCTCTGTGATCTTTTTATGGTTTTCGGTCATTCTTATTTCCGCAGTTAAAAATTATCTTTACGCTTGCCACATCGTTGCAAAAAACACAGTCGATGAGTTTTATGTTTTTAGCGGTGAGGTCAGTGACAAATATCCGGAATTATCCGGCAATGCGACGCTGAATTATTTCATACATGAGATTGCTGCCATGAGGGGGCGAAAGATCCATCTTCTTGAGCTTTCTCAGATCAAAGAGCCGCTTTTTGAGACGTCATCGTTGCTTTCGAAGTTGAAGCAATTCTTAAGGAATATTACGGAAAAAATTTACAGTGCAACAGTGCGACCGCGTCATGGCTACGAGATAATGGCATTTGGTACGCTTCGCCATCTAGCATCCACCATGGTTCAGCTCAAGAAACAAAACTGTGATATATGTTTTTACGATGACCGGTTTCATTTTGACCACTTTTGTTTTTCCCTCAAGATGGGATTGCCGTATTTTCTTCGGTCCTGTTTTTTGCTAGATCCGGAAGATGAATGCGAAAGTCCATTGCAAACCGCGGCTGCTGAACTGTCTGCTGCGTTGGATCATCCCGCCTGTCGTGGTCTCTTTCAATACGAAACGCATGATTTCAAGAATTTCATCAAACAGAAGATTTTTAGCAATATGACGGAGTATTTTGAACGTTTTTCGAAGGAAGAGGCGGTCTATAAGCAGGTCTTGAAAGTGCTCGGTCTATCCGGGGTTTTACTTGATGAAGATTTTAATGCGCACGCTTTTTTTGCCGAATTCATGAAAAAAGCAGGTGTCCAGAACTTTTGTATTTCTCACGCTAATATGGCCATCGATTGCATTGTCCCTGAGACGGCGCGATGTTTTTCGCAATCATATACCTTTGTGCAAGGATTGTATGAAAAAGATACCTATGTCGAGCGAGGTTGGGATCCAAAGAAGGTGGTGGTGAGCGGGATTCCTCGATATGATCGCTTGATCGGTTTGATTTCGAATGCGTCGCCAACTGTGTCTGACACTACGCGGGTTCTTTTTTGCGGTGCTTACCTTTGGCCATCTTCTCCCGATATTCTTGGTTTCATCGGTTGCGATATTTATGCTTACCGGTATTTTCAGGAGCTTGCGATCCGCACCCTTTTGTTGGCTTCGCGAAATTTGTCCCTGACCGTAACTGTAAAGCCGCATTATTCCGAGGATGAAACTCTGTGGAAACGATTGGTGAAGGATATTAAGCCGGGCTGTCGTGTGCGTGTCGCGAAAGCTTCCGAAGATTTTTTTGCTCTTTTGGCCAAAAGTGATGCGATTGTGCTTTGCCCCTGGTCTTCAACTTTGATTGAAGCTGGAATTGCCAGTGTCCCAGCTTTTTACTTTGATCCAGAACATCAAGATAGTAGCCATGTGCGGCGCCTCGAAGAAAATGGATTGTGTCAAGTTGTTCGCGACGTGGCAGGTTTTGAAATGGCTTTGAAAAAACTCCCCAATAGGAAGTTGTATGCAACCAGATCGCAGAAGATATCCACGACACAGGTGTACTACCTTGGCGAGCGAAGTGGCCAGGCAAGTTTGCGGGTCACGGAGTTTATTTCGAAAAAGGTTCGAGGCGAAATCCATGTCTCGATTTAAAGAAGTGGTGGGCCAAGTCGGCATTTATTCGTCCGCATTTGTGCTGACACAATTCGTGAGCGTGGCCGGAGCACTTATCATCCGGTATTTTCTTGGGCCTCTGCAGACCGGTGTTTGGTCCCTGGTCCAAGTGATTCTGAGCTATATCGATTACGTGAATCTAGGAGCCACATACGCTATCCCGATCGAAATTCCCTTTAAAAGGGCCCAGGGAAAGATCGAAGAAACAGAAAAAATGAAAAACGTGATGTTCAGTTTTTCGTTCCTAACATCGATGTTATTTTCGATCGGGCTTTTTGTCTACGCTTGTATTCGTCGCTCTCAGATCCCCCGAGAATTATTCTATGGATTGTTAATCGCCACGGGGCTTGTCATTTTGCAACAGCTGAACAATGTTCTGATTTCCTTTCTCCGGGCCTACAAGAATTTCAAGTTGGCCGGGAAACAAATGGCACTATCCTCAGTCGTTAATTTCATTCTTGTGGCGATTCTCTCGTCAACTTTTAGGCTGTACGGCTTTATGTGGGCAATGGTTCTGAGTTTTGTATTTAACATCGTTTATATCCTTTATCACGAAAATTTCCGATTTCGCTGGACATTAAACACAAAAGTACTGATGGGACTGATCCAATACGGTTTCCCTCTCATGATGCTGACGCTCGCGGGAACGGTTCTTCTCACGATCGATAAGATGATGATTGCAAAATATCTCGGACTTGAAGCCCTTGGTCTATACAGTATCGCAATGATGACAGCAGGATTCATTTGCAGTGTTCCGAATTCAATTGGCGTAGTGCTGCTTCCCAATGTATCGGAAAAATATGCGGAAGGCGAAAATGTCCGCGATTTGCGGGGTTATCTTAAAAAGTCGAATCATGTTTTCTCAATTCTGATGCCGATCCTGATAGGTTTGGGTTGGTTTGTGGTTCCTTTTGTTGTGAATCTCATTCTTCCTAAATTTGAGGGGGGAATAGTGGCCCTTAAATATTTAGCGCTCAGCACGTTTTTTGTTGGGCTCACGCAGACTTATAGCAATGCCATTGTTGTAAGTAAAAAGCACTTTTTGCAATTTCCTATTGCGATGGGTATGTGTTTTATCGCTTTCGTTTTGCTTTTCCTTGCAATCAAGACCGGTGCTGGCATCAATGAGATAGCGATCATAATGACGGCTGTTATGATGGTGAACTTCACGGCATTACATCTTTTGATGGGGCGTTATATCTTTACATTGGGAGAGTTGTGTCGGGAATATTTTTTGGTTTTTGCCAATTTTGTTTTTATGATTCTTGTTCTTATTGCCCTGGATAGAATGCTGGGCGTGCTCCCATTACTTCCTCGAATGTTCGGCCAAATCTTTAGCTTGGTGGCCGTTTACCTCCCGTTTTTGATACACATCAATAGAAAATATGAAGTGTGGCCGATCCTGAAAGAAAAATTTCTTAAATCAAAACGATTTCAAAAGGTGGCTTCGTGACCAGCGCCCCGCTTGTTTCGATCGTGATCGCAACCTGCAATGGCGCGAGCTATCTTCCCGATCAGATCGGAAGTGTTCTGGCACAGACCTATAAGAATCTCGAGGTTATTATCAGCGATGACTGTTCGGAGGATGAGACATTCAAGATCGCCCGTGACTTCTCCGGATCAGACACGCGCATTCGATTATTTTCCAATGACACACGCCTTGGAGTGACAACTAATTTTTTGAAGGCTCTTAGGCATTGTCGGGGTGCTTTCGTCTGTTTTTGTGACCAAGATGACTATTGGCGTGCTGATAAGGTTGAGCGTTTAATGCGGCTTTTGGAGCCAAACGAAGAAACGTTGTTGGTCTATTCTGATCTTGAAGTTTGTGATGAGAATTTGAATCGACTCCATCGCTCATTCTGGAAGATGTCCGCGACCCAGCCTGTGAGGGGGGTGCTTGATGAACGGGTTCTGTTCCGGAATATAACGCCGGGATGCTCCATGATGCTTCGACGGGCTGTCGCGGAAAAGATTCTAAGCTTTCGCGGCGGTGTGCCTTTTTTGCACGATCATCTTGCTTTTGTGACCAGCTGCGGGATGGGAAAGATTCTTTTTACTAAAGAAAAACTCGTGAAGTACCGGCAGCATCAGAGGAATGTTATCGGTGCGGGCCGGAAGTCCTTATTCGATCCTGAGGTTTTCCTTGGCGAAATCCGAAAACGTATCGACTTTTTCGAAAAGGCCGCTGTTTTAAAAGGCAGGTTCAATTTTGCAAAATTGGCGAATTTTTGCGATGTTTATTCTCAGAAAAAGTTTTGGCAGCTCCCATATTTGGGATATTATCTCTTTTTTCATCCTCACAATTGGAAAGGGAGAACTCAGGCCGTTTGTGAGGCTCTTTTTCCACGTTTGTATGATGCACTGAAGGCCAAGCTTGGAGCCCAAAATTCATGAATCGCATCTCGATCGTTCAATCGATTATCAAAAAAACGTGCGCAGAGAACTACCTGGAAATCGGAGTGTCTCTTGGGCACACCTTCCTTACGATTGACGTAAAGCGAAAGATTGGGGTCGACCCCAAGAACCTTATCATGAGGCATGTGTTTGCGAAAAGAGATGATTGGATGCTGGAGGCGAAAAAAGCGTACCGTTTCATTTGCCAATGCCTCGGTTTTGAAAAATCCGATTTTTATGAAATGGCCAGTGATGAGTTTTTCAGGACCATGTCGCATCTTTTTGAAAGACGTGAAGCGGAAGTGGCACTAATCGACGGGCTTCATAGTTACGATCAAGCGCTTCGCGATGTTCTTAACTGTTTGAAACACCTGGATCAAAACGGCGTTTTAGTTCTCCACGATTGCAATCCGGCAACATTAGCCCAGGCGATTCCGGCGAATTCTGTAGCCGAAGCCGCAGCCAAGAAAGTACCCGGGTGGGACTACCTGTGGTGCGGGGACGTCTGGAAGGCCATTGTTTATTTGCGATCTTCGTTTGCCGATCTCAATGTGTTTGTGTTGGATTGCGATATGGGGGTCGGTATTGTGACCCGCGGGAAGATGGAAAACAGACTTTTGTATACTCCTGAGGAAATCGGAAAACTGACTTTTCAGGACCTCGATGCGAATCGTACTCGACTGCTCAATTTAAAACCTCCCGCATATTTTAATGATTTTTTAAATCAACTTCCCGGCCGATTGGGACAGGTTCGATGATTTTTCGGGTCGGACTATGCAAATGATTCCGGGTCAGACGATGGTGAAAAAAAGCTCCCACACCGTTTTTTTCGTCGGGCCCATCCTTTTTTTCTTTTGCTTGACGTCGTTGTATTACCCTCATTTTTTTTCAAAACTCTACATGGACTTAAATGATCTCTACTGCCAATTTTATAGTCGCCTTTCGTTTTTTCAGAATTCGATACGGCACCATATTTTCCCTCTGTGGAATCCTTTTGCTTTGTGCGGAACTCCGGACGGACTCGACGCGTTCAGCAATTACACGCTTGGCCATTTTTTAACGTTTTTTTTGAGTTTGCATTTCGCCTGGAATGGCGCCATTGCCATTTCGGCATTTCTTTCCGGGTATTTTGTTTTTCTGTCGCTTGAAAAACAATTCCGGTTAAGTCGCGAATCGGCACTTTTGGGAGGGTTTATTTATCTGACCCTGAGCGTCAATGTGCCGACTGAAAACCCAACATTTTTCCTGCCGGTTTTGTTCGTTCTTGCGACCCAATGGATACACACGCGACGATTTTATTGGGCTTTTCTTCTATCGATCGCCAATGCCTGGTACTACCTGAGTGCGAATCCTCAATATGTGATTTATTCTTCGATGTTTTTGTTCGTGTATATTCTGGTTTTCCTCCGCAAGAACAGCCCAAAGCGTCACTATTTTTTTCTATTTTTAAAAACCTGCATTCCGTTCCTGTTGACGCTGGGACTGATCTGCTTCCATCTTTTCCGGGTGTACCAGCTGCTTTCACTGTCACATCGGCAACAGGCTGTGGGCGGTATTATCAATATCTTGTTTCCCACTGAATGGATCGGGATGATTTTCCCGGGATATCTCTATAATTCATTAGATCCTACCCTGAATTTTTTACACGATGTTATCCGACAAGGGATCCTCCGAAAATTTCTTCCATTTCTGAAGCTTCGATTCCTGGAGGCGCCTTATGTCGGGATCGTCCCGTTGCTTCTTGCGTTTCTGCTCATTCTAAAAGAAAAAAAACATTCCATTGAAAAGTTTCTCGGCATTTCCGCGGTCTGCATCCTCGGCTATCTGATCTTGAATCCACTTTTTTTCTTTATTCAATATATTCCCGTTTTGAAGGACCTGCCCGTCATTAACCGGATCTATCTGATCTATGGATTTGCGGTCAGCTTGCTTGCCGCTTTTGGGTTTGCCGCCTTTGACCAACACAGGGAACGCGCGAGCAGGATCAGTCGTTCTATAAAAATCATAACCACGCTGCTTTTAGCGCTTATCCTATTGAGACTTTTCCTCTGGTGCGTCGTTTCCTTTTGGAAAAACGCCTTAACCGCATTTTCCCTGTCTCATATTTTGCCCATGGTTTTAAAACAGAATTTTTATTTTGCTTCGGAAGACTTTTATCGGGGGCGCATTCTTCAGATCATTGCGTATCTGAAATGCTGGGCCTCGCCTCTCAATACAATCTATGCCAATCCCATTCTCATCCTGTCGTTGACATTCATTGGTATTACCTCCTATTTCAAAGGCTGGCTAAGTCGCAGAGTTCTTTTCCTTTTTTTTCTGGGGGTCATCTTTCTGGATTCATTTTTTAACTTGCGACCCACAACGGCTTATTCCGCGCAAAGCCTGACGCCTCTTCGTCAAGAGGCGGATTTCATACTTCAAGACCCCGGACTTTTTCGCGTCCTGCCTCTGCAGCCTTTCATTGATCCTAAGAATCCTGCACTTGTCGATTTCAGACAGATTGACACGCGAAATATAGTTTTAAGGCCAGAAACCAACCTGCTTTATCCTCTACAGACCCCGGAAGGATATCGATCGTTGGTCAAAAAACGCTATGTTGATTTTTTTCAACTTTTGGCTAAAAAAGAGATTCCCGGATGGCTTTTGGGGGAGATAGAAGAGTTTGATGACTATTATGCGGATATGGCCAATATAAAATATGTGATCACTATGAAAGATGCTTCGCTGAAACAGTACGATCTTGTCTATGAGAGTGGAAAATATAAAATTTTTAAAAATTCTGATGCATTGCCACGTGCTTACATTGTTCACGAAGCCGAAGTCGTGAATGATGGAGCAAAAGTCCTGAACCGGCTCCGGGAAAAAAAGACCGATTTCCAGAAAACAGTGCTATTGGAAAATCCGCGTTATGCCAACGGTCTTTACGGCAAGATGCCGGATCGCGCCGGCCTCGATGACGAGATTACAATCGAAACCTATAACGCGAATGAACTGGTAATGAATATCTCGCTTTTCGAAGATGGGTTTCTGGTTATCACGGATGCTTTTGATACGGGGTGGAAAGCTTACCTCGATGGAAAACAAACGACCATCAGTCGGGCGAATTATATTTTTAAATCTGTAAAGGTTCCCAAAGGGAAGCACCAAGTTAAATTTGTATATGTACCCGCCATCATGAGACTCGGCCTCATTATCGCTTCTGCTACATTCGTACTCGGCTTTTTCCTTTCTTTCATTGATTTTTTAAATGCTCGTAAGCTTGGTAATGTAAGAACCAAAAGGTAGATAATGATTTCTTCCCGGGCTTTTAATTTTTGGAATGGGATCGCAACTTTTGCGGCAATTCTCGCTTTGTTTTTTCTTCTTACGAGCGGTGTTCCGCTGGTTCAGCTGGGGTGGCTTTCCGCGTTTTCAGGAAAATCCGCCTACCAGAACATGGCGCAGGTGCCTGTCTCCGCGTTTTTTTGCGTATTTTTTCTCCTGTACTTCAAACACCGAGACCTGTTTAGCCGATTGTCCGTGGTTTGCTTCGTCCGCGCCGTTTTAAAAACGCCTCTCACGGTTCTGCTTCTCATTCTCACACTGACGTATATTGCGATCATGTCCTCGGTTTCGATATTAAGACATTTTAGCGGGGCTGGGGGGGATGTCGCGATTTTTGCCCAAGCGATATGGAATGGCGCGCAGGGAGATTTTTTATACTCCTCGATCAAGGACGGCATTTGCCTCCTGGGGGATCATATGAGTCCCATCCTCGCCTTTGTAATACCGTTCTACCGTTTGTGGCCTGATCCCATTCTCGTGTTTATCCTTCAGGCGGTTGCGATCGGAAGCGGGGTGTATTTTACGGGATGGCTTGCTCGCGAGAAGCTCAAATCCGACTATCTAGCCATTGTTTTCTCCGTGATTTATTTTTTCTACTTCAATGCGCGCGTAACGCTTCATTATGAATTCCATCCCGAAGCGCTGGTCGAGCCTTTTATGTTTCTTGCGTTTATTTGTGCGGAAAGGAAACGACTTGCCGGATTTCTCGCATGTCTTTTTATTGTGGCCCTTGGGAAGGAAAATATGCTGGGGATTTCCTTCATGATGGGATTTTATGTTTTCGCATTTAATTCTTGGAAGCGAGTTGGGATTTGGGTGATGGCCCTTTCGGTTATTATCTTTTTATTGGAAGTCAAATGGCTGATGCCTTTTTTAAACCGAAGCCCCTATCAATACAACTATTATGGCCACCCGGGATTGAGCCTTTGGAAATCGTTGGAATATTTGCTGAAGATTTACAGCCCTGTTCTTTTCCTTCCATTTTTTCATCCTCCAACCCTTCTCTTAACCTTGCCAATCGTATTTCAGAATATGTTTTCAGCAAATGACATCATGCGGATCCCGTCCCGGCATTACACCATCGGTTTGCATCCGTTTCTTTTCATTTCGGCGATCTATGGATTCGGCGTTTTGTGCATGCGGTGGCCCGCATTCGCGAAACGCAAAAACATAGCGATTTGCATTGTTCTCTGGTTTTCACTTCTTCGCTCAGGGCCCTCGGAATATTTTTATGCATGGAACTTTATCAAGGAGAAGCGCCCTTACGATATGGAAATGCTTGCGAAGATCCAGGGGATTGGACCGAAATATTCGGTTCTGACGCAGGCGAATTTTCTCACCCGGTTGATCAACCGGAAGGATTTGTATGTCCTGGATGGCAGGACTCCGCCGACCCGTGAGATGATTGAGAAATATCAATTTGACTATATTCTCTTTAGCCGTTCCGGCTGGCCTCTTTCCGATATGCCTTTTGCTGAAACCCTGGAAAACTTGAAGGCTTGGGGGTACCGGATCAGTTTTGAAAAAGATGGTTTTTACATTTTAGTGAGATCGGAAGTTGCCGCCGCGTGAAAACTTATTGGGCTCGCAAGATGATCGCCGGCGACAGCGTATGTTATGGCCCAAACGCAGAAAATAGCGGGTTGGGCTCAACGGTTTTCTTTCGTATTTTGGAGTATAAAGAGAGAGGTTGGTTTGTATGCCAATAGTCGGATTCGATGCCCAAGCTACCCAGGGACGCCAGTCCGGGCTCGGTGTTTATACCCGCCATTTGCTGGCTGCTATTAAGCACAAAATCAAGGCGCCTATGGCGCTTGCCCCATTTTTTGATCCCATGGCACCCGGACAGGACCTTAAGACGCTTGACCGGCTCAGATGGGAGAATCGGACTCTTCCCAAGCTTGTAAAGCGTCATCGGGTGGACCTGCTTCATGTCCCAGCATTTTCCCCGGCGTTTCTAAAGCCGTGTCCCTTGGTAGTGACGGTGCATGATCTTGCCGGACTGCGTTTTTCCAATCAGATGGGGATCGCAAGCTACTTTTACTGGAGGTACTGGCTGCCTTACACCATACGCCAGGCAGATAAGCTTATTGCTATTTCTGAACACACAAAGAAGGATCTGGTGAGTTGTTTGGGTATCCGCGAACGTAAGATCAGTGTGGTTTACTCTTCCGGCCACGAAGGATTTACTGATCAGATCTCCCGGGAAACTATTGCCGGCCTGATGCAGCAGTTAAAGATCCGAGATAAGTATTTTATTTCTGTCGGGACATTGGAGCCGCGGAAAAATCTTAGCCGGATCGTGGCAGCGTTCCTTTTATTCTCAAAGACGCATCCCGGTTATCAACTGGTGATGGTGGGTTCGTCGGCGTTCGCTCACGGTAAATATGCACAGAGGCTTTCGCGGGAGCATGCCGACGGTTCCGATCGTATTGTGGTGACCGGATTTCTCGATCACGAGCAACTAAACGCGCTTTATTGCGGAGCTCAAGGTCTTTTGTTCCCATCTCTTTATGAGGGTTTTGGGATACCGATTCTAGAAGCTATGGCGTCTGGCTGTCCCGTGTTAACATCCAATATTACCTCGATGCCGGAAGTAGCGGGGGACGCGGGGCTTCTTGTCAGTCCTGTGGATGTACTTCAAATTGCTCAGGGGATGACCCGTTTAGCTGAGGATACGCCATTATGGCAAGACCTCCGATTACGAGGGAAAGAGCAAATTAAAAAGTTTTCTTGGGACCGAACTGCTGAGGGAACGCTCAATGTTTATGAAAGTTTAATCAAATGATGCCTCCTATGCCATCACCCACACCGACGTGCCGTTTGGTCGTTCTCCAGTACAATCGCCGCGATCTTTTGGAGCGTTTTCTGCCAAGTGTTGTCAAGGCAGCGAATCTTTCATCCTATCATTGTGAGGTGACCGTCCTCGACAACCAGAGCTCTGATGACAGTGTTGACTATGTTCGGAAAAATTTTCCGCAGGTAGAGATCTATATCGCAAGCGAAAACAAGGTGTTGTGTTCTTTTAACGAGTATGTGGAACGTTGTTCCGAGGATGTTGTGATCCTTCTGAATAATGATATGGAACTCGCCCCTAGTTTTGTGGATCCTCTTATGGAGCCGTTTTTGAAAGACGAGGATGTTTTCTTTGTTGCCACAAATGAGGACCGTTCGATCGCAAAGATCCACTACGGACTTCTCACGGCGGACATGTATTACCAGGGACATGAAGCGCTGAACCAAAAAGAAGGCTTTACGCTTTCGGCCGGTGTTGCGGCCTTTAACCGAAAAAAATTTCTCGAACTGGGTGGCTATGACGAGATCTTCCTGCCCGGTCGCTATGAGGATGTGGATTTGTGTTATCGGGGATGGAAACGGGGATGGAAGGGTATTTATCAACCTTTAAGCAAGAAAATGCACTTGGGGGGGGCTAGCTTTGAAAAGGTATTTGCCCATAATGCGACGCAGGCTCTTGTGTTCCGGAACGCGATCTTCTTTATGGTTAAAAATATCACAGATCGCCATATTTTCGCCCGATTCCTGTTTTGGCTGCCGGTTCGTCTCGTGGGTTCGATATTTGTCGGGAAGTTGTTTTTTTGGCAAGGATTTTTGCAAGCTATTCCGAAGTTACCGGGAGCCCTCAAGCGCCGGAGGGAAGTCAAGGGGACATTCGTGCAGTCTGATCAGTGGGTTATCGATACCGTCAATGATGCTTGGTATAGCCTTTGCAGATCTGAACGGACACGACCGCGATGAGCCCCAAGGTTTCGGTCATTATTTTAAATTATCATCGTCCGGACGATACGATCGAATGCATTAACTCCGTATTAGCTTCCGAGATGAAAGGCTTTTCTCTGGAAGTCGTGATGGTGGATAATTCCGAAGATCGTGTTTCGTATGAAATCCTCCGGAATCGGTATCCCGGTCTATGCCTCATTAAAACGCCGACTAATCTCGGCTATGCGGGAGGAAATAATGTCGGGATTCGTCATGCTATGGAATCGGGCGCCGACTATGTTTTTATTCTGAACAATGACTGCATTCTTGAGAAAGATACGCTTTTGAAGCTATTCGAATCTGCCATTCGGTTTCCGGACGCTGCGATCGTTGCTCCGTTGGTCTGTTACGATGACAATCGTTCCAAGATCGATTCGTGTGGGACAGAAATGGATTGGCTGCGCCTTCACCCTCAAGAGGTGCGCTATGCGGATCGGAATGATCCTTCGATGCCCGACATTATTGATGCTAAAATTATTCCCGGTTCATCTTTGTTTATGAGGACAAAGATCCTTCTGGAGTTGGGGCTGTTCAACCCCGATTTTTTCTTGATTCATGAAGACGCGGATCTCTGCCTTCGGAGTCGTGAGCATGGGTACAAGAATCTTGTGATTACCGGTGCTATTGTCTATCATAAACTCTCAAAAACCCTCAGCGCCTATCCGTCACTGAGTGTTTATTATACGATCCGGAATTTTCTTCTTCTTTCCCGTATGCACAATGATCGGAAAGGTCAATGTGTGGTCTATGGGGGGCTTTTGCTGCACTTGCTTAAAAAAACCGTTCTGTGGAGCTGGAGCCCCGCAGGACGTCAGCGGTTCCGCTGGTTTCTGCTGGGTATCCGGGACTATTTTTTGAATAAAAAGGGAAAGTGTCCCTATTAATTCATCGGAGAGGTTTTATGAATAAAAATATTCTTGAAGGGATTAAACGGAAATTGTCTCCGGAATCCAAACGGCGGTTGAAAAGTCTCTACGAACGTTGCGTGTCAATTTTTTATCGGAATAATTTGGTAAAGCTGGCCGAAATTTATAGGACCGATAAATGGAACGCGCACTGGTACGCGCAACATTATCAGCGGCATTTCCACGTTTTGCGGAAGAAGAAATTAAAAATATTGGAGATCGGTGTCGGGGGCGATGATGACCCAAAGAAAGGCGGGGCTTCGCTTCGGATGTGGAAGAAATATTTCCCGAATAGCATGATCTATTCCATCGACATCTACGACAAGAGTTCTCTGCAGGAGGAACGGATAAAAATTTTCAGGGGAAGCCAGGCGAATGAAAGTTTTTTGAGGGAGGTTTTTAACGAGATAGGATCCTTGGATATCATCATTGATGACGGAAGCCACATCAATGAGCACGTTATCAGCTCGTTTAAGGTCTTATTCCCGCTTCTAAAAGATGGCGGTATCTACGTGGGCGAGGATCTCCAGACTGCCTATTGGCCGCGCTATGGGGGAGATAGTGTGAACCTGAACAATACCGCCACATCGATGGGGTTCTTTAAATCGCATGTGGATGGCCTTAATTACATTGAGTTTGAAAAACAGGGTTATTCTCCGACCTATTTTGATACTCATATAACGTCGGTCCATTTTTATCATAATATGGCCTTTATCTGTAAAGGACTTAATGCGGAAAAAAGTTATGGGACACGATAGCTTGCAAGATGGTACGGCTTCAACATCCGCTAGACGGATACGATTGATTGCGTGTCTGTTTTTTTGTTTAACTTTATCCTGGTCGGTTCTTTTATTCCAGGGTCTTCCCGCCAGTGATATTGACGATTGGGACAAGATCATCCTTGCGAGAGAAACACCTTGGAGCCAATTCGCGTCGAGTTTTTTGACGCCCTGGTCCCAGAGCCATAACTGGGTAGGGCAGACAGATCGCTATGATGAGGTCCAATACAAGAGGATCGTCCTTCCGATGTTCCTCAAGTTTTCTCAGCAGTGTTTTGGGCTCAATCCCTTTGCCATGTATTTTTTGACCAAAGGGATTTTCTTTGCGGGTTGCGTGATGTTTGTTTTTTTGATGCTGGCCCAGATAGTCCCATGGCTCTATGCGATTTTGGGGACTCTTGTTTTTCTTTTTGTTCCCGCACACTACAGCCATGTTCTGTGGATTGCGGATACGGTTACGCTGTGCTACTTTTTTCTCTTCCTGGGGATATGGATTTTTTACAAAATCCAAAAGAACATCTTTAATCAGGGCTCGAACAGGCAGTTTCGATGGATGCTTTTCGCGTTGTTTGTCACGGGATGGATCGGGATCAAGGCCAAAGAGCCGATGCTGGTACTGCCGATGACCGTTTTTCTTTCTTCTGTGGCTTGCTTCCAGTCTTGGAAACAAGCCCCTGTAAAATATCTCTCGATGAATGTTGCGATGGCACTTGTAGCCTTCCAGATCATTCCTGTTATGTATTTGAACGGTGGTGCTCTCCCGAACGTTCATTTTGATTTAACAACAATTAGCAGGCTGCTTTTCCGGAATTACGAATGCGGGTACGACAATGAAGTGGTATCGACCTTTTTCTCCTGGGATCATGTCTTTCCCGTATCGATTGCGCGAACGCTCGGTTTTTTCATGCTCTGGACTATCATCATCACGGGGAGTGTCTTTATCTGGCGCAGATACATTGCCAAGTCCAAGGACGTCATATTTTTTTGGAGCCATCCCATGGTCCGTATTTGTGGCGTTTGGTTCCTTGCCGAGCTCCCATTTCTTGGAATGTTTCAACCCGACCCACGCTATTTCAGCGGGACCATGGCCCCGCTTATAGTAATGATCGCCCGGTTGAGTTACTGTGCCGTAAAAGGCGGTGGGAGATCCTGGGGGATAGGGTTATTGCTACTATGGACCTTTTCCGTTGGTTTCAACATTTTTGAAAATGCGCAGAACTCCCTGTCGGTGCGGATCATGCTAGGCAGAAAGCTTAATTATTTTTGGGGGACAGCACGAACGATCTTTAAAGATATGGGTGGCGGGAAACCTGTTGATGATCTCGCTGTGGGTAAGTTTTATTGCTCGCTGGATAGTTACCGGGATCGGCCCGGAGCAATCAAAAATCATCTCTATTATGCTTTGGGGCTTAGCTACGATGGCTGGAATAAGGTAAAGCTGGATCATGATTCCATCGATGATTTTAAGTTTCAATCAAAAAAAGGATATGCGTATTATGTTACGATCAAAGAGCTTGATGTGTCGGGGAAGCCTGAAATTAAACAAATCGGAACGGTTAACGGCATCAACAAGGACAGTCTGCTTGAACGGTGGCTCTTCAAGAAAAAGAAAAAACGGCCCGCTGTCTTGCGTGTTTTAAAGTGTTCCTAGGGCTCCGTTTTTCATTTCAAGAAAAGAAAAAATCGGAAAACATGTCGAATGTAAAACGGATTTCAATATATTGGATTCTGGTTGCCTTGCTTATCGGAGCTTTGGCGGCTCAATGTTCCTATGCGGCCTGGATCCATGGGCAAACCACGGATGAGACCTATTACAACGGAAGCGGTTATCCCATGGTTCGTTACAACGATTATAAGTTCCTGGGCGAGCATCCTCCCTTTATTATCCAGCTCGGTTCTCTCCCGCTTCTGTTTTTACATCCCGAGTTTCCGATCCAGAACTTCATCCGTCTGCCCGAATCCACGTCCGTCGATATTTCGAAGACCGGGGCCCTCTTTCTCTACAAAATGGGAAATGATCCGGGCCTGATTCTCTTGTTGGAGCGAATTCCGATAGTTCTACTGACGGTTCTTCTGGGAATTGGCGTCTTTTGTTTTGCAGGAGAGCTTTTTGGTATGTGGGGAGCGCTTCTTTCTCTTGGCCTTTTTGCCTTTGACCCGAATATGCTTGCCCATGGGAGCCTCTATACCACCGATATGGGGATCACTGTATTTTACTTTTTTTCCTTCTACGCTCTCAAAAGATTTTTTGATCAGCCCTCTGCAGGTCGGGCTGTATTGCTCGGTATTGTATGTGGTTTGACATTTATGTCCAAGATCAGCGGATTGATCCTTTTGCCGGCCATTTCCAGTTTGTTCCTGGTCTATTATTTTTCTGGCGTAAATCCGGCCCTAATCAAAGCGCCTTCGTCTTCATTTGAAAAGTGGATCCTTGGCATCTCGCTTTTTTTGATTGCGAACGCAATCGGGGAAAGACAGGCGATGGTCCTGTTCGGTCCATTCTGTCTTTTTGCGTTCTACCTTTGCGCCCGGGACGTTGAAAAGATCCGGAATTCCAGAGTCCTCAGGATCGTTCTCAAAGTGACAGCTCTTGCTGGCGCTGTTCTTTGTATTGTTTACTCCATGCGACTTAAAAAGAAATACGGAGTTTCTGTCGCATCATTTTTAACGATCGGGAATCTTGTGGCACTCGGCCTTGCTGTTTTTTTGGCTCGGTTCTCCGCGAAAGATGTCAGGATGCGCATTCTAAAATTTTTCCTGGCGATTTGGGTTTTGGCCGCCTTGGTAATCGTCCTCGGATACACGGATTTTATTTATAAATTCTACCAGTTCGCCGGATTTGGAAATTTCATAAAACCTCTCGGTATCGTTCTGAACCATTCGAAGGACGGACACGGGATCTGCGTGGAAGGTTCTTTCATTGCCTGTAACTGGTGCTACTTTCCGGGTGTCCTAGCCGTTAAAACTCCCTTGCTAACACTCGTTTTAATGGTCCTCGGAGCGATCGGTCTGTTTTTCTCCAAACGTTCGGTACTGATCAAGTCCCTTGTTTTTCTTCCACTTGTTTTTTTTCTTGGGGCAGCCATGCAAAACAAGATCTATATCGGCCTTCGCCACATTCTGCCCATTTATCCCTTCCTTTTCTTGCTGGCAGGATACACCGGATCTTTGATCGGGCAAATAACGACAAAACCAGTAAAACATTTTTTGGCTGTAGTCCTTGCAGTTCTCTTTGTTTTTTCCGCTGTCCGGACCGTATTGGCGGGGTCCGACTATCTGGCATACTTTAATGAGTGGATTGGTAGTCCGGAACAAGGTTCCAAACTTGTGGCGGATTCAAATTTGAATTGGGGGCAGGATAACAAACGCCTCGCGGAATTCGTTCTTGAAAGGAAACTCCCGTCCATTATAATCGCATCAGAGGCCGAAAATGCTGATATTTATGAATATTACAAGATACCCTGGAAACGATTGGAAACGAATGACTTGATCAATCCCGCCCCTGGATTCTACGCCCTTGGCATTGGGTATTACATGGCTCAACAAAATAATTTTAAGTCATGGTTTTATGGGAGACGGCCGCTTTACCGGGTTGGAAAAACATTTTATGTTTTCAAAGTACCCTCACAAGGCCAGCTCCACTGACAGCCGGTATCTGAAATAGCGGGTACTTTAAATCCTGTTTTTATATTAAATCAAAAGCTGTATTTTGAAAGAGACTATGAAAGAAAAAAACGGATGGCTCAGGATAGGCGGGTATCGAGTAGCCGAAGTGATTTTTTTTCTTCTGATCGCATTCTATTTCAGCGGGGGATTGCCATTCCTTCCAGAGTCATGGAATGCAGTTTTCAACACCACCCCCAAAATTTACAGAAAATTATTCGTCTATGTGGCGGCAGCGGCGGTGATCCTCGGGCTTGTTCTGTTTGAATGGGCGCGTTGGGACAAAGAAATCGGAACCCGCAGTTTTTTGATAAGAGTTATTGAGACCTGGGAATCTGCTTCGATGTTCTGGATCACAGGATTCTTCGTTCTTTTTGGATTCTGGTGGACCGCTTCAGGCCTGCTAAGACACGCTGCACTTCAAACATCCTTCGACATGGCCATCTTCACACAAGCAATCTGGAATACAACCCAGGGCGATTGGTTCTATTCCAGCATCAAAGGTGGTATCTGTCTTCTGGGCGATCATTTTGCGCCACTGTTGGCTGTGTTCGCTTTGCCATACCGAGCATGGCCTGAGCCGGGGCTTTTACTGGCGATCCAAGCCTTTGCCGTCGCATCCTGTGTTTTCCCTTTGGCTCGCATCGTCAGAAAAAGCGGCCAATCTCCATCCTGGGCGGTCCTTTTTTGCCTTGCGTTTGTGCTTTCTTTGCCGGTCCGGAATGCCGTGCGGTTCGATTTTCATCCGGAGGTTGCGGCTATGCCATTTTTGTTCTGGACTTTCGTTTTTCTCGAAGAAAGGAAAACGCTCCAGGCATCATTTTTTCTGGCAATTGCCCTGATGGCCAAAGAAAATATAGCGACCATCGCTTTTGCGTTTGGACTTTATGCAACATTTTTTATGTCTTCACCTAAGCCAACATCCAGTGTTGGCGATGCTGAATGCCAAGCAAGACAGCGGGTGTTCCTGAATCCCGTCAGGTTATGGGGTATCGGATGGATGGTGTTTTCAGTTGTTTATTTTTTCACGATTATCCATGTTCTGATACCAAAGCTTTCCGGCGCGCCTTATGCATATCTCGATGGGAATTTTACCTCGTGGCTTCAAGCAGGATGGGGCCCTTTTATAAAGCATGTGCTTCGGCCTGACACCTTCGAGTATCTGGTGAAGATCTACGGGCCTTTAGCCTTTTCAAGTATTTTTGCACCCGCCCCCTTTATTCTGTCACTTCCTACTCTGGCGCAGAACATCCTTTCACGTAATGAAATGACCCGTTCGATTTTTTTTCAGTACACAGCCACACTGACACCTTTCGTACTGATTTCTTCGGTCATGGCTCTTGCAAAGCTCCGCTTCTTTCGCCGTTATGCGGCCTATCTGATTCTTCTGACGGCGGTTCTTATGAGTGGGGGCTCGGAGGTATATCCGATGCGTCGCCAGTGGATCTCGATCACACCGCACACAAAACAGGTTCGTGCGGTCCTTCGAGCAATCCCAAGCGAATTCTCCCTTAGGACTCATGAGTTCTACGCTCCACACGCAGCGAATCGAAAAGAGCTCCACATCTACGAAAATAATCATCTTAAAGAGGGTGGTTCCTGGAAAGCGCGCCATGCAGACTATGTCGTGATCGACAGTGCTTTGCTGAAAGAGCACTATGCTTCTGAGAAACAAATCCTTCTGAAAAGCGGCTATGGTCTCTCTTTGGAAGAAGATGGGCTTGCAATCTTTAGAAGAATGAATGCAGCGATCCCTTCTAAAAAAGTCGCATTGTAATGAATTTAAACGCTAAGGGCGTATTTTCGAACATCGTCTTGGGTTTTGCCGAGCACGAAGGGCCTCAATGTGAGATTCTTCTCCCGTCGTTGGCTGGATCAGAGTGACAAAGAGAACTGGCCTATGAAACTTTCCGCAATCGTTTTAACAAATAATGAAGAGAAGAATATCCCGGAATGTCTTACTGCTCTGTCGTGGGCGGATGAAATTCTCGTGGTGGATTCGAACAGCCAGGATGCAACCGTTGTGCTTGCTGAAAAATACGGGGCGCGGGTCGTTACGCATCCGTTCACCGATTTTGCCAGCCAGCGGAATTTTGCAATGAGTCAGGCAAAAGGGGACTGGGTTTTGTTCATCGACGCGGATGAGCGAGTGACACCGCAGTTAGCGGAAGAAATTAAAACGGTCATCCATCCCGCACCCGATTCTCTTCCTGCAGGAAGAGGACAGGACGAGAAGTATGTCTACGCGATCCAGTTCCAGACCTTTTTCTTTGGTAAGCGGTTGAGATTCGGCGATGCGTTCAAAGATTCCCATATCCGGCTTTTTCCAAGGTTGCAGGTGGTCTGGACGCAACCGGTTCATGAACAAATCGTTACAAATCTTCCATGTCGCAAACTCAAAAATCCAATATTCCATTACACGACACGGGATTTCACGCATTATATGACCAAATTTGCCAGATATGTTCCACGTGAACTCGACATCATGAA
>JBAZJC010000001.1:0-44003 GCA_041651495.1 Candidatus Omnitrophota bacterium | reverse complement strand
AAGGACTCTGCCTTGAGGGATGCCCCGCCGACCAGAGCGCCGTCGATATTGGGTTTTTCCAGCAAGGATTTTGTATTGTCCGGTTTGACGCTTCCTCCGTAAAGAATGGGAATACGGTTGCCGATCTCCTGACTGTAGCGCTCATTGAGGAGCCGGCGGATGTAAGAATGCATCTGCTCGGCTTGGTCCGGCGTCGCGGTCTTTCCCGTGCCGATAGCCCACACGGGTTCGTAGGCGATGACGATTTTGGCAATATCCTCTTTTTCGAGACGGCCGATCGATTCATCAAATTGTGTTTTGACCACGTCAAAATGCTTCTTCGCATCCCGCTCCGCGAGCGTTTCGCCGACGCACACGATCGGAATGATGCTGTATTTGAGGGCTGTCTTTACTTTTTCGTGGATCAGGATATCGTCCTCTTTGAAGTATTGGCGGCGCTCGGAGTGTCCGAGGATCACATAACGGCAACCGGAGTCTTTGAGCATGGTCGGTGAAATCTCGCCCGTAAACGCGCCCTCCGGAGCACAATACATATTCTGGGCACCGAGATCGATCGAGGTGCCCTTCAGGACTTTGGAAACTTCGCTTAAAGCTGTGAAGGGCGGACAGATCACGATCGTGACGTTTGAAACTGTGTGAGCGGCCGCTTTGAGCGTCTGAACAAGCGTGACGGCTTCGGAGGTCGTCTTGTACATCTTCCAGTTTCCGGCGATCAGGGGTCTTTTTTTCATAAGATTCGCTCTTTTCTTTCTTGGGTTACTTGTACTGCTTAAAGATCAAGTCTATGGGTTAGCAGTACTAAAACTGCTTGTCGAGAAGTGCCGCCACACCGGGCAGCACTTTGCCTTCCACAAGTTCGAGTGACGCGCCGCCGCCTGTGGAAATATGAGAGATTTTTGTCGCCACTCCCGATTTATTCACCGCGGAAACCGAATCTCCGCCTCCTATTACGGTCACGCAATCCGGAAGTTCCGAGATTGCCTTTGCGATGGCCATGGTGCCGTTGGCAAATTTTGGAAATTCGAACACGCCGACCGGGCCGTTCCAAAAAACGGTCTTGGCGCCCTTGATCGCGCCCTTGAACTTTTCGACCGTGAGCGGTCCGATGTCCATTCCCATCTGATCCTTTTCGATGTTGCCGCGTGCCACGTGTATGGGCTCGGCATCGGCAGAAAATTTTGTGGTTACAATGTGATCAATCGGAAGATAAAGATAGATATGTGATTCGTAGGCCTTCTGCAGGATTTGTCGTGCAGTATCAATCATGTCCTCCTCGACCAGCGATGTGCCGACCGAAAGGCCTTTGGCTTTAAGGAATGTGTAAGCCATGCCGCCCCCGACGATCAACCGGTCCACTTTTGTAAGCAGGCTTTCCAGGACCGCGATCTTGGACGACACTTTGGCGCCGCCGATGATCGCCACAAAAGGACGCGCCGGATTGTCCACGATCTTCTCCTGAAGATAATCCAGTTCTTTTTCCATCAGAAATCCTGCCACGGCCGGAAGATATTTCGCGACGGTTTCGGTCGAAGCGTGGGCACGATGTGCGGAGCCGAATGCGTCATTGACAAAAATGTCGCCGTACTGAGCAAGGGCCTTGGCCATTTTTTCACGTTCGGCCGGGTCTTTCGATGTTTCTTCCTTGTGAAAACGGGTGTTCTCGAGCATCAGGATGCCGCCCTGAGGGATCGCCTTGACCATGGCTTCGGTCTCGGGACCCATGCAAGCGGGAGCGAGTTTTACTTCCTTCCCGAGCAGTTTGGCGAGTTGCGCGGCCACCGGCGCCATTTTATGTTTGCCTTCGATGTATTTTTTCTCGTCGAACAGCTTGCCGTCCTTTTCCGCTTTTTCCTTGGCCTTTTGCATGTCCTTCTTGGGATCCCCGAGATGAGACATGAGTACGAGGCTTTTGGCGCCCTGCTCAAGCACATATTTGATCGTGGGAAGTGCGGCCTTGATACGGGTATCATCCTGTACGACGCCGTCTTTCATGGGCACATTGAAATCCACGCGCATGAGAATGCGCTTCCCGCGAACGTCGATGTCTTTGACCGTTTTCTTTTTCATGGTCGGGGCCTTATCGAATCCGGGCGATCACTTGCCGCCGTCTTTTTTGGCCATGAAACGGATAAGGTCCACCACGCGGTTCGAATAACCCCATTCGTTGTCATACCAGGAGACGAGTTTGAAAAAGCGTTTTTCACCTTTCAGGTTGTTCTGGAGTGTTGCCAGCGAATCGTAAATCGAAGAACGTTCGTCGTGAATGAAGTCCGTTGAAACGACTTCTTCGCTCGTGACGCCGAGAATACCCTTCAGATACGACTGGGACGCTTTCTTGAGAAGCGCGTCGATCTCTTCAATCGAAGTGTCTTTTAGAGAGCGGAACGTGAGATCGACCACGGAAACGTCCGGCGTCGAAACGCGGAACGCCATACCGGTGAGCTTTCCTTTGGTAGCCGGCAATACTTCACCGACAGCCTTCGCGGCACCTGTTGAGGACGGGATGATATTGATGGCCGCCGCGCGTCCGCCGCGCCAATCTTTCTTTGACGGACCGTCCACGGTCTTTTGTGTTGCCGTGTAGGAGTGGATCGTGGTCATAAGACCGGTTTCGATCCCGATGCCTTCCTTCAGGAGCACGTGCACGAGCGGCGCAAGGCAGTTCGTGGTGCAGGAGGCGTTGGAGACGATGTTGTGCTTGGCGCTGTTATATTCCTGCTCATTGACGCCGATGACGAGCGTTTTGACTTCTCCTTTTCCGGGGGCGCTGATAATGACTTTCTTGGCGCCGGCCGCAAGGTGAAGCTTCGCCTTTTCAGAGTCCGTAAAAAGGCCGGTGGATTCAATGACATAATCCACGCCGAGGGCCTTCCATGGGAGCTGGTCCGGGGTCTTGGTGGCCAGGACACACCTTGTCTTATGGCCGTTGACGATGAGCGTATCCGCGCTTTCGAGCGCCGGTGAGCTTTTTTCTGTCGTCACCGCATGCTTGAAGCGGCCGTGGACGGAATCATACTTGATCTGATAAGCAAAATAATCCGCGTCAGTTGAAATATCCACCACTGCGACAACGTCGATTTCCTTACCGAGCAATCCCTGATCGCAGATCGCCTGAAACACCAAACGTCCGATACGCCCAAAACCATTAATACCGACCTTTAACGCCATGTTGTTGCCTCCTGGGATGTAAATCCGCTGTGAGTATTGAAAATTACGGGGGGAAACATTCCAAATTCCCGCTAATTATAAGCGCGCGTCGTCGAGTGTCAAGGAATTCCACCTGGAAAAACTTATCAGTGGCTGGGTCAGAGCGTTACGCCGATGACGAAGTGTCTCCCGCGGGCAAAGTCGGCGGCTGTCATGGCTTTTTTCCCTTCAGGTTTGACTCTGAGGATCTTGAGGATCCCGTCTAGAGTCGCGACCTGGACGCCGCCTTCTTTTTCGATCGTAAGAAGTGCCCCCGGTTTTTCCGTGGTTGCGGTGGCGGGAAGGTCGGTCTCAAGCAGGGCGATGCGTTCGCCTTTTATGAAACAGTAAGTGCCCGGCCAGGGCTGAAGTCCGCGGACCTTACGGTCGATGGCTTCAGCGGTCATGGTTGTGAGTGATAGTGCTCCGTCCTGTTTGGAAAGTTGGGGTGCGAGCGTGGCCTCGGCTTCATTTTGCGGAACACCCCGGAGCTTTCCCTCCGTGACTTGCGTAAGGACTTTTTTAAGAATCCCATAGGAAAAACGGGCTAGTTCTGAGGCGAGCTGCGCGGCGTCGGTCCGTGGACCGATCATGATCCGCTCCTGATAATAAATACAGCCGGCATCAAGTTTTTCTGCAATATCGATAATGCTCACGCCGGTCACTGTGTCCCCGTTCAGGATAGGCCAATGAATCGGAGCGGCGCCGCGGTATTTCGGCAAAAGCGACGGGTGGACATTGAGACGGTATTTTGGGATCTCGAGCAAACTTGCCGGAATGAGTTTTCCGTACGAGGCCACGACAAAAATGTCCGGGCGCAGAGCGACCAGTTCCTGGACGACCCTGGCATCGCGAAGCGTCGAATATTCGGCGATGGGAAGTTTTTTTGCCTGACAATAATCAAAGATCTCACTGGGTTCGAGTTTGAGGCCGCGTCCTTTTTTTTGAGGGGGCGTAGTCACGACCCGTGAGAGTTCCATACCGGAATGCAGGCAGGCTTCGAGGGCTTTGATGGAGAAGACATCAGATCCGAAGAAGACAATCTTCATTGCGTGGGGGAATTTCTTGTTTTTTCGTATTGGCTAAGGATTTCTCGCCGGTTGGCGGGAGAATTTTTAGATTTTTCGTATTGCGTCAAAAGCTCCTCGCGTTTTTTTCCGGAAAAATGATCGATCAGAAGAATGCCGCTCAGATGGTCCATCTCGTGCTGGACGACGCGGGCGAAAAAATCTCCAACCTCGACCGTGTGTTTTTTTCCGAGGTGATCTTGAAAGGTCAGCCGGAGCTTGGTGGCACGTGCGATTTCCCCGGAGATCCCGGGCAGGCTCAAACATCCTTCGGTCGCGACGGCTGTCCCCGATTTTTTTTCGATCACGGCGTTCACGATGACATATTCTTCACCGCGACGCAGGGTCGGACATGCAATAAAAATCTGCTGGGAGATCCCGATCTGGGGTGCAGCGAGGCCCACGCCGGTGGCGGCATGCATGGTTGCGATCATGTCGTCAAAAAGCTTCTGCATGGCGGGACCGAAATCAGCTACGGGCGCCGCTTTTTTTTTGAGGACAGGATCAGGATAAGTGTGGATCTTAAGTTTAGTAGCCATGGTGAAATTCTATTATGAGTGTCACATAGGGTGTGCGGCGTCTGGAGATCGACGCATTATGTTCGTTCTTCTTATGTGAATTTTATCAAATGGCAAGTTCCGCTGCCTGCCCGACGAGGGTTTGGGCCGTGTCCGCATTTTTTTCACCTTCGCTGGGCTTTGTTCCAGCAGTCAGGTGTTTGAGCATCTTTGCGATGGTTTCTGCCCATCCTTCAAAAACCGCCTGGGTGTTCGTGAATTTTTGGTACTTGCCGACCGTCATAGTCTTTAGACTTCTGTGGTCGCCCGCGCCGGACCTTTCTTCCGCGAATTCCATGAGGGGTTCGCCGGTTGTGCCGTCGGTGATCTTCCCTTCGAACGACGTCTTGCCGTCCTGATCAAACGGGAGCGGGACTGGTGACGCAAAGCTTGCTGCGGTGAGCCCGGCATTGAGCAGACGGTTGGGGGTTTCTATATTCGTGAGCGCCAAACTGATTACGAGGGCTTTATCGTGGGGATTTGAGGTGACTGTAAAACTGCTTTTTTTCAGCTGGGCCTCGACATTCGCGCGGAACTCCTTGGCAAGGTCCTCAAGATCTTTGACATCGCAGGAACTCTGATTGTCGAGATAACTCAGGTTGACCGGCGCGACTTTGACGGCTTTGTAGGCTTTGAAGTCAGCACCCTTATCGATATGCTCTTGCTTGAAATAGGTGCCTTCCCCAAGATTCGAATAATTCTTCAAAAATCCCGACGGAGTTCCCACGCTTGCTGTCGAACATCCCGAAAAAGACAGGGCGAGTAATACCAGGATAAAACATGGAAGGTAAGCGGTTCTTTTCAGGTTCATGATCGTTCTCCTTTTCTATTCGAGTATATTCAGAAAAACTGTTTGCAACGAGGGGATATTATCCCCCACTTTTGGACTTTTGGCGAATCAAAAAATCGGAGAGCGGCTCACGGTAGGTGTTAGCAGAAACCAATTCTGGCGCGGGCGCCACCTACTGGGAAAATACGGATTTTCCAGCGTGCTGGGAAATTAAAACTGTCAAAAACCTGGCGTTGAAATGGGCAGCTTGACTGTCCAATTGGTCGGCGGGCCGACCAATTGTCGCGCATGCGCGACAATTCAGGGGGCGTCAGTTTTTCAGTCTCAGAGAATATTAAGAGGGTCAACGTCCATGGCGAAAGCGACGGCGGACGGTTTTTTAAGGCCCACCAGGGTCTGGTATATCCGGGGAGTCAGAATTTCCCCTTTAGGAAGTTTTAGCATGACGTGCCAGCGGAAATGACCGCGCAATTTGTAGAACGGAAGCGGTGCCGGGCCTATGATCTCCGCTCCGGCTAACGGGAAACGGCCAACGTTGAACGTTTCGTTCCCCGTTTCCCGTTCCCCGCGCAAGGCATCCCGGATTTCTCTTGCAAACAGATATGCCTTTTTCTCGTCATGCGAGCGGACGATGATGTTCACGAGCGAGCGGTACGGGGGATAATGGAATTCTTCACGGCACTGTTTTTCATGAGCGTAGAAGGCGAGAAA
This sequence comes from Candidatus Omnitrophota bacterium, assembly GCA_041651495.1. GTDB lineage: Bacteria > Omnitrophota > Omnitrophia > Omnitrophales > Aquincolibacteriaceae > Aquincolibacterium. The sequence goes on along the minus strand of JBAZJC010000001.1, from coordinate 37,692 downwards.
ATCATGTTCCTTGGCGAACCGGATGCTCGGGTGCTCCGGCATCCAGGTCTGGATAATGACACGACCGGGTTTGATGCCCCTGCCCGCGCGGCCCGCGAATTGCGTGAGAAGCTGGAACGTCCGTTCGCTGGAGCGGAAATCCGGAAGCCGGAGTCCCACGTCCGCGAGCACCACGCCCACCAGGGTCACATGCGGAAAGTCGAAACCCTTGGCGATCATCTGCGTCCCGATCAGGATGTCGATCTTCTGTTCCCGGAATCTTTCCAGAATTTTTTCGTGGGAATCCTTTTTCAGGGTGGTATCCGCATCCATCCTTGCGATGCGGGCGGCCGGGAAAAACCGGGCGATTTCACTTTCAACCTTCTCCGTGCCGAACCCCATGAAACGGAGCATGGGGGCCTTGCATTCGCCGCAAACGTCCGGGACTTTTTTCTGATAATTGCAGTAGTGACAGAGCAGAAGGTTCTTTTCCTGGTGAAACGTGAGAGAGACCTGGCAGAGCTTGCACTCTTCGACCTTGCCGCATTTTGGGCAGCGGATTGAAGTGGAAAAACCACGGCGATTGAGAAGAAGCATGGTCCCTTCACGGTTTTTAAGATTGGTTTCGATCTCACGCATAAGGGGCGGCGAAAAAAGCAGGCTCGGACGTTTGTCCCCTTCGTAGCGCTTGAGATCGATCACCTCGACTTTGGGCATGGCCTTTTGATCGATCCTTTCCGTAAGGTCGACGCGGTCGATTTTTCCCTGTTCCGCGAGCGCCATGCTTTCCAGGGAGGGCGTTGCCGTGCCCATTAAAAAAAGCGCATTTTCGTGTTGCGTGCGCCAGGCAGCGACTTCGCGGGCATGGTAGCGTGGCGTGGTCTCCTGCTTGTACGAGCCCTCGTGTTCTTCGTCCATGATGATGAGACCGAGGTTCGGGACAGGCGCGAACACCGCGGAACGCGGTCCGAGCACGACATTACAGGTTCCCATCTCGATACGTTTCCAGGTGAGGAATCGCTCGCCGTCGGTCATTTTACTGTGAAGGATCTCAAGGCTATTTCCGAAATGTCCGGCAAAGAAACGTTCGAGCTGTTCGGTGAGTGCGATTTCAGGGACGAGGCAGATCGCGGCGCGGTTTTGTTTCAGGGTTTGACGGATTGCCCGGATATAAAGTTCACTTTTGCCGCTTCCTGTGACTCCATAGATCAGCATCGGTTTGGAATGCTTTGCGGTCAATGCTTTGTCAATGACACGGAATGCTTTTTCCTGCTCTTCAGAAAGGGTGTACTCCGGCGGCGGTTTGGCCGGTGCCGGATTTTTCTGTTTTGCCTTCTCAAGATACTTTTCGGTCTTTTTTCCGTATTTCACCCAGCGCGGAAGCGCGTTCTCGATCGCTTCTCCCCAGCTGGAGCCGTAATATTCTCCCACCCATTTTGTGAGCTGAAGCATAGCGGGCGAGAGAACGGCCTGGTCGTCGAGGATCGCGAGAATGGTCTTGAGTTTTTTCGTGGAAGCCGGGCTTTCAATGGCTACGATGTATCCGGTGATCTCAGTGTTGCGGAACGGAACGGTCACACGAACGCCCGGGATAGCCTTGGCGAGAAGAGATTCCGGGATCAGATAACTGAAGACATTGGGGATCGGGAGCGGAACCGCGACTTGAGCAATCTGATCGGCATTCAAATTGGTTTTAGTGGGCATGCACTTTCACCGTGAGTCCGTCATTCCTCAGGCTTTGCAAGAAACTGCATGACTTTCTTCATGTCTTCCCAGACTTTGCGTTTCTCACCCGGGCTTCGCAGAAGGTACGCCGGGTGATAGGTGCACATGACCGGGATGCCTTCATATTCCTGGAACGAGCCGCGGAGTTGCGAGATCCCCCTGTCAGTTTGCAGAAGCGCTTTGACCGCATGGTTCCCGAGCGCAACGATTACTTTCGGTTTAATGATTTCAAGCTGACGTTTGAGATAAGGACGGCAGTTGACGACTTCCCCTGGAGCCGGCGGACGGTTGTGCGGAGGCCGGCATTTAAGGACGTTGCAGATGAAGACCTGGTCACGGGTCATTTCCATGGCTTCGATGATCTTGGTGAGTAACTGGCCGGCGCGTCCGACGAACGGAAGTCCCTGCTGGTCTTCATCGGCGCCAGGCGCTTCACCCACAAAAACAAGTTTGGCACGAAGATTGCCGGCGCCAAAAACGACCTTGTGACGAGTTCTCGCGAGCTCGGAGCAAAGTTTGCATTTCAGGACCTTGTCGCGGAGTTCCTGGATCTCCTCATTCGCCGGAGTCGAAGGATCGTTTTGGGGGCCTGCAGGTCTTTTTTCTACATAGACATGCTCAATGCCGTCTTCCTTCAGGGTTTTCAGAAATAAGAGGGCCTCATTCTTTGGCATCGGAACTATTTCCAGGCCAGGATCATTTTGGCGAGATCATCAGAAGCATCGGGTTTTGCCAGACGTCTCAGGGCATCACGTTTTTTCTGCAAGGTCGAAGGATCGTCCAAGATGCCTTTGACGATGTTGTGGATCTCGTGCGGGTTGTTCAAAAAATACGCGGCGTCGCGTATTTTCAGAAGTTTTACATTCCGGGTTTCCTGCCCGGGGATCGGTGCCGTGACGACCATGACCACGCCCTTGGTCAGGGCCTCGGAGGTTGTGGAGCCTCCGGATTTCGCGACCATGAGATCGCTTGCTTCCATGAGATCGGGCATAAAATCGACGAAGCCGAAGATCTTTACAGGATAGGGATAGGTTTTGCTGTCCAGGATCGTCTTGAGTTTTTTATTGTTGGCGCAGACTACAAAACACTGGACTCTGTCCTTGAATGCCTTGAGTTCTTCCAGGATCACTTCTTGCGGTCCGAGGCCAAAACTTCCGCTTGTAAGAAAAAGAGTGAAACGTTTTTCGTCGAAGCCGTTTTTCCTCAAGATTTCTGATTTTCTCCCTGTAGGCTTGAAGGTTGGAAGGATGGGAATGCCACCGGCGGTAATGATCTCTTCCGGAATGCCGCGACGGGCCAGGTCCTGCTTGGTCTCATCGGCCATGACCCAGTAGTGATCAGTTCCGGGATTGATCCAGAACGTGTGGGGATAAAAATCCGTAACAACGGTGATCATTCTCGACCGGATCAGTCCCTTTTGTTTGGCGCGTCCCAGGATCTCGGGTGGGAGAAAATGGGTCGAGACAATAACATCGGGTTGGTTCCGGATGATATCCTCCAGCAAACGCTTCGCGTGGAGGGTGTTCGTGAGCGAACGCAGCGGCCGAATAAGTTGATAGACCCATGCGTGATCCAACGTCTCATAAGACCATCCCCAAAGGTCCGGGGCGTGCCTGACAGACCAGTAATAAAGAGGAGCGTAGGTTTTTTGAAAAGCGGCATCAGTGTAATCAAGGCAGTTAAGCGAACGAACTTGAAGGCTGCCTGGACTGAGACGCGCAAGGCCATCCTGGACTGCCATCGCGATCTTGCGATGCCCTTCCCCGGCCGTGGCGTGAATGATATCGATTTTCATGCTTCGAAGATGAATGGAACTGCGTCCCTGAGATCGTTAACGATATGGTCAGGCTGGAGTTTTTTCGTCAGTTTTTTTTCTGTCTCTTGGCCGTATCCGGTCCGTACCAGGATCGTCCGGATCCCAAAATTTTTTCCAGCCGCGATGTCGCTTAATTTATCACCCACGTAATAAGTTTTTTCCTTGTCAAAGGGAAGGTTTGCGACGGCCTTTTCAAAGAGCTGCGTTTTGGGTTTGCGGCAATCGCAATTTCCTTTTTTGCCGTGGGTGCAATACCTCGTGCCGCGGATCTTGATACCGCGTTTGGCCATGGCCGCGACCATTTTTTCATGCACGTGCCACATGGCCGCTTCGCTGAAGACTCCGTCCCCCACGCCGGCTTGGTTCGAGATGATGAAAATGTCGAATCCCTTTTCGCTTAAGGCCTTGAGTCCTTCCAAGGCGCCTTTTTCAAAACGGAATTCCTTCCAGGTTTCCACGTATTTCCAGAGGTCGACATTGATGACGCCATCCCGGTCAATAAAAACAACTTTGCGTAACGGTTTTTGCATATTACTTCCCGAAGAACCGTTGGATGGCATTGGCAACGGCATCCACTTCCGGCTCGGTCATGCCCGGGAAAAGCGGCAGGGTCAGGACTTCTTCGCGGAGTTTTTCCGTGACCGGCAGCTTTACCCTGCGGGTTTTGTGTTTTTTCATGATGGGCTGCGCGTGGACCGGGATCGCATAATGGATCATGGTCGGGATCCCCTGGGCTGCGAGGTACTCTTTGAGTGCATTCCTTTTTCCGTCCGGCACGCGGATCACGTAAAGGTGGTAAACGTGATAGGCGCCACCAACTTCCCTCGGAAGACCGAGCGGGGTTTCCGCGAGCTTTTTGTGATACATTTCGGCGACCGCGCGGCGCTCCCGGTTCAGCTCATCCAGAAATTTCAACTTGATACTGAGGAACGCGGCCTGGAGGCTGTCAAGGCGGCTTGTCCAGCCGATCTCATCGTGGACAAAAGGATCGTCGATGCCCTTCCCGAGATTGCGATACTGGATAACACGTTTCAGAAGATTTTCGTCGGAGGTGGTTACCATGCCTCCATCGCCGATACCGCCCAGGTTTTTGGTCGGATAAAAACTGAAGCATCCCGCATTCCCGAAGGCGCCGGCCATCACCTTATCCCAAAGAGCTCCATGCGCCTGGCACGCGTCTTCCACGATTTTCAGTTTTTTTTGTTTCGCGATGGCTGTCAAAGCAGTCATATTGGCGCATTGGCCGAAAAGATGCACCGGGATCATGGCTCGGGTTTTACGGCTGAGCGCCTGTACGACGGATTCGGGATCAAGATTAAAAGTGTTCTCCTCGACATCGGCAAAGACCAGAGTCGCACCAGCATGGATCACGGCCAGCGCGGTGGCTGTGAACGTGAAGGAAGGGACGATGACCTCGTCTCCTTCTTTAATGTCGAGCGCGCGCAAGGCAAAGGTCAGGGCGTCAGTCCCGGAGCCGACACCGAGTGCATATTTCGTTCCGATATAGGCTGCGAACTCGGCTTCGAGTTCTTGAAGTGCGGGGCCGAGAACGTAGGCGCCGCTTTTCAGAATGTGGTCGAAAGCTTCCTGGGCCTGGTGGACGAATTTCTGATGTGATCGGGAGAGGTCGAAATACGGGACTTTCATGTTGCTCCTATTTGGACGCGCTTTCCTGGGCGCGTTTGAGTTCGCGGTATTTTGCGTACGTGATGATCTGGTAAGCGGAGTGGAAAAAGGACATCAGAAATCCGGTGTATCCATTCACAATGCCGTCTTTCTGAAAATAATATTTAAGAAAACGGCTCGTGGCTTTACGAATGACACGCCACGGGCCCATTTTGCGTCCGTCCTTCACCCACTTTTCGGCCTCTAGTCCCGTCTCGCGGTTGAATTTTGAAAGCCAGCTCTCCCAGCTCGGGCTGGAGTAATGCAGAATGTCACCCTTCAAGGAGCCGCAGGTGCCCTCATAGAACATCTTGGGATGGACGCGGGCTTCCTCATATTTGAATTGCCCTTTTTTAAAAAACCGGGTTTTGGGTGCGGGATAATAGCCGCCGCCCTTGATCCAGTCTGTTCCGATGAAGGTCTTGACAGGCATGGAGTAGCAGGTGTGCGGATCATTAGGCCTGGAGGCAACCTCGGCGAGTTCTTTCGCGAGTTCAGGTGTGATGCGTTCGTCGGCGTCGAGTGAAAAAACCCACGGTTGTGTGGCGAGGCCGTAGGCGTAATTCCGGTGCCGTCCTTCAATGTCCATTGCTCGCTGGAACACCTTGGCACCGAACTGTTTGGCGATCTCCACCGTGCGGTCGCTCGACATGTCGTCCAACACCACGATTTCCGCGGCGAATTCAGCGCTCTTGAGACATTCGGCCAGGCGTTTTTCTTCGTTTTTTGCAATAATGACTACGGATAGTGCGGCTTTAATCATTTTAGACTCCTTGATGGCGGAAACGGGAAACGGTTAACGGCGAACGAATGCGTTTTTCGTTTCCCGTTCAACGTCCCCCGGATAATTAATATGCGTTCTTGAATGCAAACAAGGTCATCACCAGGATCTCAACATCCAGAAGTAACGACCAATTCTCCATGTAATAGAGGTCATATTTGATGCGCTCTTCGATCGACGTGTCGCCCCGAAGGCCATGGACTTGCGCCCAGCCGGTGAGGCCGCTCTTCACCTTGTGGCGTGCCATGTATCGTGGCACGCTTTCGCGAAATTTGTCCACAAAATGCGGGCGTTCCGGCCGGGGACCCACAAGACTCATTTCCCCGGAGAGCACGTTCAGAAGCTGCGGGAACTCATCGAGATTCCACTTGCGGAGGAACTCCCCGCTTCGTGTCCGGCGATCGTCCCCGGGCTTCGCCCACACCGGCCCCGTTTCTTTTTCGGCGTCGACTTTCATGGTCCGGAATTTGATAAGCCGGAAAACGTTCCCGTCGCGTCCCACGCGCTCCTGAAAATAAAAAACAGGCCCCTTCCCTTCCAGTTTGATCAGCACTACGACGATGAGACCGATGGGAAGAAAAACCAGAGTCATAATGCCCGCTACCGCAAGGTCAAAGGTCCTTTTGAGAAACCGGTTCCACGGGTCGTCGAGTGGGAGCGAACGGAACCCCAAAAGCGGGATATGGCTGACATATTCCACACCAACATTGCTTGCGATCAAACCATGGATATCGGCCCCCATCTTGAAATCAATGAACGCGTCCTCACAGATCGCCACAAGATCCGTGACTTTTTCCCGGGAAAAACTTTCGTCAAGAAGCACTACCTGGTCGGGTTGAAGCTTTTGAATAAAAGTCTCCCAATGCTCCGAGAGCCCCAGGATCGGGACATTCTCGACATGCTTGCCGATATCCTCGACATTCTGTGCAAGGATTCCGACGGGTCTCTGCCCATAATGAGGATTGTGTTTGGTCCATTCGATCAGGTCGCGGGTATTGCGGTTAAATCCGATGATGAGGACCTCGATCATGTCTTTTTTTTGCTCACGACGCCAATAGCCCCACTGGATGAGTAGGTAGCGGCCGACACTGATAAAAACGCAGGAAAAGAACCAGATAAAAACCAGGTAAAGGCGTGAGTAGGAGAACTGGCGATAGAAAAATGTGAGGGCCATAAGAAGGATGACGGCATAGGTCACCACCTTGACCACAAGGAAGATTTCCTCGATGCGACGCATGTGACGCGAAAGCTGATAGAGACCGGCTTCTCGAAAAAGCCAGAGATAGACGGGAATGATACCAAAAAGCGCATGCCAGTAGTCAGACAGTGGTGGAATGCCCAGCTTAGTGGGCAGGCCTCCGAGAAATCTAAAATAGTATGCCACGATGAAACTCAGAACGATCATGGTGGTGTCGATCAGGATCGTAGCTGCGACCATACGGCGAGAATGACTGAATCTCATACGGATCTTGCCTTTAATGTGTAGTGGGTATCGATGACTTTGTTCATGTTTTTAAGAAAATGTTTTCGCCCGAATCCCTGAACCTTTCCGGACACCTCGTTAGGATCGAAAGTCTGATGCTCGAACCGCAGCACGGCTTCGCGAATGGCTTCTGGCGTCTGTTCATCAAAAAAAACACCGCTTTTTACCGTCTCCAGTGCCCCGCCCTTCCGGAATGCGATGACCGGCGCGCCGCAGGCCTGGGCCTCGAGCGGTACGATCCCGAAATCCTCTTCCGTCGGAAAGATGAGTGCCCGGGCTCCCGAATAGGCTTTGCGGAGCTCCTCATCGCTGACACCGCCCCAGAAGGATATCTGATCGTTCTTCCGGAGTTTCTGATATGGGTCTGCCAGAGGGCCGGAGCCGATCACGACAAGCCGTCGCTCCAGGCTATTAAAAGCCTCGATGACCAGGTCCAGTCTTTTATACGGAACAAAGTGTGAAACTGCAAGAAAAAAATTCTCCGTTTTCCCCATCGGCTTGAAAAACTCCGTCTCAAGCGGAGGATGAACGACTACGGCGTCGCGCTGGTAAACGGTTTTGATGCGTTTTTTGATATATTCGGAATTTGCGACAAAAAGGTCCACGCGTTCGTTGGTTTTGAGATCCCATTTTCTGAGAAAGTGAAACACGGTATCGATAAGAAGCCGGACCGGCGCGAGATAGCGGTTGAAATAAACGTCCTGGAACCCCCAAAGATAACGCATCGGTGTATGGCAGTAGCAGATATGGTAAGCATTCACGGGAACGCGGATGCCTTTGGCGACGCAGTGAGAACTCGAGATCACAAGATCTGCATCCTCGACTTTTATGGAACGGATCGCCCACGGCAGGATGGGCAGAAGCCACCGGTAGTAGAACTTGATGTACGGAAAATATTGGAGGAACGAGGCCTTGATCTTGAGTCGCGAAAGATTCGGGCTTATCTTTTTCCGGTCAAAAAAAAGCGTGTAAAGCGTAGCCTCCGGATAAAGTTCGGCCAGGGCATCCAGGACCTTTTCGCCGCCGCGCATGTGAATGAGCCAATCATGGACCAGTGCGGTTTTCATTTTTCAGCAAGCGCCTTTTCGTAGACTTCTGCCGTTTTTCGGGCGGTCTCTTTCCAGCTGAAAATCTTCGCCCGTTCATAACCTTTGAGGCGCAGAGACTCCCGTAAGGGCATATCTTGATCCAAACGGACGAGTGCATTCATCATTGCAACCTCGTCCGTGGCATCGACTCGCAGGGCCGCGTCGCCGACCACTTCCGGGATCGAGGAGGAATTCGTGGTCAGCACCGGTGTTCCGGAACACATGGCTTCCAGAAGCGTCAGGCCAAAACCTTCGTAAAGCGAAGGGTGAACAAGCGCAAGCGCCTGATTATAAAAAACCTTTAACTCTTGGGGATCGATCGCCGGCAAGTAAAAGATATCCCTCGTCGAGCACAGCGTGGACAATGCCTCATATCCTGGCGGGTAGGTCTTGTCCTTGCGGCCGATCAGGACGAGCGATGCGCGGACTTTTCCCTGCTCCTTGAGCTTGCGAAAAAGACGTACGAGCATGAGGATATTCTTGTGCGGCTTGATGAGTCCGACATACAGAAAAAAATCCTGAGGGACTCCATATTTAGTCCGGATCTTTTCGAACGCAGGCTGGAGCTCCCCGGGCGGGATTTCCCGGCAGGTTTCATCGACCCCTTCATGGATAACAGTGATTTTTTGCTCTGGCGCACGGAAATGAGTGATCAGGTCTTTTTGGGTATGATACGACACGGCAATGATCTGGTCGGCGGACGTGATCGCTTTTCTGAGCATGAAACCGGCATAGGCGGTCTGGAGCGGTGACAAAAATTGCTTACGGAAGATCCAGTGGATAATGTCGTGGATTGTGACCACAAGCTTTGTTTTCCCTTTCCGAAGAGGAACATTGTAATGTGGGGCGTGCCAAAGGCGGCACTGCCTGATCAGCGCGGGATATTGAAGCTGCTCACGAATGGAGTAGATAGGTGCTGAGAAAACATGACCTGGGCGGGTTTCTGCTGGCCGAGGGCCAAAAAGCGCAAGATCCTTGTCCAGGCCGAGCATCCTCAGGCCCGAGAGAAGTCCTCGCAGGTAAGTCCCTATCCCCGAATTTTGCAGCATTCTGACATCGAGACCGACACGGTGGCGCGTCATGGCTACCCAAGTCTTTGTTTTCTTTTCAGGGAGGGTGACTTGGGTTGTCATGATTACCCGTTTATTTTATAATTTATGAGAATCATGGCTAGGATTTCTTTTGGAGGCGGTCGAGAGTCGAAAGAAACGCATCAAAAGCCTGATCGACTGTGATCCCCTCGACACAGGGATGTCCCTCGACCGGACAGATGTCAACCCCGCAAGGTGAACACGGGACTTCATGTTGAAGGAGGCTCAGCCGTTCGGTCCATGGATACCAGAGACGGATGTCGTTCGTGCCGCTTACAAACAAAATGATTTCCAGCCCCTGGGCCGCGGCGATGTGCGCGGGACCTGAATCGTTCCCGATAAAAATATCGCATATATCCAAAAGGACCGGAAGGTCCTGCAGAGTTGTTTTGCCGCGCAGGTCGATAAGGCGTTCCGAGTTCAGTTTAAGGTCCGGAGTTGCTTCTTTTTCGGCTTCCGTTCCAACCAAAACGATCTGAGCAAGTGCTTCTCTGTCGATTTGTTGGATGAGTGCCCGGAAGTTTTCGAACGGCCAGCGTTTGGACGGATATCCCGCCCCCATGTGGAATACAACGCGCGGCAGGAGCGTTGTGGACGGCAGGATTTTGATCTTCTCCCAGAATTTCCGCGCTTTTTCAGAGGAATATTCAAATGGCAGGAGCTTGTTGTCCTGCGCGACATGGAATGAATTTAGAAGGTTCAGATTGAGTCGCACCTGATGTTGAGCCGTGTCATAGGGAACTTCTTCGTTCAAAAGAAATCCGCCGCCTGCGATCCCGTAACCGATCGTGTACTTGATCCCGGATAGAAACATCAGGAGAATATTCCGGAGATCACCGCGCAGATCGATCCCGATGTCGTAGGACCCGGTTTTCACAATACCGAGGAGGCGCCAGAATTCGAGGCATTTCTGTGCGAAAGAGGTATTCCTGTTGAACCACGCGTATTGGGCCGCGATCACAGCCCGGATTTCTTTGGAATGCTCAAAAAGCGGCGCAATATCCTCGGTCACAAGAAGATCGATTGCCGCGTGTGGAAATTTTTTATGTAAGGCACGGATTGCGGGACGGGCCATGACGACGTCACCGATATGGTCCAGGCGGATTACAAGGATGCGATGGACGGCCGCGAGTTCCAGAGGCTTTCGCAGCGGCCGTAACGGGAAAAAACAGACTCGGCCTATGGCGTCAAAACATCCGGCCAGCACCCGTTTCCACAGACTTTTGAACGGATAGCGCGGCATCTGTGATTAAAAAAGGGTGTAAATGAACGGTGCCAGCGTGGACCCTTGCGAGAAAACGATCAAAGCACCCAGCAGAATCATGATCACCACGATCGGGGTTAACCACCATTTTTTACGGACTTTCAGAAAATCCCAGAACTCTTTCAAAATGCTTAATTTGCCCACAACGCCTCCTGTATCCTGTTTGAATGGGAAATATACTAGCAGATGCCGTCCAAGGCCGAAATGAAAAACTCAGAACTGCTTTTCGTAGTCACCAGGACTACGCGGGGTTTGCGGCCGGATCTTCCAATAGCTTTGTTTTTTTGGCTCAAGTTTCTGGTCCAGAAGGTCTTTTCCCGTAAGACGCAGGATCAGACCGATCGGTGTGATCGTGAGATAGAAAAGAACGGAAAGAATGACGCGTGTCATGATCCAACCCATCAGGATCGCGAGCGTCATCCATGCTTTTTGCAGCGGCTTCAGGATCGCCGGGATGATTGCACCCGTGATCACAAGAAGGAAGCCCGGGATGAGAAAATACGGAAAACTTCTCCGGCCACACCATCCAAGCAAAATGCCCAGAACGCACAGAACTCCCCCAACCACGAGACCAAATTCCCGGAGCTTCTTGGTGCTGCTTTCTATTTTTTTAATTTCCGCGATGACCATAAATTCCTTAGTCGAGCTTAAACTCCTTCATCCATTCACAGTCCTTCTCAAGAGGTTTCTGCCCGGACTTATCGAGAAGATAATTCCCCAGGACCAAATAATCCATGTGTGTGCGCATAAAACAACGGAAGGCGTCCTCGGGCGTGCAGACGATCGGTTCTCCCCTGACGTTAAATGAAGTATTAATCATGACCGGACAGCCATGCCTCTCGTCGAATTTTTTAAGAAGCCGGTAGAATCGCATGTTCTGGGTCTCCGTGATGGTCTGAACACGTGCGGAATAGTCGACATGCGTGACGGCCGGGATTTCCGAACGTTTCACATTCAGGCGCTCGATTCCCTCAAGCTTTTTCTCATCCTCCGTCATTTCACGGCGCCATTTTTTTTGGACCGGCGCAACAAAAAGCATGTAGGGACTTTCCGTTGTTATCTCAAAATAATTCGAAACTTTCTCGGCGGTAATCGAAGGCGCAAAAGGGCGGAAGCTCTCACGAAATTTAATCTTCAAATTCATCTGTTCCTGCATCTTGGGCGAGCGGGGGTCCCCGAGAATAGAGCGGCCGCCCAGCGCCCGGGGACCGAATTCCATGGCACCCTGGAACCAGCCGATCACCTTTTCCCGTGCAATCAGGTCCGCGATCTTTCCCGGGAGCTCTTTATCATCAAGCCGGTCGAACGGGATCTCATGCTCTAGCAGGAATGCTCTGATCTCGACGTCTGAAAATTCGGGCCCGAGATAAGAGCCGCGCATGCGGTCCGTTTTTCCGTCCGCGGACCTCGGTTTTTCAAGGTACTGATGCCATGCGAAGTAAGCCGCGCCCAAAGCGCCGCCGGCATCACCGGAAGCCGGTTGTATCCAGATATTTTCAAACGGGCCTTCGCGAAGAATGCGGCCGTTACCGACGCAGTTCAGGACCACGCCCCCGGCAAGACACAAATTCTTTTGCTCCGTCACTTTATGAACGTGGCGCGTGATCCGGAGCATCACTTCTTCGGTCACTTCCTGGATCGAACGAGCCAGGTCCATTTCTCGCTGGGTAATACGGGATTCGGGCTTCCGCGGCGGCGCGCCGAAGAGTTTATGAAAGCGGTTGTTTGTCATGCGGAGTCCGGCGCAGTAATCGAAATATCTCATATTGAGTTTGAACGAGCCGTCATCTTTCAGGTCGATCAATTCTTTCAGGATCAGGTCCTTATAGACCGGCTTGCCATACGGTGCGAGGCCCATGACCTTGTACTCCCCGGAATTGACCTTGAAGCCGGTGTAATAAGTGAATGCGGAATAAAGGAGGCCCAGGGAATGCGGAAATTTGATCTCGGCGAGAATATCAATCTTATTTCCTTTTCCCACACCATAACTTGTAGTCGTCCACTCACCCACGCCGTCCATGGTCAGGAATGCGGCTTCCTGAAAAGGTGACGGAAAAAAAGCCGAAGCGGCGTGCGATTCATGATGCTCGGGGAAAATGATCTTTCCGTTAAACTTGAGCTCGGTCTGGATGTAATCTTTCATCCAGAGTTTTTGTTTGATCCAAAGAGGCATGGCTTGCAGAAATGACGCGATCCCGTGCGGCGCGTACGCGAGATAAGTCTCGAGGATGCGTTCGAATTTGAGGAACGGCTTATCATAAAATGCGACGTAATCGAGGCCGGAGGTTTTGATGCCGCCCTTTTTAAGACAGAAATCGATGGCATGCTTCGGAAATGAGAAATCATGCTTTTTACGCGAAAAGCGCTCTTCCTGCACTGCCGCGACGATCTCCCCATCCCGGACAAGGCATGCCGCGCTGTCATGATAAAACGCTGAGATCCCGAGAATGTTCAAATGATCTTCCTTGCTCTAATTCAACATCGGTTCGACCGGACGCATCCGGTTGCGTTGGAAGATCATCTCGAAGACTTTTTTGGAAAGAAGCATTTTGATATAAGCAGCTTCAGTATTCCGTCCCAGAAGCTTCTTTGCCGCAAACTCCAGCAAGGCCCGTGCGACGATGGTTCCAAATTTCAAAAAAAGCACGATCCGAACGATATAATCTCCCCGGCGGCCATAATGTTTTCGGGCAAAATAGATCTGACTTTGCCGGTAGGCTACGAGTCCCGCAAGGATATTCTCTTTAACCGATTGGCCGCTGTAATGAAGGATCTTTGACAGAGGACAAAAAACAATTTTCCACCCCCGTTCATGGATTCTTTTGCAGAGATCGATATCCTCAAAATACATAAAAAAGGATTCATCGAAGAGTCCTGCCTGGCGTAGCGCTTCGCGACGCAAAAGCAGACAAGAGCCCGAAAGCCAATCGACTTCTTGTTCGATGGAACACAATTCTCTGAGATGTCCCCGGATGTTCAGATCGTTAAGCGCGATCCGGTAGTCCACGATCTTTCGAAGGATCTCGGTGAAAAGATCCGGGAATTTTCCGTAAGAAACCTGATGTCGCCCATCGCCGCCGACATGCTGGGGTCCGAGGCATCCCACTTCGGGACGCGAATCCATAATCTGGACAAGACGGTCAAAGACCGGCTCGAGGATTTTCGTGTCGCTATTAAGAAGGAGCATGTATTGGCCTCGAGCGTTCACGATCCCGAGATTATTCGCCCGGCTAAAACCATCGTTTCTCCCCGTTTCAATAAGCCGGACCTCCGGGAACTCTCCCGCAACCTTCTCTCCAATCTCGTCCTGGGAGCCATTGTCGATCAAAATGATTTCGTGAGAAAAGCGGGGACTAAATTCCTGGATGGATCTCAGACACTGAAGTGTGAGCTCCCGTGTCCTGTAGTGAACGATGATGATGCTCAAAACCACAGTTTTCATAAGTTGCTGTTTTCCGATCCTATTCCTGCAAGAGCGATACCGTATCCCATAAGAACCCAAAAAAGCGTTGCCGGCAGAAGTTCGAACAAAACGTTATCAAAAAAAGACGCCAAGCACAATCCTAATATGCCGGCCATCACGCCTCCCAATAAGAATTTCAGCTCAGGGTCGCACAATTTTCCGAACGATCTCATCCCCCGTCTGAACCAATAGATCATGAGAGCCATAAAAGACATAAATCCCACGATCCCGACTTCCGCGATCATTTGAATATAAGCGTTGTGTGCGTAGGATGGCGGGATCGCGAGCGAGCGATTTTTTTCATGAGTTTTGTAGTATGTGTTCAGACCGATCCCCGTCCAAGGGTGGGATTGAAACATCCGCGTGGCATCTTTCAACATCAAAAGCCTCGTCTCCACCGTGGGATCAATGGCAGCGTCATTGGCTGCCCGGTTTCCATAGAGATTCTTTCCAAACAAGAAAATTACCAGGAAAACCATGGGAATGATCCACAGGATCTTTTTCTTGAATAGAAAGGACAGAAAAAGGATGCCCCCTGAACAAGCAATCAGTCCTCCGCGAGAAAACGTTAAGAGAAGGCACAAGACCATGCTTCCCAAGCAAGTCCCCTTTTTCCAAACGGTCTTCGGTGTCCTGGCTCCATAAAAAAAGGAGAGAGCCAGGCCTAGCATCAGAACGGGCACAAGATAAGAGGCGAACGTATTAGCCGCCGGGAACGTTGCCGTAACTCGGAAAGAATGGAACTCCTGAGCACCATAATAGACATCCAACCTTCCGGCTTCACGAAACAACAAAAGATCCCGCCCGGAAAAAAATTGGTAGAATCCGTCGAAACAGATAAAAGTAGCGGTCACGCATAACACCCAAGCCATGTTGATCGCGACATGCTTTTCTTTGACCCCATCCGCGACCGCCAACATTAGCAAAAGATATTTTCCATACTTGAAGAACAAAGCATAGAGGCTCTGCCCAAGGTATTCAGAGTTGATGAGTGAAAGGGCATAGGCTATAAAAAGAACACCGGCCAGAATCATCCAAGGCTTCGGGACAGTCAGTTTTTCCCGGAGTACTATTTTTTTTAAGCCCCAAACCGCGAGCACTGCTCCTACCCCGATCGAGGTTAAGGCGTTTGAGATGGAGATCCCTACCACTAGAAAATATAAAGCATACTCCATGGCTGGGTTAAGAATCCGGGGCTCTCTCAGACCTATAAGATTTTTTATCAAAGATCACTCCGGACGGATAAGTGGGAATCAGCCATGGGCATATTCCCGGTTCGCGGCTTCATAGCTTTCCATCGTTCCAATGTCCCGATGATAGACATCATTATGAAATGTAAAAATGCGTCCCATATAGTGAGGCAGCACTTCCGTACTAAAATCGATCACTTCTTTCCCAAGGCGTTCAAGAAATTCAAACACGGACGGCTCAAGAATATAAACCGCGCCATTGGCAAGATTGCCCGGAGGATCAGGAACTTTTTCATAAAATGAGCACGCAACGCCGCGGTCATCAAGAACAACTATCCCGCACGATTTCGGATCCGGCGTGTTGAACGTCATCATGGTCATTTCACAGCCCCGGGGGCGGCTGATATGCCTGTGGATAAAAGCTTCTACATCAAATCGCGAAAGGTTGTCGGCATGAACCAGCATGAGCGGTTCCTGTCCGAAAAAATCCCGGTTTTTAAGAAGTGTCCCCGCCGTTCCGAGCAGACGTTCTTCATAAACCGTGTTGATACTTTTTGAAAAATGGCATGTATCGAGATAGGCGCGAACGGCATCGGCAAAGTAGTGAAGATTGATGAGAATGGGGCCAACTCCGGCATGATCGAGCATCTCTAACCAATATCCCAAAAGAGGTTTTTGGGATATCGGCACCAAACATTTGGGCATGGTATTGGTCAAAGGCCGGAGCCTGACTCCTAATCCGGCTGCTAAAAGCAACGCCTTCAACTTTTGATCTCCGCCATCAAAGCACTGGCCGTTAGCGGAATGTTGCCGATGCGACTCAGTTGGCACGCCGCCGCGATCGAGCCTAAATAGGATGCCTGCCAGATATCCGCACCCACGGCCATCGCCATAGAAGCACAAGTGAGCAATGAATCTCCGGCGCCCGATACATCCTTCGGGGCCGTGTTCATAGCCGGCAGACGGTCCGTGTGCCATTTTTCCGGTAAGAGCGTGGACGCGTGTATTAAAAGTCCCTCCGAACCCAAGGTCAATAAAACATTTTTGGCTCGCGCTTTGGCCCTGAGCATTTCGGCGAGGACCACAAGCCCCGCGTTAAAGTCACCCACCGAAATGCGGGCTTCCCGTTCGGTGGGCGTGATCAAAAAGGCATCATGAAAACGCGATACATACCCCACTTGAGACGAAGCCTGGCTGTCCGCCGCGATCATCACATCTTTTGCCTGGCAGAGTTCGATAATCTCATCCACCAGAGGTTGAGGGAGACAACCGTAGTTGAAATCCGAAAATACGAGGAGCTTCACACCCTCCAAAGCGCTGCTAAGATCCTCGAGAATCTTTTTTTGGATATTCCGATCAATGGGGTGCTGGTGAAAATGGTTGACCCTTAAGAGGGTTTTCCCGTGGGCGCGAAATCTTTCCTTGCGTATGGTGGGGCGACTTTCGTCGAGATAAAGGTGGGCCATGACTTCGCGTTCTTTCAAACTGTTGCGAACAAGTTCTCCCGCCTCATCTTTTCCCA
This sequence comes from Candidatus Omnitrophota bacterium, assembly GCA_041651495.1. Classification (GTDB taxonomy): domain Bacteria; phylum Omnitrophota; class Omnitrophia; order Omnitrophales; family Aquincolibacteriaceae; genus Aquincolibacterium. The sequence continues at coordinate 20,625 of JBAZJC010000001.1, read as the reverse complement.
CGACAGAAAAAAACTTCACATCAGCGCCAAAGCCGCGCGCATGGGCCGCAACGATGCCAGCCCCTCCCACAAAGCGGTCCTTGGCGACCGGAGTAACGGCGATCGTCGGGTCCTCCTGCGACATCCCTAACGGATCACAGGTGATATACTCATCCACGATCGTTTCGCCGATCACCACCACCTGAAGCCCTTTCATTTTCTGAACGACCATTTTTAAATCCAGCATATTAAAATGGTGGCGGGTGAGGAAATCCTTCGGTTTCACGATCGTTGAAAAGTTCAGATTTTTAAATTCGTCCCGCAGGAGATCCAGCGAAGAAAAGCTCGCCTCCCCCGAACTGAAAAGCAATTTACCTCCGTAGGACTCGACCACCGCAAGTTCCGGATTGAATTGGTTCTCATGCTCTTGTCCTTTTACAACAAATTTTGGCTTGAAATGACGGATGAACTCCTCAGGACTATCCTTCAAAATAAACGCATAGTCGACCCAACTCGTGGATTGTACTCCCTCAAGGCGGAGGTGCTCCGGCAAAAGCGTTGCGATGTCTTGCCGGTCGCTATGAACTCCGACCACCAGAAAATCCCCGCATTGCTTTGCGAAACGTAAAAGACGCAGGTGTCCGGGATGGACAACATTAAAATTTCCTGAGACAAAAACGACATTTTTCTTTCTTTTGGAACGTTTTTTGATTTCCTTAATCGCTTTTAGCATGATTCATCCCCAGTTTTATCTATCCGCACGTTCCAGCAAATTGCGATGCCGGCGAAGAAACCCGCAGCAAATGCGTGAATTTGAACCATAGGAATAATGTCCCGGTTTAAAGAGCGAAAAATAAGCGGCTTGCAAACGAACATCTTCCGATGTTTCGATGAAGCGTTGGGCGATACGGTCCAGCATTTCAGTTGTAAGGTCCAGAATATCTTCAGGACTGTTTTCTTCAACGCGAATGCCCGCTTGCCGGTATTGATGTGAAAAAAAATATCCTCCGATCTCCGAGCTCAAGATCTCGTCAAACCGCAGATGCCTTCCTAATGATTCGCTCCAAAGAAGTTTTGGCATACTTAAATCACAATGTCGAACACCGAGGGTTGCCACCGGAACCATGTTTGCTTGCGCAACAGGAACGCCAAAAACCGTGCTAACAAGCGATAGACCGGACGTATTCCCAAGAAAAAAACGTGCCAAAGCGCAAAGCACAACATCAAGTCGTTCGGATTTTCCAGAATAATGCGCATAATCGAAAACTCCCGGTATCGACGGCAAAGGCGTCATGCCCGGATCTCCCATCCGAATACAGACCCCCCCGCGGCGGACAACTTCCTGCATCGCCGGAATAGTGTTTGAAATGTTACCATTACGGTGGGCTTGAATCACTTCATTTTTAGGGATATAACTGCCCTCACGAACATGAACGCAGACGAACCACTGTCCTTTCTTTAGGCCAAGGTGCTGCAGTTCGCTTCGTCCCCAGACCTTGTCCGTCTCACTCAACTGAAGGATAGATGCCCGCTCACCCCAGAGCCGATTGATGCGATAGATGTCCTGAGTCCCAAAGTATCCAGAAACGTACCGGGAAAGATCTTCATACATCAGCCATCGCCGTGATATCAACTCAAGTGCAAATGCTGCCCACGGATTAGTAACGATCGGAACAAATTCACGCCAATACCCCAGCAAATGGCAATTTGCCACACGTTTGGCGGGCGCAGTGACAAATCTACACTGCTTGGATAGCAACCCGAGACGGTCTTCTTTAAGGAAAGTATCGATGTCTGCCGCAAGATGTCCGATATGCCACGTTTGGGCGTAAAGCCTTCGATAACCCAAAAGATGCCCGAATAATCCAAAAGGAAGAACGAGCACCCATAGCAGCTCGATGCCACAGCGACGAAAAAGCCCTGACAGGAACCAACCCCACCCACGCTCCTTGAAACGGCCCCGGATCACACGGCAAAAAGCTTCAAATTGAATTCGCATTAGCAAACCTGTTTGAACTGCTGTGTTTTACCGGTCACGAATGAATCATGTGAGTTGCAAAGGCGGCGGCAAAACCAGCTCGAATTTTTTTGATTGTACACGGGTTGCCACCTTTCTGGCAAGACTCGGAGCTAGAGCAAAATAAACTTTTGCCCTTTGGGGCACCTGGGACGGATGAAGAATCGGCTTCCCCATATGTTTCTTGCCAACACGATTTGGATCCTCATCAACAAAAAAGTCCACCGCGTCTTCCATGGCGCTTGCAAGCCACGTCCCCGCAATCGACGTGCCAAAAATTCCGAATAAGTTTTTTTCGTGAGCCTGTCGGTTTACCCCAGCAACCATGCGGTGCAGCCAATCTGCATAAACAGTTATACGGGCCATCACTTTGTCGCCCGCAGATGCTTCTGCCTTCCGCCCGAGACCAACATGATTCACGCCGTTTTGTGCAGCCCTGGCCCCAAGCGATATTTCCTTGGGAACCCAATCCGTTGCGACTGTTACAGCCTCAAATCCGCAGCGATACATCAAATGTGAAAGAGTTTCAGGACTGAAATGCATCAGATGGTCGGCAATTAAAATGTCGAAAGGATTTTCCTCAATGTTGGAGACCTCAATGAAAATTTTCCCGTTTCCGACAACCGGTAATAGTTGCATCAATGCGTTGCTCGGGGATGGAAAATGCTCCAGGGAGTGAATCATTGTCACCAGATCAAATCGCCCGTTCACGGCATCCAGTGTACCGGTGTAAAGTTTTTCAAACCTTGGTATACGTGAAAGACGCGGCAAGGATTCGTTCCCGAGCTCATATCCGCTGAAAGACCATTCGGTCAACACCCGGCACATCGCGTTTAGCGTGGCGCCATTGCCGCAGCCCACATCGATCGCGCGTCCCTTTGCACCAAGCTGATTGCCGGCAACGAGACGTTCAATTATAACATCACTGCGCCGGCGGGGCGTCCCTGTCACACGGTCGAACACAATCTGCTCGTCTCCACCTGATTGGTAATAGGTTTGATAATTTGAATAAATGTTTTCTATTTCCTTTAACCAGCGGGCATCCGGCAATTTTTGAACGCCTCCGCAAGCAAAACAGACAAAAAGCCATCCGCCTGCAGTGAAACTGCGACAATCCGATGTGATCCTGGGAAGTAAAGAGAAATCCTTTACCTCATGCAAATCAGAGGCTCCGCAAATTTGGCAGGCTTGAGGACAAGATAGCTCGCGGCTTTTATCCATCTTACTCACTCCGCATAACGAGCCGTTCCAGCAAGTGCGAAGTGGGTTCAGGTGTGATTCCCAACAATTTGGTTGTTCGTCTCATGCCCAGTGCCGGATGCTCTGGACGAAACAATACCCTTACATCGGGAGACTCCGAAGATAAGGGGCGAACCAAAGCCGGATCAGCTCCAGTATAGGAGGCCAAACGTCTGGCGAAGTCTGCATAGGTCATTTCTTCAGCTCCGGAAAGATGAAATATGCCTGGATGTCTTGCATTAGCAACAGCAAGCAACGCATCCACCACATAAGAAAGCGAAACCGGTGACAACCGCAGGTTATCAAATGCAGGGCAAGGTTCGCCGGCTTTCAAGTGCTTGACGAATTCTGCACTCGTTCCGGAAACAGATGTAAGCACCTTAGACAACCGTACAATGGCGACAGAGCCGCTGTTTTCCGAAAGAGCCATTAACTGCTGTTCCGTGCTGACTTTCTGCCGCCCATATTCCGTGGTGGGGCAATACAAACTATCTTCGTCGGGCTTTTCGGTATTTCCATCAAAAACGGCATTGCTTGAAAGAAAAACGATAAAGCAGCCCAATTTAACAAGCTCCGACGCCAGGCGAACCGTTCCGTTCACATTCGTTTGCCTGGATAAATCCGGATTGTCGTGACAAAACTGCATAGAAGTCATCGCCGCGCACAAAAAAACAACATCTGCAGCAACAGAAACCAAAACACTTCTATCCGTTCCGGCTGCCAAATCCAAAAACAACTTCCCAGTTTGCAAAAGCGGACGGTGGCTGGAGACAACCACTCGATCGGCGAAACGCGTCGCATCAACGGCAAGACGCCGACCGATCAACCCATCCCCGCCGACAACTAACCAGGTAGCTGGTTTTTTTATTTTAGGCGGCCAGGACTTTGCCCTGGAGATCATCAGGAAACCCGTTTCAGCCAGGCATCCGGCCAATGCGTAATGTTTTCACCCAAATCGCTCTCATTGAACGCCCATGCCGGCTGTTCGATGACAAACTCAGGATGCCTGGCGGCAAATTCCCGCGCTGCGGCAGACGGGTTGTCCGTTTTCCAACTGGACGTGCCCCGAGGAACATCGTCAAGAAATTCCATACTGCCATCCGTCGCGACGATATAAGAGCCGTGTGTCACCAACGGTGCATAAGCCTCAAGCTCCGCGGCCACGTGAGCCTTCGAATGATTTGAGTCCAAAATAACCAACACCGATTCGCCGGGCCTAACGCCCCGGCCAGCCTGGGCGACGATGTCAGGATCCACCGAACTGCCCTCGATCAGGGCGATAAACGAACTTAACTCATGCGCTTCAATGGCATGACGATTGTGCTTACGGATTTCTATATCGATGCCCACCACGCGGCCTTTTTCCATAGCCTTGCACAAACTCGCGTAAAAAATCAGCGAACCTCCATGCGCCACTCCGGTTTCGATGATTACATCCGGTTTGACGCGATAAATGACCTCCTGCATTCGGAGAATGTCCTCGGGTAATTGGATGATCGGACGGCCCAGCCAAGTAAACGTATAGGGATATTTTTCGTTCCAGCCCACCTTGAGCCAGAGACGCGAAATTACTTCGAATGCTTCACGTGAATACAAAGAATATTGCCGGATCTTTGCCCCGTCGAAGAATTTCAATGTCGCTGTGGCAGTATCAATTTCTATTTTCATCGGTTTGCTTCCGCAATGATCGAATCTAATCGCGTTCTGCTGCCCCAAAAAGCCATGGGCTCATAGTCAGGATAAGGGTAATAGCCAAGATTCAGTTTGATTTTCCACCCTTTTTTGTTGAGCCACCGCCCCACCAGCTCGCGCACGGAGGTGGGCATTCCCGAGCAGATATTAACTGTTCCGACATCACGGCCGAGCATTGCCAGCCGGACAATTTCGCGTGCCACTTCAGTGACTGGAAGATAATCCCGCAACTGCTCGCCGCCTGACATATTAAACTCGGCATCCCCCCGTAAGACAGCCTCTTTGAGCTGGCTGAAAAGCGATGTTTTCGGCTGCCCTTCTCCGTACATATAAAAAAGCCGTGCCCACACCAGATGAAAAGGTTTGACCAATTTCAAAGATTCCAGCTGCTGCCGCAAAGAATTTTTGGCGCGGGCATAAGGATTCTCGGGACATGGCATTAAATCCTCCGTCAACATGCCGGACTTCATCCCGTATTCGAAACAAGTTCCCGTAACCACCAGACGCCGAAGCCCTGCATGAACAAGCCCGCTTAAGAATTTATATTGTCCCGGAAGCTCTTTTTCCAAATGATGGGTCGAACGGTAATTGGGCAATCCTCCCCACGCTAGGTGGATAAGTGTATCAGGCCGGCCTATTCTGTTGAAAACATCCACCGGAGACTCACATAAATCAATCTGTATCCAGTCAATGCCAGCCGCTTTTTTTTTCTCCGGAAGGAAAAGATCAACGGCTACACACGGGACTTTCTTTTGCGCCAATTCCGCAAGGACATGGCGGCCGATAAAACCATTGGCACCGGTTACTGCGATCTTCATGTTACCACCAGGTTCGGCACGGCCGTAACAAACTTTCCGCCCCATTTGCGCACATAAGACAACTGCCCGATCACCTCATCGCGCAAATTCCAGGGAAGAATGATCACATAATCCGGTCTATTTTCTTTTAGTACCGTTTCGGCAACGATGGGAATGCGGCTTCCAGGCATCCATTTATTCTGCTTGGCCGGATTTTTGTCCACGATGTAGGGTAAAAGGTCTTTGTGGATACCCGCAAAATTAAGAAGCGTGTTCCCTTTGGCTGCCGCGCCATATGCGGCGCATTTCTTCCCGGATTTTTTTGCTTGGGTCAGAAATGAGAAAAAATTATTTTTAACACCATCCGCCTTTGCCTGAAAATCCGCATAAAAACTATTTTTTGTCATGCCAGCATCCAATTCCACGGCTATCAATCTGCCTACGCGTTCCTCACTTTTCTTATTTCCCGTGTCGCTTCTCTGCGCATACACACGCAGGCTCCCGCCATGAGTGGGCAGGGTCTCGACGTCAAATACGGTAAGACCATTGGCGCTAAAAATAGTATTCACGGCAGTCATTGAAAGATATGAAAAATGCTCATGATATACCGTATCAAACTGGTTTTGGGTGATCAAATTCAACAAATGGGGAAACTCGAACGTACCGACGCCCTGCGGTTTCAACAGCAAGGCAAAACCTGCAACAAAGTCGTTAATATCCGGCACGTGGGCAAGAACATTGTTGGCAATCGCCAGGTCGGCTTGTTTGCCTTGTGCCACCATCAGCTTGGCCAGACGGACACCAAAAAAATCCTCAACAATCGAAATGCCTTTGGCCCGAGCCGCAGCAGCAGTGCTCGCTGTCGGTTCTACGCCTGTACAAGAAATATCACGAATCTTTACATATTGCAGGAGATAGCCGTCGTTGGCCGCAATTTCCACCACGTGACTATTACGGGTTAAGCCAAAGCGTGCCACCATATCGGCCACATAACGCTCGCAGTGTGCCAGCCAACTACTGGAAAATCCGCTAAAATAGGCATATTGAGAATCAAAAAGTTCTGAGGTGCGGACAAAATCCTCTGTTTGTGCAAGCCAACAGCGTTTGCACACCCACACACGCAAGGGGAACATCTTTTCCGTAGTCGCCAGTGATTGTTCGTTAAGATACGCATTGGAGCAGGGCATACTCCCCAAATCCAGAAAAGGCAGCTCCAATATCGAAGCGCAATGACGGCATTTCATGCAGGCACCCCTGTAAAATCCGGTCCGATCATCGGATAGGCGCTGTCTCGCTCCGATAACTCCGTGATCGTTAAGGGCCATTTGATTGCAAGACGCGGGTCCTGCGCATGAAGACCTTTTTCACTTTCCGGATGATAATTCGCCGTATGAAAATAAAGCATTTCACAGTTTGCAGTCAACGCCTGAAACCCGTGAGCAAAACCTTCCGGGATTGCCAGGGTTTTATGATTTTTGGCGCTAAGAATCTCCGCATGCCATTTCAGGAAAGTGGGAGAGCTGTGCCGTACATCCACCGCGACGTCAAATACTTTGCCTCGCAAACAGCTGATAAATTTTGTCTCGGCATGCGGCGGATTTTGAAAATGCAACCCCCGCACCGTCCCTTTTCTGGCCGTCAGGGTATGATTGATTTGCGTGATATTTTTATTCAAAACGAGCGGTTGAAGTTCTTCCAAACAAAACAGACGCTCAAGATATCCACGGACATCCTTGTGAGGTTTACGCTGTATCAGCTTTAATGCCGGGATGGGAGTCTCCAAAATATCAAATCGGCTGGTCATGCCTTGGCCGCCGTTTCGTATTCACAGACTTGTGCCAGACTCACCTTCGCCATATCAGCCGTCCCTTTCCAGGCCTTGTGCCATGCCAAAGTCTTGTCGAGAGCTGTTTTCAGATCCCAGCGTGGGTGCCAGCCAAGCCTTGCCTTGGCTTTGGAGCTATCCAGCTTTAAGCAATGAGCTTCATGAAGCTGCGGCGTTTTGTCGTCCTGCCACCTAAATCCAAAAACCTGGCCGCCAAGATATTCAATGATCCATCGCACGGGACGGGTGTCGGATTCTTCAGGACCAAAGTTCCAAGCTTCGTCAAAATCGCTGTCCTTTGTGCAAAGTTTTTCTGCAAGCATCAAGTATCCGGAAAGTGGCTCGAGCACATGTTGCCATGGCCGGGTTGCATTCGGCGAACGAACGATCAAAATCTGACCCGAATCAAATGCTCGCAAGAAATCGGGGATAAGCCGGTCTGTTGCCCAGTCTCCGCCCCCGATCACATTTCCCGCACGGGCGCTGGCTAACTGAACGCCGGCAGGTTCCAGAAATGATCTGCGATATGCGGCAGTGATCAATTCCGAGCATCCTTTACTACTGGAGTAAGGATCGTGCCCCCCCAGGGCTTCGCTCTCGCAGTAAGGCTTATCTTGCCCGTGATTTTCATAACATTTGTCAGTCGTAACGTTTACAACGGCGCGAACGCTCGGTGTATGTCGAACGGCTTCAAGTAAATGGATGGTGCCCAACACATTGACGGCATAAGTCTCCACCGGAGCGGTGTAGGAATATCGCACCAGAGGTTGAGCTGCCAAGTGAAACACGATATCGGGTTTGGCTAATCGCATGGCTTTGGCCAATGTCTCGGCATCGCGAATATCCGCAATCGTATTGCTTCTAAGATGTGATTGAATTTTGCAAATGGCAAAAAAATTGGGGGTTGTCGACGGGGATAGCGCAAAGCCATGAACTTCGGCTCCCATATTCGCCAGCCAGAGTGCCAGCCAGCCACCCTTAAATCCGGTGTGGCCTGTCAGGAAGACGCGCTTGCCCTTCCAAAAACCTCGATTCACGGCCACACTTTCCAGGGTGCTTTTCCGGAGGCCCACAATTGCTCGAGATAGTTCTTTTCCCGCAAGGTATCCATAGGCTGCCAAAACCCCTTGTGCTCATATGCCATCAGTTGTCCGGATTTCGCGAGCTGGGTCAGCGGCTCATCTTCCCAGATGGACAGATCGTTTGCGATCAGATCCAGGCACTTCGGCGACAGGACAAAAAATCCTCCGTTGATAAGCCCGCCATCACCGCGGGGTTTTTCCATAAATCCTGCCACTCTTTTTCCTTCCAAAAGAAGGGCTCCATAACGCCCCGGTGGTCTAACTGCCGCAATCGTTGCCCACGGGCCATGTTTTTTATGAAAAGCAATTTCAGCAGAAATATCCAAATCGGCGACCCCATCGCCGTAGGTAAAACAAAAGATCTCTTCATTTTTTACATAATCCGCCACACGCCTGAGACGGCCTCCGGTCATGGTATTTTCTCCGGTATCCACAAGCGTTATCTTCCACGGTTCAGCTTTCTGCCGATGTACTTCCATTTTATTGTTGGACATATCTAAAGTAACATCCGACATGTGGAGAAAGTAGTTGGCAAAATATTCTTTTATCACATAACCCTTGTAGCCGCAGCAGATCACAAAATCATTGATACCGTGCACAGAATAAAGTTTCAAGATGTGCCATAAAATCGGTTTACCGCCGATCTCAATCATCGGCTTGGGTTTCAAAGTGGCTTCTTCGCTGATGCGGGTGCCCAACCCTCCTGCAAGGATGACTGCCTTCATTTCAGATCCCTCCTCGGTTAAGCCTGGTCATGTGGGTTCGGTTTTTCTTTGGCATCGTCAAGATAGTTGCAAAGTTCAGAAAATGCCGCGCGAAACCTTGGCTTTGCTGCTAGCCACAAAAGATTCTGAGGAAGTCTGCAACCCCATCGCTTGCCATCGATTCCTTTCGCAGCCACTTCGCCCCGAAGCCGTTCGACTGTTCTTGGCGGATTGTAACTATTTAAAAATCCTCGTTTTCTGAGCTGCCATGCAACGACATTCAAAACTTCATCCGTTTTTCGCATAAAATTGCTTTTCAAGGCTTCCAGCGCATTATCCGAATCATTAATAATGGCTAGAACATCCTCGGGCCAATGCTGCTGCAGCCGCGAGTAGAAATACTTGGGCGGACAGCCCGTGGAAAAAAACACAGCATGTGCCGTATCCATAGCCAAGAAAAAAACTTTTTGATCCATTTCCTGTCCAGTACAAAATTTTTGATAAAACCCCCAAAGGTCATCACGATAGGCCTTATAATGCGAAAGAAATTCAGCGCTATTGTCCGCGAACCAGTAAAAGGTTTGCCACTTATCGCGGATAGGATCCGCTGGCCCACAGGCTTGGCGTGCTGCATAAAATTCCGAGAGGCGATGGCTTTTCCCCTTGAGCATAGCGGCGGTTGTTTGAAAAAGTTCCTGATAATGAAGGGTCGGGATATTTTTGACGAAAGAAAAAATATCCCGAAGGTTGGATGCCCGGTAAACTGCATAAAACATCGATTCATAACGCTGGAATAAACGGAAAACACGAGCACCGGGGTGATTCGCATCAATACCATGACTGCCATATTCTATTTGAAAGTGGATCTCATTGTTTGAAGGTCGAAAATTGAGATAGATTCCATCGGCGCAAACATAATCCGGGTGTGTTGATAAAAAAGCAAGCGCCTTTCGCAATGCATCGTGAAAAATCACATCATCGTCGGCACAAATGGCACCATAGTGCGTTTGAACCAAACTCAACCCCTCAAAAAGTTTGGTAGCCACCGGCATCGAGGATGGAAAAACAATATGCCGATAGCTCTCTCCGCAGGAAGCGACCAGTGCCTTGTTTCCATTCCGAATCGCTTCATGGCTCGAATCAAGCACGAGAAAGCGATTCTGCATGTTGGCCTGATGGTAGTAGGCCAACAGTCGCTTTAAGTGTACCGGCCGATTGTAAGTCGGTATGATCAATGTCAGATCGTGCAAAATGTCCTCAGCTAATGATAGCTTCTAAATCTTAGCAACTAATTCAGTCGCGAACTTGCGATAAGCGATTGTCTAAGGTTTTATCAGCATCCCCTGTCCTGTCGGAAGATTTAAAATCTTAGTTCCCCTTGATGCAGCAAACGCATCATGGGCTGACTTTTGAGCAATATAACCACTCCACCCGTAGTCGTCAAAAAGAACAATAGCCCCTGGAACGAGTTTTTCCCAGAAATATTCGAGTGCGGCTTTTTCAGGAACTGAAATATTCATATCCAACATTAAATAACATACCTTATCGATCGGTTGCGACGGGAGTACGTCGGGAACTTTTCCCCGTACAAGGTGTACACTTGGATAGGGGTTGAAATTTCGCTTAACAGTCTCGAAACATTCTTCATAATCTGAGTTTTGGAGGTGGAGGCCCATTGCGCGCTCTTCAGGAAGAACTTGCTCGTCAGGAATTCCGCAAAAAGTATCGAAGAGATAAAAATTTTTTCGTGTATCGTTGAACTTTATGTAATTGCAAATGGCCAAGGACATGATGCCAGTATTGGTTCCACATTCAACAAAGTCTCCGCTAAGATGTTTTGCGTGCCAGGCCGCCCAACAGCAGACAAGTATTCGCCATTCGATGTGAATGTCCTGTGACGATAATGTTGCGCCGCCGATTCTATGTCCGGAGTTGATACCTGCCCGGTATGCCTTCATAAATTCCTTATCCTGAAGAAAATCCGTATTCCTGAACCAAACTCTCAAATAGTCTGAGTCGTATGAAGGCGTCCCCCATTTGGGGTTTTTGGCGGGCGTTGCTTCAATCGCCGGCGGTTTCTTCCGGAGCTCATTATCTTTTGAAAAGGTTTCAAACCCATTTATTGGATATATTTCCTGTAACCTCATCTCAGTATAACGCACCACATCTTCCGGACCGCCGGCGACTACGTATAACACCCCATTTGTTGTTCTGGCCGGAGCCGTCACGTAGAATTCAAAAATTTTTTCTTGCGTTGTTACTTCGAATATTTGGATAGAACTGGAAATAAATTTTCCTGAGTTTGTCCAGTTAATCTGAAAACGCCCGCTTGCCTTGGGCGTGCCCACACTCGAAGCTCGCGATGTCACTTTGAATTGCTGGTTCGATTGGGCGGAAAATTGCTGCGCGAAAACATTGGAATTATCATTCCCTGGTCCCACAACGACTCCCGGACCATGCCCGATTGCTTGGGCGTATCCAGGACCCCAACCTTGCGATATTTCGAATAATGGAGAGGTATTAACCTGCCGTTTGATTTGTATCAACACAATAAAACCCTTTGTTTTCGTAATGGAAGAATTCAAAAATCATGGCCTACGAATTGTTAAATGCCGAAACTTTGTCGCGAGTAATATCAATTGCCAGCATCGGAACACCCACCATTCCATGTCGATCGCCCGATGTAATGCTGTGAAGCAATAGCGCCTCATGTATAACATCAATAGCTGCACTACTAATCTGAACGCCGTCATGGAATGCTGCTAAAATCATATATTCCCCGACCGCTATCAAAGGCATCATAAAACGGAATTGTGCCGAAATAACCTCACCCGGCTGCAGGGAGAAGTCATGCTCCCCCATGACCTCGTGGGTATTTTCGCCAACCAAAGGAAGTCCAAGGTTGTTTTTCAACTGAAAACCGAGAATGGGCCGTTTGATAGCCTTTTCTGCTATAGCCCTGATCGTAAGCCGAACAATTTCGCCGCCGAGAACCGAAGACAAGGCCGCTCCTTTATCATCAGTAATTGTTACGCTAAAAATTTTTCCTCCCCCCACAGCACCGCTTGCAATAATCGAATCCATCGTGCTCGAAGCAGGCTCATAAATCTCAACTCGAGGCAGTCGAGACGCCAATAATTTATTGTGTTCCGAATGTGGCAAATAGTGCTTTTTTAAAGCGGCCAGGTCCTTCCCTGAGACACTAATATGTTTTGTCTTGGTCCGAACTAATAGTTTCTCTTTGATTCCAAGATCTTCTTTTTTTATTTTAACCGCAATGTCTTTTTTAGAATCAGTATTTTCTTTTGCCAAGCCTTCAATACCTTCATTTTGCAGTCTTTCTGAGTTTTTTCGGACAACAGCATCCATATAGGATTGACATACTTGTTTAGCAGTGCCCATTTGGACGATGCGACCATGGTCCAACCAGACTGCATGACTGCACAGGCTCATGACATCCATAGCCGAATGAGAGACAAAGAGAAACGTTCCGCGTTTGAGGAAGGATCTGATGTGGCGCATGGCCTTTTGCACAAAAAAGGCATCTCCCACAGCAAGAGCCTCGTCCGAAATCATAATGTCCGCGTCGACGTGCATCATGATCGCAAAGCCAAGCCGCGCACTCATACCGCTAGAATATGTCTTGACCGGCTGATCGATAAAATCTCCGATGTCAGCAAATTCCACAATTTCTTTATATCTTTCATTCAACTGCTTTTGGGTAAGACCAAGAAGTGCCCCTTTGACGTAGATATTATCACGGCCAGTAAAATCTCCACTTACTCCGCTCCCGTAATTGAGAATTGCAACCTTGCCATCAACCTCAACGGTTCCCTCCGAGGGACGCAGATTGCCGGATATGATTTTGAGCAAAGTCGATTTTCCACTGCCATTGACACCGATAAAACCCCAGGCCTCTCCTTTTCGGATTTCGAAGGAAATATTATGCAGTGCGTGGAACTCACGGTAACCTTTTGCTTGTTCGTTCTCTCTTTTCCACGACGAGGGCAAGAAAGAATTCCATATGCCTTTGAGCGGAAAAATCAGCCGTTCTCGCGGAGATTTCCATAGACGGTAAATCTTAGTCAAATTGGTGACACGGACAGCTATTGGATCAGCGCTCATTTAAAATTCCTGGAAAGTAAGAAACATAATCTACATAACATCCGCAAAAGCGGACTTCGTTTTCATGAAAATAAAATGCCCAACGACAAAAACAAATAACGAAAAACCAAGAATCACTGCCAGAGACATCAAACTAGGCCACCTTCCGTAGAGAAAACATCCGCGTGCATTTTCGATGATAATAGCTATGGGATTAATTTCTATAACCCACCGTAGCTTCTTTGGTACCATGCTCATAGGGTAAAAGATCGGACACAAAAACATCAACATAAGCGTCACTGGCGAAACAAGTCCAGCAATGTCCCTGAAAAAAACGGCCAATGCCGAAAGTCCCCATGATACGCCAATGGCAATTAAGAAAATGCATAAAACGTAGAATGGAATGCAAATGATACTCCAGGGCAGACTTCCTTTGGCAAAAAGGAGCGCCAGCGTCGACAGAACCAAGCCGATCACCTGAGTAAGCTGCGCGTTCAGTACGGAAGTCACCGATAGGATCTCGAGCGGGAATGAAAGAGTTTTGACGTAGGTGGCGTTAGAGCCGATAAGAGATGGTGCAGAGCCGATATTTTGTGCTAGAAAGTTAAAAAAACCCAATCCAATAAAAAGGGCGAGTGCATAATCAATCGGCGATTCGGTGGCAGACTGCAAAAATTTCCCCCCCAGAATTCGTCCGAAAACAAAATAGAAGATAGAGAGCATAATTAGCGGCAGGAGAACCTGCCAGGTCAAACCGAGATAGCTGGCTTGATATGTTGCTTTAAAATCCCGGATTGTCATGGTTGCAATTAAACTGCGATACTTGAAGAGATCCTGGAAAATGCGCCAGGGCATAAGCTGGCGCCATTTAAAGGCTTCTGCATCGCTAGTATGAATGACTTTGCTCATGGGATTCCATTTCACTAAATTGTTTTAGGAAAACAGGAAGCGACTTCGGTTTTCTAAAGTTTCCTTGATTTTCCCGTCAATTTTTTATGCATACACTCGAAGATTAGCGTGCATTGTATCATAAAAAAAATGATGGCCTGCCATGAAAAAACAAAAGGGTCGGAGTAAAACTAAACAGCCACAAACGAGCATTAATCCTCCTTTTTTTGGGAAAGAAATGTGTTATCATTCAGTCAAACAATTCAGATAAAAAGTTTTACACGATCTTCATGGGCGTGAAATCTTGCCCAGATTGTTGGAAAGCTTAAGGAAAATTCGATGCTTTATTCTTGTCTCTCCAAAACCGCAGCTTATTTTTTCCGCAACAGGAGCCGGCCCGCGAATTTCTGGGAAAAGGTCAGGAAGAATCGCCCACTATTTTTTGTTCATATTCCGAAGACCGCCGGACACTCTGTTTATGATCTCCTGAAGAGGAACTATCCTAAAGATGCTGTTGTAATGCCCTACCAAGGAGTGGAAGGCAACCTAAAGACATTGCTCAGCTTGACGGCTGATGAGCAAAAAAAAATCAAAGTTGTTGCAGCACACATGCCGGTAGGGCTTCATAAGCTGTTTGGCGAATGCACTTACATGACATTTCTTCGGGGACCTTTGGACCGGGTTCTTTCGTCCTACTATTTCAGCGCTGAAAGCCAAGATGCGCCCACTTATTTTTCTGAAAATTGTCAAAACAAAACATTGCTACAATTTGCGGAAAATTTTGACAATGTCATGACACGTTTTCTCATTTCCTGCGAATTTACCGAGGCAACTTTCTGGTTGTCTGGAGAAACGAACCCTTTTGTCAAACGCACTTCTTTTCTGGGCCTAGAATGCGACAAACCCACCGCAGTACGCACGATCGCTCTGCGCCAGTGGAACAACCCGTACTCGGCGACACGTTATCCGTCGATTGGCGGTGTGAAAAAAGTCTCGGTGGAATACTCCGAAGATTGTTTTACCGCCGATATTCGAACGGCAGCCTTGCTCACACTGAAACAGGGCCACGGCATGTACTTTTACTCGATCCCAGACTGCGAGAAAGCCCGATTTTGGAGAATACGTGCTCTGTCTGGACCCCAGACTGCTCGTTGGGGTGTAGTAGCTTTGAAATTCTTCGAACAAGAAAGACGCTTGATTCCGGTCAACGGCTACGAAGATATCTCTGCTAAAGGCGTTCCTATTTGTAGCAGCGCCATGCAGAAATTCCCGGCAAAAAATGCATTCGATGGCCATGATCGCAGGGCGCTATGGCAAATTCCACCCGGTTCTTTGGAAAGGAGACATTGCGAAGAAGCGATAGAAAATTTAAGGGAACGTTTCCTCATTGGTTTGACAGAGAGATACAACGAATCAGTTGATTTGATTGGCAGTTTACTCGGTTGGACCGATAAACCCATAAAACGACTTAATGCGGGTTCCAGTAAACGCAATGTCACCATCTTGTCGAATTATGAAAGAAAGGAACTGGCCAAAATAAATCGTTTCGATCTAATTATTTATCAATACGCCCGGAAGCTGTTTCAGTCAGATTTGGACTATTTGCGCAAGCATAGATAAAGCCTACACCGCCAGAATTTCCGGCAAGAGTTCCGTTCTATTGAATTTCTCCCCCATTTGTCAAATAGCCGACAGAACCATCTTCAAACTCGGCGAGCAACAAAACGTACCGCCATTCCAGTGAGTTTACCGGCAAGACGGCATTGATTTCGAAGCCGACTAATTTTCCCTTGGAGCCGAATTCCTTTCTAATAATTGACGGCCTGACGCTCTCGACAAGGCCACCGTCTAAAAACAAGTGAATGTTGTTAACTTTATCTTCCGGTGATTTCCCCGAGGCCCATCCGGAAGCGATGATTTGATTGGAGATCTTTTCCATCCGCTCAACAGATCCCCAAGTCCCGTTTCTTAGTTGACGGTCCGCAGAAGATATTTCGACCGTGGCTCCATCCGTCTCCTCCCGTAAACGTCCTTCCGCAAACGGCAAGCCTGAAGCTGCCCCGTCTTTGATGAGTGCGCTTCTCAGCTTGTTCGCGGTAGCACCTACGATTCCCATTTTTTCAATACCACTTGACGCCATCTTTTCAAGAGTTTTCAGGACGTCTATTTGGGTCCTGTCTTGGCTGTTTCCGCCATTCGGCGTATTCGACAAACACCGCGCCAAAAAGAGAGCTTCTTTAGGAACATATTTCATTTTTAGAGCTTTATTTATCGTTTCGATTATAAGTTGGCGATCATCAACATGTCGCAAATAATCAAACAGCTCAAGAAACTCACCCAGAGCTATTGGATCGGGAGCTTTTAGCAGGGCGTGTATTTTGTTTGTTACGGAATCCCTGAAATCCGTGCCGTCTTCACGCACAAAGAACATCTCCGCGACGGGTCTAGATGCATCGGCGTGCAGTGCTTTGAGCTTTGCCTTCCAACCGGAGGGCATCACAGGCGCAGCGTAATTCATTCCCTCCATAAGCGCCTCAATAGGCTGGCCAAAATAATTTGAGGAATAAAAATTTTGGATTTTTGATTTATCAATCCATTTCATATAAAAGTCGACATACTCGGTACTCATCTCCTGTAACGAGCCGGTATTTACCAGCAGATCGATAGGCAGAACGAGTGAGGCGTCCATGTTTGCGATGGGCATCAAAATGATCCGAGCACCCGCACTAATCTCCTTTGCAATATCAGTGTCGCGGTGTGCATAAACAATCTTGCAACTTTCTTCGGAAAAATTCGCTCGAAGATACGTTTCTGCATAATAGAGGCTTTCGGGGAAGTCGATATCGATGTAGCACTTGGGCCGATGCAGGCCGTTCGTCATCCAAAGACGCGCCGGGGCTCCATAACCTCCGCCAATTTCGGCAACAATTGCAGGGGACACGAACAAAAGGCAACGCATCACATGCGTGATATGATTGTAGAGCGGACTGCTAACCAGACGATCATTCAGGACGGTGATCGTGTCCGGATTCGAGAGTTCGCTTTCTGCAAATGTCGTTATAGCATTCCCCAACCGAGGAAAAATGCGTAATAAAATCTTTTCCATATTTCGTGTGTGTTTTACAAGAGCTGGGCCGGTCATTCTGCATTCAAATCCGACACCGCTTCTTGGGGACTGAATGGCATGTATTACTTCAATGGGGGTTCTGAAATAATTTACCCATTTCATGGCGTTTTGCCTATAGGCATGCCACCTCCATCCAGGGTCAGGAAGTGGAACGTTCCGGCTTGTTGCGGAAGCTAGTTGTAGATTCTGACGGGCCAATCGCAAAATGGAACTGTTCATCAGGTTTCCCTTGGTTGTATTAATAGATGCGCTCTGGTTGGTTTTTTCTTGAGCAAAAATAATTGCATTAGGGCTTGATAAAATACCTGCCGGTTATATCCACGGTCGACATAAAGGGCACCCCACCCCTTGCGGCAAAATATTCCTGGATGGCTTTTCTGCAACCGCCGATACACCAATCATCGATAATCACAAAACCGCCGGTTTTTACTTTTGGATACAAATACTCCAAAGAAATCCTATAGGAATCATATAAATCTCCGTCTAAGCGCAAGATCGCTAACTCTTCTATTTTGTCAATCGCCTTTGGTATTGTATCCTGGAACCATCCCTCATAAATCATCAACTTGTCAGTTGGATGGCCTATCTTATCAACAAGAAGCTTCCGAAAAGTTTCCTTCTCAGCACACAACGCGTTAATGGGCCTGAGATTTCCCCTGGATTCTTCTTTAGAGATTTTAAAAGTCTCTTCCATATTTAGATAGCGCACATCAAAATCCTTTTCACCAATCGGCTCGGGTAATCCAATGAAGGAGTCAAAAGCATGAATCATTCTCGGTTTATTGCCGAATTTCGAAGAAACCAGAGACATCAGCGCGGTAGCTCCCCCCTTCCACACCCCCGCTTCAGCAAAGTCCCCTGTTATTCCCTTCTGTTCGCAATTTCGCACAATATCGCACAGGCTGATCAGGCCATCGTAAGTGACCATCGTGTAGTCACGAATCAAAGAGATGAATTCCTTATAAATATTTTCTTCATCGTACCCTCGCGACAGAGCACCAAAATTCTCTCTCACATACGGATCGGACAAATGAATGTGGCTTGGGCAAAATCTAACGGCTTGACCCACTATTGATTTCTTCTGATTTGTTTCATCCAGGAGATTCAGCTCTTTTTCTATTTCGTTGCCTAGAACTTTGGCTTGCTTTTCCTGGGATTCAAGATAGGTCTTGATAGACTCTTTGACGCGTTCTTTAATCGATCGCAACATGATTTCCTTTCTCAGAATTCAAAATTTATTTTCAGTTATAACTTTTGGAAACACCGGGTTGTTCCATCCAGAGTCCACAAATACGGTGAAAAGTCATTTTTCTCAAAATACTCCATAACAGCTTTCCGGCAACCGCCAAAAACCCAATCATCAATGATCACAAAGCCGTTCTTAACAACCTTAGGGTAAAGATACTCCAGGGCAATCCTGTATGAATCGTACAGATCCCCGTCAAGCCGGAGAATTGCGATACTCTCAATGCTGGAATTCGCGGCAGGAATACTTTCCTGGAACCAACCTTTGTGTATGGATACCTGATTTTTGGGATATCGGAGCTTATCGAACAATAGTTTTCTGACGTCATTTTCAGAGGCTACTAACATGCCTATAGGTTGTAGCACACCCTGGGCAGTCGCCTCAGTTACAGCAAAAGTCGGTTCGAGATAACCATCAAAATCCTTGCTGGCGATAGGCTGCGGAAGTCCCTGAAATGAGTCAAAGACATGAATTTTTCGTGGTGATTTTCCAAAATACTTGGAGCCTTGGGCCATTAATCCAGCACAACCACCTTTCCATACACCCACCTCAACGTAATCTCCAGGGATTCCCGCCCGTTCACAATAACGAACCATACTAAGCAATCCGCACAAACCATCGTATGTTACCATCGTATAACCTTGTACGGCGAGAATCATCTCCTTAAAGGTCACTTCATCATCGTATCCTCGAAAAAGATTTCCATATTGTGAACGAGTCACAGGATCTGACAAATGTATCAGTTTTGAAGGAAATCGTGGAATTTGAGGGGGTTCGGGCGCAATTTCGGCGGATGAGCCTGAGTGGGACAGCAATGTCATCTCGGTATATCGCACGACATCTTTTGGCTTATCCGGCACGACATAGATCGTTCCAGACACCGTTCCGGGCGGAGCGATCACATAGTGTTCAAAAATTTTTTCTTCCGCTGTTACTTCAAAAGCTTTGATGGAGGCAGAAAGAAATTTTCCCGAACTTTCCCAGTTAATTTGGAAACGTCCCCTTGCCTTAGGTTTCCCCACGCTCGATGCCCGGGCCACGATTTTGAATTGCTCCATCGGTTTTGCTGAAAATCGTTGAGCAAAGACGTTCGGGTTATTAGAGCCGGGCCCTACAACAACCCCGGGGCCCTTCCCCTTGGCCAACGTAAACCCAGAGCCCCAACCCTCAGGTTTATCAAAGAGTGGCGACTTATTAATTGTCACAAGCGGCGTTTTATTCAATGGCATGAATTCCTCCTATTGGGGATCTATTATCACAGTCATCCATTAACGTACTGGATTTTTGATTCGTCCTACATCTTTCCAAGCAATCTCATTTCAGTATAACGCACCACATCTTTGGAACCATCTCCCACCACATATAAGGTTCCAGCTACCGCACCCTTCGGTGCGTGCACATAAAATTCAAATTTTTTTTCTTGATCGGTTACTTCAAATGACTCGATGGAAACCGAGATGAATTTATCCTGTGAGTCTGTCCAATTAATTTGAAAACGACCTCTTGCCTTGGGCGCAACCACGCTTAAGGCCCTTGCGATGACCTTGAACGGTTGATACGGCTTCGCCAGAAACGATTGTGCAAATACATTGGGGTTTTCTGTGCCTGGTCCGACAACAACGCCTGGGCCATCCCCTTTGGCCAAAGCAAAGCCGGGTCCCCATCCTTGTGGTGATTCAAATAACGGAGAGAGATTAATCTGGACAGTGAATATGGAGGTAGTTGCTCCAGTCGCATGATTTTTTATTCTTATCTTCTGGTGTAAATAGCTTCCGAAACTAACCAAAAAAAATATTAAGATCAAGAAGGTGCAAACGCTCACGATAATCTTGATTTTAGGCCGCATGATCGCCATTCTCCGTTTGAAGAAACCACTTTGAAGTGGTTTCTAAGTTTTTTGTGGTGATGGAAGCATATCAGACTTC